>CBFHPD010000230.1:0-37955 GCA_965657495.1 uncultured Flavobacteriales bacterium
CGTAGATGTTTATGGCGACGGCGGCACCAACTTTGAAATCGCAGCGGACGGCGCACCGATTGCTGCTTACAACGGCACCGGGGATGGCAACGTGTGGACCTTCACGCCATCCGTTTCTGGCTTCGTAGACCACGACAGCCCGTGCAGTGCGGCGGACATCGCGATCGGTGGCGACACCGTGCTGGTCTCCACCGAAGGGGCAACGGCTTCCATCGGGGAGCCGTCTCCGGGCGCGAACCCGCTCGGGGGCTGCGGATCACAGGGGTGGTGGTGCGGCTCAGACGGCAATGTGGCACGCTCGGTTTGGCTCACCTTCACGGCCACCACATCCGACCCCGTTGTGATCAATACCTGCATCGCAGGCACCACCATGGACACCCAACTCGCGCTGTACAAAGCCACCAGCTGCGGCGATTGGGCGGGCTTTGAATTGGTCGGAGCAGCAGACGACATCCCAGGCGGATGTGGCCCCGGCAACGGTTACGCATCGCGTTTGTATTCCGACTGCTTGGAAGCAGGAGCGACGTATTTCATCCAGTTGGACGGCTGGGGCGGCAGCTCGGGCGAGGCCCAGGTCGCCGTAGCCGCCAACCCCACGCCGGAAGCGGCCTTGGTCACGTTGTCGAGCGACATCGATTGCCCGTTGAGCGAGGAAGTCGTGGCGGACGGGCAAATCCTAGCCACTTTGTCCGGGAGCGGTTCGGACTTCACCTGCACCATCGCCGGTCCTTCAGGAACCTTCGAAGGTGCGTACGCGTCGGGATTGCTCCCGGGCACGTACACCATCGATGTGGAAACGGCCTGTGGCGCGCAATACAGCGAGGAGGTGACCGTGGCGGCTCCTTCGCCCTTCCAACTGGAAGTGGTGGCGTCCGATCCGACTTGTGATGGGGCGCAAGACGGTGCGATTGACATCACGTTGTCAGGAGGCTCGGCCCCGTATGAATTTGCGTGGTCGAATGCAGCGGGTTTCGACGCCACGAGCGAGGACCTCGAGGGGCTGGTGGCCGGTTGGTACGACCTGCAGGTGACGGATGACGCTGGGTGCGCGTTCGCCGGGGGCACGGAATTGGTGGTGAGCAATGCGCTGCAATTCAGCTTGGGCGAGGATTCCTTGATTTGTCTGGACCAAACGTTGCTCCTCTACGGCCCTCCCGGCCTGGACTACGTGTGGCAGGACGGTTCCATCAACCAGTTCTTGTACATCGAAGCGGAGGAATGGGGCGTCGGCACATACCCCCTTTACTTGACCGTCGCGAACGACGAAGGCTGCGAAGCTTCCGACGTCTTCATCCTGACCATCGGGTCGTGCACGACGGGTGTGGGGGCGCAGGAGGCAGGCGGTTTCACGCTGGCGCCAAATCCCGCATACCACACATTGCGCTGGCAACTGCCGCTCGGCACCAACGCCGCTGAGATCCTCGACGCCCAAGGCCGCTTGGTCCACCGCATCCACGACCGGGTCGGCACCACATCGGTGGCCTATTGGCCGGCAGGGACCTATTTCGTCCAGTACACGTCGGCCTCCGGAGCCCGAGCGGCCCACCGGCTGCAAATCGCCCACTGAGGGCGCACGTCAACCCAGCCGAGCCCCCGCAAAGGCCTCCAACGCGCGGTTCAATTGGGCAGGTGAAATGTCGCGGTGCATGACCCACCGGATCTTCGTAGGGCCAAAGGCCATGCAACGGATGCCTTGATCGCCCAGCGCCTGCACCACGGTGTCCGCGGCCAATCCGGACCGGAGCGTGGCGATGACGATGTTGGTCTCGACCGGTTCGATGGCGATGAAGTCCGGGTGGGCGCTCACCGCTTCCCCCCACCGTGCGGCCGCAGCGTGGTCGCGGTGGAGGAGGGGCAGGTGGTGGTCCAAGGCGTGGAGGCAGGCGGCGGCGAGCCCACCGATTTGGCGCATGCCTCCCCCCATCACCTTCCGCACCCGATGCGCCCGGCGGATGAACGCCTCGCTGCCCACCAGCACCGAGCCCACCGGCGCGCCGAGTCCCTTCGAAAAGCAGATGGACACCGAGTCAAACAAGGTGCCGTAAGCGCTCCAATCCGCATCGGGCCCCGTTGCCGCACCCCGCGCCACTTGTGCATTCCAAAGCCGTGCGCCGTCCAAATGCAACGGCAGCCCCTCCGCCTCGGTCACCTCCCGAATGGCAGCCACCTCCGCCGCATCCCACACCGCGCCCCCGCCTTTGTTCACGGTGTCTTCCAAAGCCACCAACGCCGTGCGCGCGAAGTGGCTGTCCGGCGGATTGATCGCACCCGCGACCTGGGCGGCAGTGAAACGGCCCCGGTCACCGGCCAACAACCGGACCGAAGCTCCGGCATTCCGTGCGATGCCGCCTCCCTCGTAATGGTAGATGTGACTCAACTCCCCGCAAACCACCTCGTCGCCCGGCGCCACATGCACTTGAATGGCCGCTTGATTCGCCATGGTGCCAGACGGAAAAAACAGCCCCGCTTCGTGCCCCAACAGCCGGGCGCACCGCGCTTCAAGGGCCCCTGCGGTGGGGTCTTCTGCAAACACATCATCGCCCACTGCCGCTTGGCCCATGGCCTTGAGCATGGCCGGAGTCGGCCGCGTCACGGTGTCAGATCGAAAATCAATCGCTTCCATGCCGCGAAGGTAAGCCACCGAAATCGGTAACTTGCGCGTCCCACAGCGGCGCGGGCCGCACAAATTTTGAACGAGATGAAGCGCACATTCGACCGATTGCAGGCCTTGATGTTTCTGATGACGATTGCTTTTTCTGCCTCCGCGAAAGAGGGCATGTGGATCCCCACGTTGCTCGAAGCCGTGGAGGATGAGATGCAGGCAATGGGGCTGCACCTTTCTGCCGAGGACATTTACAGCGTGAACCAGGGCAGTTTGAAGGACGCCATTGTCCACTTTGGCGGCGGTTGCACGGCGGAGATGGTGAGCAGCGAAGGGTTGCTCTTGACGAACCACCACTGCGGGTATGGCCAAATAGCGTACCACTCCACCGTTGAGCACGACTACCTCACGGACGGCTTTTGGGCCATGACCCGCGAGGATGAGCTCATCAACCCCGACCTCACAGCCACCTTCATCGACCGGATTGAGGACGTGACCGCGCGCATTGACGCCGCGGAGGACAAGGAGGCGGAACGGGCTGCGGTGGTGGAAGAGGCCACGGCCGGCACGGAGTTGGAAGGCAGCGTGGTGGCCTTTGATTTTGGCAACAGCCACTACCTCATCACCACCCGGACCTTTCGCGATGTGCGGCTGGTGGGGGCGCCACCGAGCGCCGTGGGCAAGTTCGGCGGGGATACCGACAACTGGGTTTGGCCTCGGCACACGGGCGACTTCTCGGTCTTCCGCATCTACGCGGATGCCAACAACGCCCCGGCGGACATCTCCGAAGACAACGTTCCGTACCAACCGGCCCATCACCTGCCGGTGAACATCGGCGGCGTCGCACCCGGAGAATTCACCATGGTGTTCGGCTTCCCTGGCTCCACCGAGCAATACCTCACTTCCGATGCGGTTTCGTTCGTCATCGATGAATTGAACCCGATGCGCATCGGCATGCGGGATGCGAGCCTCGCTGTGATCAACGCTGCCCGCGCGACCTCACCGGAGTTGCGGATTGCCTACGCCGACAAGCAGAGCAGCGTCGCGAATGCGTGGAAGAAGTGGATTGGCCAAAACAAAGGCCTCATCGAACTCGGAGCCCTCGACCAAAAACGCACCCTCGAATCCGAATTCGCCCGCCGGGCGGCCAGCACGGGCAACCGCGAAGTCGCCGCATGCGTTCCCGCCATCCAAGCCCTCAACGCCGAATACTTCCCCTACCAAACCGCCCGCTCCCTCTTCATCGAGTACGTCTACTACGGCGCAGACATCTTGAACTTCGCCCACGGCTTCCGCAACGCCATCGAAAACGGCAATGACCTCGAGGCCGCCGGGGAATGGGAGGCCACGCTCGAGTCGCTCCGTGCGTCGGTTACGGCGCACTTCCGCACCTACGATGCCGCCACCGACGAAGCCCTGCTCGCCGCCTTGACCGGGCCGTACATGGCCCACCTCCCCGATGCCGCGTGGTTGCCCCAGCCGTTGCAAGGGGTGACCGACGGCCCGGATTTCGCGCGCCAAGTGTTCAGCAAATCCGTGTTCGACAACGCCGATGAGCTCCTCGCCCTGTTGGACAAGGGCCAAACCAAGTCCTTCGCGAAGCTGGCGAAAGACCCTGCCTACCAGCTCATTGAAGGGTTGCGCACGGCTTACTTTGACCAAATCGCGCCCGAGTACGGCCGCCTCCGGGGCGCCCTCGACGAGCAAACCGCCTTGTACACGCGGTCGCTCCGGGAGCTCTTCCCCGATGATGCGTTTTTCCCCGACGCCAACAGCACCCTGCGCTTGACCTACGGCAAGGTGGAAGGGTCCGCCCCGTATGACGGCATGCGTTACGAACCGTTCACCACCCACAAGGGCATCTTGCAGAAGTATGTGCCGGGCGATGCCGATTTCGATTTGCCCGTGGATTTGGTGGAAGCGTTGCGGGCAGAAGACTGGGGGCAGTACGCGAACACAGACGGCGATTTGCCCGTTTGCTTCACCGGAAGCAACCACACCACTGGAGGAAACTCGGGGTCACCCGCCTTGAACGGCGACGGGCACCTCGTCGGCATCAACTTCGACCGGACGTGGGAAAGCACCATGAGCGACATCTTGTTCGACGAAACCCGGTGCCGCAACATCATGGTGGACATCCGCTACGTGCTGTGGGTCATCGACGTGTACGCCGGAGCCGGGCACCTGGTCGAGGAGATGGACCTCGCCCGCTGAGCCCCGAATGGCTGGCACGAAAAAACCCCGCGTTGGACTGCCAGCGCGGGGTTTTTTGAACGAAGTCGGCGCGGTTTTACGAGGCCATGAAGGCGATCACCATCACAACGATGGCGAACATCATGAGCGCGAAGACCACCGGTCCTCCGATTTCGTTCTGTTGGGGTTCGTGATGATCGTGTGCCATGCCGCAAAAATAGTAAAGGCGCGCCATACCCCCGCCGTCCACCGGTGCAACCTTTCAGGCACTGCGGCAGTTCGTAGTTTAGATGTGCCTGTTGGCGTATCTTTTGCATCCTGTTCGACCGAAACCAACCTCATGAACCCACACACTCCCTTGCGTTTGTTCGCGGCCTTGGGCCTCGCGTTCTTCACTCATGCAGCCTTCGCCCAATGCGCGGACGGCGAATTGGCCATTACCATTGGCATCCAGCCGGACAACTGGCCCAACGAGACCTCGTGGGAGCTCCTCTCCGGGGATGTCGTGCTCGCGGAAGGCGCCGGCGGCACCAGCGGTGTGTTGGAAGAGACGGTGGTGTGCTTCGACGCGAACATCGTGGAGCCGTGCCTCGAGTTCCACATTTACGATTCGTACGGGGATGGCATTTATTCGCCGGGCGGCTACTGGATTTCCATCGATGGGGAGGAGGTTGCGTCGGGGAACGCGTTCGGGTACGGCGAGTCGGCGTACTTCCTGTGTCCGGAGGGCTTCACGTGCACGGATGCGGGCGAGTTGACAGAGGCGGATTACGGTTGGGTAGGCCAAACAAGCAACGAATACTGGTACACATTCACCCCGCCGCAGAACGGGATGTACCTCTTGAGCACGTGCGAAGCCGCCTGCAACACGCGCCTGTGGATTTACGACTACTGCAACATGAACAACTTCGACGACACCAACGAAGGGTCGATCTACTACGACGACTTCGAAGGGGGATGCGGTGAGTCTGCGTCGTTGACGGTGTTGTTGGAGGAGGGCGTGACGTACTGGGTGCGGATGGCGAGTTTGGACGGGTCGTGTGGTGCGGGTTTCGAGTGGGAATTCGACTTCGTGGGGCCGCCCACGGGGTGCATGGATGAGGCGGCGTGCAATTACAGCCCGTTGGCGGAAGTGGATTCCGGGGATTGCATTTACCCGGGCGACCCGGACTGCACGGGGCCGGATTTGATTGTGCTGGAGAGTGCGATTTCGAACAGCTTGACCGCGGCCACGCTTGAGGTGGGTCAGGGGGATTGCTACGTGGGCGAGGGGTGCTTGAACGGTTACGGCACGCGGGAATTGGTCCGCTTCACCACCCACATCAAGAACATCGGCGACGTGGACTACTACATCGGCCCTACGTCGCAAAATGCAGCGACGCAACAATTCGAGTGGGGCGATTGCCACAACCACTTCCACTACAAAGGGTACGCGGAGTATATTTTATTCGAGATGGACGGCACGGCGCTGCCCATTGGATTCAAGAACGGGTTCTGCGTCATGGATTTGGAATGCAGCGACGGCGGAACGGCGCAATACGGTTGCAGCAACATGGGCATCTCTGCGCATTGCGGGGACATTTACAGCAGCGGGCTTTCTTGCCAGTGGATCGATGTGACGGACATCCCGGATGGACAGTACCAACTGGTGGTGCGGGTGAACTGGGACGAAAGCCCGGACGCCTTGGGCCGCTATGAAATGTCCTACGACAACAACTGGGCGGTGGTGTGCATCGGCATCGACCGGTCGAGCGGGGACTTGGTGGTGGAGGAGTACGAAGATTGCCAGGAATACACGGATTGCACCGGAGAGGTCTTCGGTTTGGCTCAACCCGACTGCAACGGCGACTGCAACGGCTCCGCGCTGATGGGCGATTTGGACGCCAACGGCGCGCAGGAATACTCGGACGCGGTGGGCTATGTGGAGCACATTTTGGGCAATGACATCGCCGCCGAGCCGTGCACGGACATCGACCAAGATGGCAACATCACGGTGACGGATGCCGCGCTCATGTCCCAGTGCCAGTTTTTCAACGTGGCCCACGAGCACCCGGACAGCTCTGGCGTGCACGACAAATGCCAGTTCCCGGTGGTGGAGATCACCAACCCGTTCGACACGGTCCAGTTCGCCATCGGCAACATCAACACGAGTGAAGGGTACGTCGACGTCCACGTGCTCAACCCCAACAACCGGATCGTCGGCTATGAATTCACGATGTCCGGCATGGGGATCGCTAGCGCGGTCAGCATCGCCGATCCCATCGACTACCCGATTGAACCCGCCTTCATGCCGGGGGGAGCGAAGGTCATCGGTTTGTCCTACGAAGGCGAGAGCTTCATGAAGAACTACGAGTGGGTGCCGCTCGTTCGCTTGTACTGGTCCAACGCAGAAGACGAAATCTGCATCGAATCCATTGTGGACGTGGTGAACGATCAATACGAGAACACCCTGCACGGCATCGCGGAAGGATGTGTCTTGCTCAACGGGGTCAACGAGGCAGTGGCCACTGCACCGGTGGTTTACCCCAACCCCATGACCGAGGAGGCGCTCATCCGGTTTGAAAACCCGGCGCGGCAGCCCGTGACCATCGAGTTGCTGGACGCCCGGGGCCGGCTGGTGCAGTCCGCAGTGACCACCGGAACGCAACACCGTTTGGTGCGGGAAGACCTCGAAGCCGGCAGCTATGTCGTGCGGTTGGTTACCGGCCATGGCCAGCCTGTGACCGCTCGGTTGAGCATCCAATAATCCTTTTCCATGAACGCTACAATGAAAAGTTGGTTCTTCTTGCTGTGTGCCGCGGGTTGGGCATGGTCAGCGGATGCGCAGGTGGTCATCAACGAGTTTTCGGCCGCGAATTATTCGCTGGGCATTGGCGGAGACAACGAGGACTTCGTCGAGTTCTTCAATCCGACGGGAGCGCCGGTGGACATCGGGGGGCATCACTTGAGCGATGACGTGAATGATCCGACCAAATTCGAAATACCTGCGAACACCCAAGTGCCAGCCGGGGGCTTTTTAATGGTCATGTGTTCCGCGGAAGGGGAAATTCCTGCGAACCTTTATGTGGGCGGCAACCTGAACACGAACTTCAAAATCCGCCAAACGGCGGGGGAGTCGATCGTGTTCGCGGATCCGTCGGGAACGGTGTGGGAGTCCTACACCTTCGGGGTGGATTGGTCGCCTTCGCAAGCCGACCACAGCTGGTCGCGCGACGTGGACGGATCCGGCGATTGGGTGATTTGCACAAGCCCCACGCCGAACGCGCCCAATGGCGGTCCGTATTACGCCGGTTACGCCGGTTCTCCGGAGTTCGATGTGGAAGCGGGGCTATACTCTGGTGGGGTGACCGTGGAGTTGTCGGCACCGTCCGGACTCGAAGTGCGCTATACCTTAGACGGCTATGCGCCCACGGCCGCGAGCCCCCTCTACACGACGCCCATCGATGTGGGGGCCACCACGGTCATTCGTGCAGCGGCCTTCGATCCCTCCGGAATCCTGGCACCGAGCTACGTCGCCACAAACACCTACTTCACCGGCGACGACGCGCACGCGATGATCGTGGTGTCGGTTTCGGGCGATGGCCAGGAGGATGGCGTGTGGCCCGGGGGGTGGGGCGGAGGAGTGGACGAGCCCACGCACATCGAGTTCTTCCATCCGGATGGCACGTTCTGGTGCGAAGCGACGGGAGACGCCAACGAGCACGGCAACGACTCCAATGCCTACCCGCAGAAGGGCTTCGATTATGTGACGCGCGATGAAATGGGCTACAGCCACGCGGTGCAAGCCCCGCTCTTCCACGTGAAGGATCGCGATGCTTACCAGCGCTTGATTTTCAAGGCTGCTGCCAACGACAACTACCCGTCTTCGGGCGGTGGACACATCCGGGATGCGTATGTCCAAACCCTGAGCCACCTCGCTGACCTGCACCTCGATGAGCGGACGAACGAGTCTTGCATCGTTTACCTGAACGGAGAATACTGGGGCGTTTACGAGTACCGGGAGAAGGTCGATGATTTGGACTTCACCCACGTGTATTACGACCAACCGCGGCACTTCGTGGACTTCATCAAGACGTGGGGCGGCACGTGGGAAGAGTATGGCAGTGCAGCCGATTGGAACACCTTGGTCAACTTCGTGACCAGCCAGGACATGACGGATGCCGCGAATTACGATTACGTGGTGAGCGCCTTGAATCCCATGAGCCTCATTGATTACTTCATCATGAACTCCTACGTGGTGTGCGCCGACTGGCTGAATTGGAACACGGCGTGGTGGCGGGGCCGCCACCCGGACGGTTCGGCCAAACGGTGGCGCTACGCCCTGTGGGACATGGACAACACCTTCGGCCACGGGACCAACTACACCGGGGTGCCCTCGCAGCAGCCCGACGCCGACCCGTGCAACCCGGAGTCCCTCGGTGACCCCGGTGGACAGGGCCACGTGCCGGTGTTGAACGCCTTGTTGGAGAACGAGGCGTTTTGGGCCACCTACATCAACCGGTATGCGGACTTGAGCAACACCTACTTCAGCTGCGACTACATGCACTGGGCGCTCGACTCGATGATCGCGGTCATCGAACCCGAAATGCCGCGCCACATCCAACGCTGGGGGGGCAACTTGGCGCAGTGGGAGGCGAACGTACAAGAGATCCACGACTTCATCGACGGGCGCTGTGCGTCGACGCTGGTCAGTGGCATGGAGGATTGCTACGACGTGGAATCCGCGACCGTCACGGTGCTCATTGATGGCATCGGCGAAGTGGAAGTGAATTCGGTGACCATCAATCAATCGGCATCGCCCTTTGACGGAACGTATTTCATCGGATTGCCGCTCGAGTTGACGGCGGACGTGTCGAATGCGCTGCCCTTCCTGTTCTGGGAGGTGGTGGAAGGCGACGTGGTGCTGTTGGACCCGGAGAACCCGGTGCTGGGCTTCGAGCTGCAGGGGGACGTGACGCTTATTGCCCACTTTGCATCGGATTTGGACCCGGAGCTGCTGGTGTTCCAAGTGGAGCCGGCAGGTGCAGGCCAAATCCTGCTCGACAACACCCCGCTCGGCACCTACCCCGCATCCCAACTGACCGATGCGGGCTACCACGGCATCGCGGCCGAGGGCGTGGATGAATGGCACGTCTTTACCGGTTGGTCCACCACTGGATTGAACGTGTCCCCGTCCTTGACGAGTAACCCGGGTACCATTTTCGTCAACCAACCTGATACCATCACGGCGCACTTCGAGGTCATCCAGCACATCGAACTGACGGTCAACGTCGAACCTGCGGGCTCGGGAACGGTGTCGCTTGAGGGCGGCGTTTCCACCATGTCGAGCTGGAGCGGGGGATTGGAGCCCGTGGGCCCCCTCGACGCATGGGCCACGCCCGAACCCAACTGGGTCTTCGACCACTGGTCCGCTGAGGGCACCAACCCCTTCCCGGGCCCGCAGGAACGGGAGGTGGTATTTGACATTGAAGAAAGCGATGTCATCACCGCCCACTTCACGCCCATCGACTTTGCGGTTTACGTTCCCACGGCGTTCTCGCCGAACAACGACGGCATGAACGATGCCTTCATTCCGGTGGGCGAAGCGATTTTGACTGAAAACTACCGGCTGCGGGTGTTCAACCGTTGGGGGGAAGTTGTGTTCGAATCCGAGGACCCGGCTCAGCCGTGGTTGGGGGAACACCAAACCGGTGGCCATTACGTGCCGGATGGCATCTACCAGTACCACTTGCGGTTGCAATCGGCGCACAAAGATGCGCCGGAGGAGCGTTCGGGCTTCATCCAGCTCATCCGGTGACCCCGGATCGGGTGTCGCTGTGGTCGGGGCCGCGTTGCCGGTCGACCGCGGTGATGTACGCCGTGGCGCAGCGCCCTGAGGTGGAGGTGGTGGACGAGCCGCTGTTTGGGCACTACTTGTCGGTTTCGGGTGCGCTTCGGCCGTCGCGTGAGGAGGTGCTGGCGGTGCAAGAAACCGATCCCGAGGCCCTCGTTCGAACCTTGCATCCGGGTCGGAAGGTCCGGTTTTTCAAGCACATGGCGAACCACCTGCGGGGGTGGGCGCCCGACGTGTTCGCCGATCACCTCCACGTGTTGCTGGTGCGGGATCCGGCTGCCCTGATCGCGAGTTACCGCAAGGAGGTGGTGCGGCCGGCCATGGAAGACGTGGGGTTGCAGTGGCAGATGTGGTGGCTCGGGGTGTGCGAGGGGCGGGGCTGGCCGGTGCATGTGCTCGACAGCGACCGGCTTGCAGCGGATCCGGAGGCGGGCTTGCGCGCGCTGTGCCGGGTGTGCGGTTGGGCGTGGGACGAGCGGATGTTGCGCTGGGCGCCTGGGCCGCGTCCTGAAGATGGGGTTTGGGCCAAATACTGGTATGCCAGCGTGCACGCCTCCACCGGATGGGTGCCGCACCCCCCGCGCCCGGCGCCCGCCGTCGCTCCCGAAGACGCCGCCCTCCTCCGCGCCTGCCGCCCATTCTTCGCGGCCCTGCGCGAGCGGGCAATCAATTAACTTGCGCTCATGGCAAAATGGAACCTCCCCGACCCGCGGAACGAAGGCACTTCGGTGTGGGTCAACGGCCTCGTCCCGCGCGAAGCGGCCCGCGTGCACGTCCTCGACAGCGTGGTGCAGGGCGGCGATGCCGTTTGGGAAGGGCTGCGCGTCCGTGCGGGACATGTCATCCAATGGCAGGACCACGTCCGCCGGTTGCGCGATTCCGCCCATGCCTTGGCGTTTGCTGAAATCCCGTCGGAGGCCGAGGTTTGGCGTGCTGTCAAATCCACCCTCGAGGCGAACGGCATGGAAGACGGCGTGCACATCCGGCTCACGCTCACCCGGGGCCGCAAATCCACCAGCGGCATGGACCCGCGCCTCAACGTGCACGGCCCCACGCTCATCGTCTTGCCCGAATACAAGGGCTACGTCTACGGGACGGAGGGCATCCGCCTGATTTCCGCTTCCACCCGCCGCAATGCGCCGGCCTACCTTGATTCGCGCATCCACCACAACAACCTGCTCAACAACATCCTTGCGAAGATCGAAGCGAACGTGGCGGGGGCGGACGATGCCGTGATGCTCGACGAGCGGGGCTTCTTGGCCGAGACGAATGCGACCAACTTGTTTCTGGTGCGCGATGGGGTGCTGCGCACGCCGCGGCCGGTGGCATGCTTGCCGGGGCTGACTCGTGCGTACGTGTTGGAATTGGCGGGGCGTTTGGGGATCCGGACGGAGGTGTGCGATTTGTCTTTGACCGACCTGTACACGGCCGATGAGGCGTTCACCACGGGCACGATGGGGGCGCTGGCACGTGTGAACGAGGTGGACGGCCGCCGGTTGCCGGAGGCCGCACCGGTAACGGCCCGATTGCAAGCCGCTTATGAAACACACATCCTCGAAACTGCCCAACCCTTGAGCGCATGAATGACGTGAATCGCTTGCTCCGCTAGATGGCGGCGCTTTTTGCCGGCACCTTCGCCTTTGTCTTCTCCGTTTCGATGTTGCACCTGCTTGCGGGGTGGTTGATCCCGGGAGCGGATTTCAATGCAGCCATGCCGGCTTCTCCTGAGGAGTGGAAGGTGTTCATCGATGCCATGCCTTTGCCGGCCAAGTTGTCGGTGTTTGTGGCCCATTGGGGAGGGACCATGGTGGGGGCCGCCGTGGCGGTGCTGTTGGCCGGTCGGCAGCATGCGTGGCCGGGCTGGGCGATGGGCGTGCTGGGTTTGGTCGGTGGCATCTTGAACAACGGGGAGGTGCCGGCGCCGATGTGGATGCAGGCCGTGGACCTTGTGGGCTATCTCCCGCTAGCGGCGTGGATCAGTTGGCGCTTGAAGCGGGTGCCGGACGCCGCTTGAGGAGGGTGTTCGCGGTCACGGCCACGATGGTGAGGCCGATGCCTCCGATGGCCCAGCCGCTCAGCCGTTCGTCGAACAGCAGGAGGCTGGCCACAAAGGCGAGGACCGCGCCCACGTATTTGAAGGGCATGATGGTGCTGGCTTGTCCCTGATGCAGGGCGAAGGTCATTGCGATTTGGGCAATGATGCTCAACAAGCCCACGGCCAAAGCCAACCCCCATTCCCAACCCACCAGCGGCACCCACGTGAACGCCGTCACCGATCCCGTCACCGGCACCGCGATGAGGTGAAACCAAATGACCACCCCCACCGGGTGGTCCGTCTCCCGGCATTTCATGGTCGCGAGGTAGGCCACCCCCGCCGACGCCGCGCTGGTCAACCCCAGCGCCAAGTACCACCAGCTGATGCGCGCGTCGAAGCCCTTGACCAAGAGCACGCCGATGAACGCCAAGGCGAATAGGGCCCACTGCACCGGGCGCATGGCCTGCTGCCCATCGAATTTACGCGCCAACAGCACCGTGAAAATGGGGGAGAGGTATTGGATGACCGTTGCGGAGGCCAGCGGAATGTGCCGGATGGTGTGAAAAAACGTGGCGAGTCCGATGGTCCCAAAAATGCCCCGGACCACGAGCCATTTTCGGTTGCGGCCCAGCAGGGGTTTGCCCTTCCAAACCAACCAACCGCCCGCCAAAACCAGCGAGACGGCCGAACGCAAAAACACCAGCTCCTCGGTCGGCAAATGCCCCAAGGCTTTCACGCAGATGTTCGCCGCCGTGTAAAAAACGGTTGCCAACAACATCCAAGCTATGCCGGCGTGCGGTCCGTGCATCACATGTTGCGGCGGTACGCCCCGCCGACCTCGAACATCGCGTCGGTCAACCGGCCGAGCGAGCTCACTTTGCACGCTTCAAGCAGGGCTTCGAACACGTTTTCACCGGCCACGGCTGCGTGTTGCACGGCTTCGACCGCCGCTTCAGCGCGCTCCTCGTGGGCCGAACGCAGGGCCTGCACATTGCGCAATTGCACCTGTTTCTCCTCCTCGGTCGCCCGGATCACTTCCCCCGGCACGATGGTCGGCGAGCCCTCCTTCGACAGGAAGGTGTTCACGCCGATGATGGGGTACTCGCCGGTATGCTTCAGCATTTCGTAGTGCAGGCTCTCCTCCTGGATGCGCGAGCGCTGGTACATGGTCTCCATGGCGCCGAGCACCCCGCCACGTTCCGTGATCCGGTCAAATTCCGAAAGCACCGCCTCCTCCACGAGATCGGTGAGTTCTTCGATGATGAAGGAGCCCTGGAGCGGGTTTTCGTTCTTCGCGAGCCCAAGTTCCTTGTTGATGATGAGCTGGATGGCCATGGCCCGACGCACGCTGTGTTCGGTCGGTGTCGTAATTGCCTCGTCGAACGCGTTGGTATGCAGGGAGTTGCAGTTGTCGTAAATGGCGTAGAGCGCCTGCAGCGTGGTGCGGATGTCGTTGAAGTCGATTTCCTGGGCATGAAGCGACCGGCCCGAGGTTTGGATGTGGTACTTGAGCATTTGCGCCCGGGCGGAAGCGCCGTATTTCTCGCGCATGGCTTTGGCCCAAATCCGCCGCGCCACCCGCCCGATCACCGCATACTCGGGGTCGATGCCGTTGGAGAAGAAGAAGCTCAAATTGGGGCCGAAGGCGTTGATGTCCATCCCCCGGCTCAAGTAGTACTCGACGTAGGTGAAGCCGTTGGCGAGCGTGAAGGCCAACTGCGTGATGGGATTGGCGCCCGCTTCCGCGATGTGGTACCCGCTGATGGAGACGGAGTAGAAGTTCCGCACCCCGCGGTCGATGAAGCTCTGCTGCACATCGCCCATCAACCGCAGCGCAAATTCCGTGGAAAAAATGCAGGTGTTTTGGGCTTGGTCTTCTTTCAAGATGTCTGCTTGCACGGTGCCTCGGACACTTTGCAGTGCTTTTGCCTTGAGTCGTTCGTAATCAGTGGGTTCGAGCACTTCGTCTCCGGTGATTCCGAGCAGCAGCAGCCCCAAGCCGTTGTTGCCTTCTGGCAGGTCCCCTTCGTACTGGGGACGGGGCAACCCGCGGTCGTCCCAACGCGCTTTCAACGCGGCTTCGACCTGCGCTTCCAAGCCCTGCTCCCGGATGAACAATTCGCATTGTTGATCGATGGCGGCGTTGAGGAAAAAGCCGAGCATCATGGGGGCGGGACCGTTGATGGTCATCGAGACGGACGTGGTCGGGGCGCACAGATCAAACCCGCTGTAGAGCTTCTTCGCATCATCCAAGCTGCAAATGCTGACCCCGCTGTTCCCCACCTTGCCGTAGATGTCCGGGCGCGGATCGGGGTCGCGGCCGTAGAGGGTTACGCTGTCGAAAGCGGTGGACAGCCGCTTGGCGGGCATACCGAGCGAGACGTAGTGGAACCGCTTGTTGGTGCGTTCGGGGCCGCCTTCACCCGCGAACATCCGGGTGGGATCTTCGCCTTGGCGCTTGAACGGGTAGATGCCCGCGGTGTAGGGAAAGTCGCCCGGCAGGTTTTCCTGCAACGCCCAGCGCAGGAGGTCTTTCCAGCCGCTGAAGCGGGGGACACTGACCTTCGGGATGCGTTGGTGGGAGAGGCTTTCGGTGGTGGTTTCGACGTCGATTTGCTTGTCACGAACCTGGAAGCTGAAGATGGCCGCCCGGTAGCGGTCGCGGAGTTCGGGCCACGCTTCGAGCCACGCGAGGTTTTTCGGGTCGATGTCGAGGGTCAAGGATTCGGCCTTGGCCAAGACCGCGCCCCGATCGGCTTCGTCAAGGGCTTCGGCGGCCGTGCGGAGGGCCTGCAAGGTGCCCGCGCGCTCCGCTTGTTGGCCTACCCAAGCGTTGTACGCCCGGTTCGATTCAGCGATTTCAGACAAGTAACGCACGCGGCCCGGCGGAATGACGAACACCTTCTCGCTCTCGTCCACGGCCCCGCTGAAGGTGCTCCGCAACGCCGTTTCCGTCCGCTCAGCAAGCCGGTCCATGAGCATTTTGTACAGCTTGTTCGTGCCCGGATCGTTGAACTGCGAGGCGATGGTGCCCACCACCGGCAGATTGGTGTCCTCCGCATCCCACAAATCGTGGTTCCGCTTGAACTGCTTCCGAACATCGCGGATGGCATCCAATGCGCCCCGCTTGTCGAACTTGTTGATGGCCACCACGTCGGCGAAGTCGAGCATGTCGATCTTTTCCAGCTGCGTCGCAGCGCCGAATTCCGGTGTCATCACATAGAGCGCCACATCGCTGTGGTCCATGATTTCGGTGTCGCTTTGCCCTATGCCTGAGGTTTCGAGGATGACCAAATCAAACCCCGCCACCTTCAACACATTCACCGCTTCCGCCACATGCTTCGACAGGGCCAAATTCGATTGCCGCGTGGCCAGCGAACGCATGTACACCCGTCCGTTTTGGATGGCGTTCATCCGGATGCGGTCGCCGAGCAGAGCCCCGCCGGTTTTCCGCTTGGATGGGTCCACGCTGATGAGGCCGATCCGGGCTTCCGGAAAGTCGAGCAAGAACCGGCGGACCAGCTCATCGACCATGGACGACTTGCCTGCGCCGCCGGTTCCGGTGATGCCCAGCACCGGCGTTTGCGGCACGTCCTTCCAGGTGGCTGCGAACTGCGCCCCAAATCCCTCCGGATCGGTCTCGGCCGCTGTGATGCACCGCGCCACATCGCGCACCGCCCCCGCATCCAGCCGCTCAAGCGCCCCGTCCAAGGCCGCCACCCCTTCGACCGTGGCGAAATCCGCCCGCTCGATGAGGTCGTTGATCATCCCTTGCAACCCCATCGCGCGCCCATCGTCGGGGTGGTAAATGCGCTCGATGCCGTAGGCGTGCAGTTCCTTGATCTCTTCCGGCAAAATCGTGCCGCCACCGCCCCCGAAGATGCGGATGTGCCCTGCCCCGCGCTCATCGAGCAGGTCCTTCATGTACTTGAAATACTCCAAGTGCCCGCCTTGATAGGAGGTCATCGCGATCGCTTGGGCATCCTCCTGGATGGCGGTGTTGACCACTTCGTCCACGCTCCGGTCGTGTCCGAGGTGGATGACCTCGCACCCGGAACGCTGCATGATGCGCCGCATGATGTTGATGGCGGCGTCGTGTCCGTCGAAAAGGCTCGCGGCGGTGACGATGCGCACTTGGTGTTGCGGCTTGTAAGGAGTGGGGGGCGTTTCGTGTGCTGAGACCATGGCGTTGATGGTGTTTGGGCTTAAACCGCCGCAAAGTTACATCCTCCGCCTCCGGTTCAAGCGCCGGCGTTGCGTTCGTGCCAGCGGCGGGTTCGCAATTCGGCGTTGTTCCGGATGTTGGCCCAAAACAAATTGTAGTCCGCAATGTGCCAATCCTTCAGGCCCATCATCGACCCCAGCGGCATCATGAGCGGCCGGATCCACAACAGCCCGTCCTTCGGAATCGCCC
The DNA here is from genome assembly GCA_965657495.1 of uncultured Flavobacteriales bacterium. Lineage (GTDB taxonomy): Bacteria > Bacteroidota > Bacteroidia > Flavobacteriales_D > Sanyastnellaceae > JALQTD01. The sequence goes on from CBFHPD010000230.1 coordinate 17,078, forward strand.
GGATGGTCCGCGCGTACCGCAGCTGCATCTTGCGGTTGAGGATGCCCTCGTGGTCGCTGTACCGGCTGTATTCGTCGGCATCAGCGGTCCAGGTGGCGGGGTTGATGGTGGGGTTCGCGGCGAAGGCGTCGTGGTAGTATTCGGGGTAATGCCCGCGGGCCACCGTCATCCAAGTGAGGTAACCGCCCGTGGCTTCGGCATTGAAAAGGGGGCGCAACGTGGTGAATTGAGTGGGGTCGAGTTGCATGCCGGGCACGTAAGCAGCCACCAGCCGCCGCGCAAGCGCCGCCCCTTCGGGACCGTCGAAGCGTTCGCGCAAAAGCCGCAGCAAATGGAAGCTCCCTTGGCTGTGCCCCGCAAGCACCAGCGGCAGCCCGCGGTCTTCGTGTTCGAGGTACCAGTCAAAGGCCCGTTCCACATCGCTGTAGGCCAAATCCAAAGCCGCCCGCGCATCCGGCCCGTCCTGGTAGAACACGCGCAGGTGCGCTTGGCGGTAGCGCGGGGCGAACACCCGCCCGCAGCCCCGGAACACCGAGGCCTGGTGCTGGAGCGGCCAACTGTCCGCAATGGCGCTGGCCACCTCGTTGTTCCAAGCGGCATTCCATTCCTCCCCGAGGCCCCGGTGCGTCGTCGGGTGGACGAAAAAAACATCGGCTAAGGGGTGGCGGGACTCCTCCGCCGGCACGATGGCCGGATGCAGCGGGTGCGGCACCGGGTCGGGCATGGGACCATAGCCTTGCGGCCACGCCCGCAGCTTGTTGAACCGGGGGTGCAATCCCCACGCGCTGGGATGGCCGTAATTCGGCGGCTCCCAAGCTTCGCCCGTGCGAAAGGCGAAGGGCGTCTCGTGCTTATCCCGATCGTCGAAACCGAACATCACCCACGAAGGAAAGGGGTTTGGTCTGCCCAACCAAATTCCGCCATCACTTCTTGCCAAGACGGCGGCAACGGCGTGCTGAACGTGCGCTCCGAGCCATCCGGATGCGTGAGGCGCAGGGCACCCGCGTGGAGGTACAGCGGCCGGTGGACAAAGTGCGCTGCGAAGTGGCGGTTGTGCGGCTTGTCGCCGTGCGCGGTGTCCCCGATGATGGGGTGGCGGAGGTGGCGGAGGTGCAAGCGGATTTGGTGATAGCGCCCGGTACTCGGCCGGCATTCCACCAAGGAAAAGCGGCTCGTGGGGTAGCGCGTGATGGCTACTTGCCACTCGGCTTGTGCGACGGGCGTGAAGTGCGTTTGCGCCGGTTTGGGGATGCTGTTGTGCCCGGTGGGCAGGGGTTTTTCGGCCACCGTCGGGCCCTCGAGCCACCCCCTGACGATGGCCACGTACCGCTTTTCGATGCGGTGCTCTGCGAATTGCGCATGCAACAGCCGGTGCGCCTCGAGGTGCCGGGAAAACAAGACCAATCCACTCGTCGGCCGGTCGATGCGGTTCACGGGATGCGACCGGTGGTCGAGCGTCCCCTCGGCAATGAGCCGGTCGCGCAAGTTGTCGGTGTCCTGAGACGCCATGTCCGTTCGGTGCACCAGCAGGTGGCTCGGCTTAAATGCGACCACCATATCCCCGTCCGCATGGACCACGTGGTGGTTTTCCGTGGGCTTGGGCCAATCTTCGACCGCCGTACTCATGCGAAGGGTGTTCGTTGTGTGCGCAAGTTGCCTTATTTTGCGCGCCAAAGTTAGGAGGAGATGCAACGGAAACTGCTGCGCTCGCGTCTTTCCTCCTGATGTCCAATGTTGGAGCGAGAATCGACTGAAACCTGCCATGACCCACACTTCCACTCGTTTAGGTGCGTGCCGATTGAATTTGACGACGCTGATCGCCGTCCTGATGGCCCTGAGCGTCCTGCCTGCTCAGCTTTCAGGCCAAATGGTGTCCGTAACCTGGGAGGTGGACACCACCTTCTACGCGCCCATGCCGCTCCCCGGCAGCGACCCCGGGACCCCGCAATACGATTTCGACGAGGAAAACATGCTCAACGGCTACACCACTTACAAGGTCTACGCCAACTTCACGAATCCGACGGACAAGTTGGTTTCCGTGTTCTCGACCGGAGTCGGAGCGGAAGTGACGGCGCCCTTGGTGTTGAATGCACCGTGCGGCTGCTACAACACCGATGTCTACGGGGTGTTCTACGGCGCGAACCTCAACCCATTCTTTTTTCCGGTCGTCCCGGAATTGCAGTACGACAGCTATTTGACCTTCGGGGAAACCGGCATCCTCGCCACCCCCAACATCTCCGCAGCTTACAACAACATCACCGGATTTTGTGACATGGCCGTGGACGATGGCGCCTTCGTGCTCAATGGGGGAGCGGGATTGGTCTGCGGCCCCAGTTTGCAAATTGAGCTCTTCCAAATCACGACGTGTGGGACCTTCGACTTCCACGCCTGCTTCCAAGTGTTCCCGGAAGGCAACCAAGGGGACGACGAGATGCAGTTCTACTGCTTGGAAGAAGAAGGCGGCATGTTGCAAGTCACGCCTCCGTGCGAGGATTGGGCAGCCGAGGACGCCACGGTGGATGCCCTGAGCATCATCGATTGCTTCGGCGATTTGGCAGCGGTGGAAATCAATCCAGTGGGAGGCGAGGCGACGGACATCACCTATCAACTTTTCAACGCGGCGGATACCTCGTTGGTCGCGTCCCAAACCGGCAACAACCAGTTCGGCAACATCGCCGAGGGCGACTACTTCGTGACGCTCACGAACGGCAACACGTGCCGGGACACCACTGCAGTCTTCTCGTTTGTTGAGCCCGAGCCGTTTGTGGCTACTTGGACGCTTGAAGAGGACAACATTTGTCCAGGGGAATACACTTCGGTGGTCAGCATGGAGGTGTCCGGGGGCATCGAGCCCTGGGAGTTCATTGCTTATTCCACCACCAACCTCGGCATCGGCACCATGCCCAACAGCCAGTTCGAGTGGGTGGGGTTGCCCTGCATCAACGGCAGCGGCGAGTATGAATTCTACGCCGAGGACGCGAACGGATGCCAAGTTGACACGACGCTGGAATTGAATTGCCCGGCGGACTTGACCTTTGACCTGGAGACCGAAATGGTGAGCTGTGCCGGCGCGGGAGACGGGGAGGTCACCGGCGTGGTGACCGGTGGAACAGGCGGCTTGACGTGGACCTCGGAGCCGGCGATGGACGAGCTCACTGGGGCGTCGCCTTTGGTGGTGAATTTCACGAGCCTGGAACCTGCGGATTATGCGATCACCGTGACCGACCAAAACCAATGCACCGCCACCACTTCATTCGAAATCACCGAACCGCAGCCGGTCACCACGGAAGTCCTCTCCACTGACCTCGGTTGCGCCGGCGAGTGCAACGGCACGGTGGTCCAAAGCGCGGCAGGGGGAACCGGCCCGTTTGAATTCATCGTCACCACCCTCGCAGGTGCGGGAGCGGACCCCGATGCCTTGTGTGCGGGAACGTATTTGGCGAACACCATCGATGCAAACAATTGCGTGGTTCAGGACACGGTTACCATTTCAGAGCCGCCGCCCATTGATTTCGAGGTGGTGGTGAGCAATGTCAGTTGTGCCGGAGAAGCCGATGGGGCGATTTGCGTGGTGGGGGCGACCGGCGGAAACGGGGAGTTGTTGTACCAAGTCGATCCTCCTGCCGACCCATTTGTGAACACGCCATGTTTTGATTTGCCGGTGGGAACCTACACGGTGAACGTGACGGACGAATCCAATTGCACGGTGTCGGTGACGGGGCTGACCCTCATTGAGCCGGACCCGATGGAGTTCATTTTGAGCACGGATCCGATTTCGTGCTTCGGCTTCGATGACGGGCAGGTCCAGGTTTCGGCCATCGGTGGCACCGGTGAAATCGAACTGATTGCGCCCGTGGCCACTCCGCTGCCCTTCACCCTCGAAGGCTTGGGGGCGGGCACGACCACCCTGACCATCCAAGACGAAAGCGGTTGCACGCTCGAATCCGACATCAGCTTGGTGGAGCCCGATCCCCTGACCTTGGAGGTGCTCTCCACCCAAAACATCGCATGCGGAGGGGATTGCAACGGCAGCGCGGTGTTGGATTTCGAAGGAGGAACGGGCACCGTATCCCTCGAAATCAACGGCAACACAAACTTCAACCTCAACGCCCTCTGCGCAGGGGAGTACGAGGCGGTGGTCACGGATGCGAACGGCTGCGAGACCCTCGCGCCCTTCACGATTGACGCGCCTCCGGCCTTGGAGGTGTTGATGGCCGTCACGGATGTCACGTGCACGGGCATGGACGACGGCGCAGCCAACATCTTCCCGGTGGGAGGCACCGGGGTGCTGGCGTGGGAGGTGTTCCCGGAGGGCTTGGATTTGGATAACTTGGAGGAAGGCCAGTACGCAGTGACCGTGGTGGATGCCGTGGGATGCGTGGAGGATACGACGTTCACGGTGGGAGCGGAAGAGGTCACGGACATGACGGTGGCCATGTTGAGTTCCCCGGTAACATGTTGGAATGAATCGGATGGCACGGTCACAGCTTCCGTCACCGGTGGCTATGCGCCGATCACTTACTTGTGGAGTGATCCGGCCGCCCAAACCAACGCCACAGCCACCGGTTTGCCGGAGGACATCTACGCAGTGGTGATCACCGACAGCTTGGGTTGCACCATCACCCGAACCGTGGAAGTGGAACCCACCGTGGGGTGCTTGTTCATCGCGGAGGCCGTTACGCCCAATGGCGATGGGTACAACGATGAGTGGATTGTGGGGGGACTCGAATACTTCCCGAGTGCGCGGGTGACGGTCTACAACCGCTACGGCCAAGTGCTGTTTGAGTCGCAAGGGTACGAAACGCGATGGGATGGACGCTACAACAACGCGCTCCTGCCCATGGCCGACTACTATTACTCCATTGAATTCACGAACGGCAATGCGCCCATCACGGGAACGGTGACCCTCAAATACTGATTGACATGAGTTTGATTCGCAACATCGCATTGGGGGCCGCATTGCTCGGAGGGGTCGCGGCGCACGTTCAGGGACAGCAGCTGTTCCGCCGGTCCCAGTTTTTGGTCAACCCGTATTTGAGCAATCCGGCGGTGGCGGGGACCTGGGTGGATTCTCCGATTTCAGCGACCTTCCGGAACCAATGGGCAGGATTCGATGGCGCCCCACGAACGAATGTGCTTTCCGGGCACACGGCGCTTCCAAATCGCTTTGGCATCGGCGGGATGGTGTATTCCGACAACACCGGAGGGGCCATCAAACAAACGGGGGTGGAGCTGACCGGGAGCTACACGATTGACTTGAACAACTACGATGCGGTCTCGTTTGGATTGAGCTTGATGGCGAACCAGTGGTCCTTCGACAACGATTTGCTCGTGTGGGATGTGGAAGATCCGGCGCTGCAGTGGGGCATGGAGCAGAGCATGAGCCTTGATGCGAATTTTGGCATGATGATCTTTGGAGACGCTTATTCGTTTGGCTTTTCCATTCCGCAGTTGATCCAGACCAAAACCGGCCTCAATTCCTCCAACCTCAGCACCACCAACAACGACAACAGCCTGTTCCGGCACTTCCGGTTCATGGGGCGGTACGTGTACGAAGTGAACAAGGACTTCGAGTTGGAGAGCGCAGGCATGGTGCGGTTCACAGCGGTCACCCCGGCTCAGCTGGACTTGTATGTGCGCGCCCGGTATGCCGATTTTGCATGGTTGATGTTCGGCTTCCGTGCCGGGGATGCCATCTTGGTCGGTGCGGGATTGGACGTTGGCCCGGTGGGCGTGGCGTACACCTACGACATCACTTCCACCGATGCCCGGCTGTTCAGCCCCCACACCCACGAAGTCACCGTCACCTATCTCGTGCCGCGTGCCGGTGGGTTCTCGAGCCGTTCCTTGAACTCGAAGCGGCTTGTCGGCCGCAACCGCCTTGTCCGCTGAGGCAATTGTTGTAAATTGTAGCGACAAACAACCAGGACATGCAGAAGATTTTTACGCTCGCTTTGGCGGCCTTGCCTTTCATCGGTTTCGCCCAATTTCAAGAATTGGTCATCGAGGAGGTTCCTAACAACGGTTTGGTCCAGGGCCAAACATGGCGCATCTACGCCCTGATGGAGAACCCTGGGGACGTCATCGATGCGGTCTTTGGCGAAGACGGTGCCCCCTTGTGGCTCCGGGCCGAGAACGGCTTTTACCAGCACCCAAAGGGAGGCGCCCTCGCGAGCGAGGTGCAGCGGTACGACGTGGAGAACGACCGTTCCCTGCGCTACGACACGTGGTTCACCATCGGCAAATCGGACAACTACCTCAATAAAGTGTCGAGCTTCCCACCGGACCTGAGCTTCGACGGCTTCGAGAAGGGCGGCAACTTCGAAACCTACAACGGTGCGTGGTTCGTGGTGCCCACCGAATTCCAAGCCCAAGCCCCGAGCGACCGCAAGATCCTGCTCATGCAGCTGACGTCAGACGGTCCCATCGAAGGGATGATCAACCTGCACGGCCGGGAAGCCCAAACCTTTGACGAGGAAGGCAACATCGTTGGGGGCGTGACGCCCATCCAAGTTGAAGGACTCAGCTTCAATCTTCCTCCGAAGAACTGAACACGCTCTTCCAATCATCACCTCATTCAAGCGACCAGTCCCAACCCGGACTGGTCGTTTGCTTTGCATCAATTCAGCCCGGCGAACTTGGGGGCGAGGTAGGGGCCGGTGACCGCGTCGGGGTGGTTCACCGCGGCCTGTGGCGCGCCTTGGAAGGTGCACTGCCCGCCATGCAATCCGCCTCCCGGTCCCATGTCGATGAGGTGGTCGGCGTGGGCGATGACGTCGAGGTGGTGCTCAATGACCACGAGGGTGTGTCCGTTGTCGAGCAGGGCGTCGAAGGCGTCGAGCAGCTTTTGCACATCGTGGACGTGCAGCCCGGTGGTGGGTTCGTCGAAAATGAAGAGGGTGGAGCCGTTGCGCACGCCTTTGGAAAGGAAGGTGGCGAGTTTGATCCGCTGGGCCTCGCCTCCGCTGAGGGTATGCGACCCTTGTCCGAGGGCGATGTAGCCCAGGCCCACATCGGCAAGCGGCGTGAGTTTCTCCACGATTTTTTTCAGGGCGGCAGGGCGTTTGGATTGGGCGGGATCGGCCTCGGAGAAAAACGCGAGCGCTTCGTCGACCGTCATTTCGAGGACGTCCGCGATGCTGCGGTTGCGCCACTTGACTTCGAGGACCTCGCTTTGGAAGCGCTTGCCTTTGCACACGTCGCACGTCAGTTTGATGTCGGCCATGAACTGCATGCCGATGGTCACTTCGCCCTCGCCGGCACATTGCTCGCACCGGCCGCCTGGCACGTTGAAGGAGAAGTGCCCGGCCTTGTAGCCGCGGGCTTGGGCCATGGCGGTGCTGGCGTAGAGTGCGCGGATGTCATCGAAGGCCTTGACGTAGGTGACGGGGTTGGAGCGGGAGTTTTTTCCGAGCGGGTTTTGGTCCACCGATTCGATGGAGGCCAAATTGCCCAACTCACCCTGCAACGTGCCCCGCGCCACAGGCGCTTGTAGGCCATCCAATTCCGCCCGCAGCAGCGGTTCGAACACCTCGTTGATGAGCGTGCTCTTGCCCGATCCACTCACGCCAGAGACGACCGTGAGCGCGTGCAACGGGATGCGTGCATCCACGCCGCGCAGGTTGTTCGCCCGCGCGCCCCGGATTTCGAGGGCATCCTTGGTGGGGCGTGGGCGCGCTGGAATTGGGATGCGCAACCGCCCGGCGTAATAGGCAGCCGTCAAACTCGGGTGCTCCTTTGGAAGCAGGCGGCAGGCGTCGAGGCTGCCCTCGAAGACCACTTCACCGCCGTGTACCCCGGCGCGTGGCCCCATGTCGATGACGTGGTCCGCTGCCGCGAGGATGTCTTCATCGTGCTCCACCACTACCACGGTGTTTCCGAGGTCACGCAGGCCATGCAGCACGCCGATGAGGCGTTCGGTGTCCCGCGGGTGGAGGCCGATGCTCGGCTCGTCGAGGATGTAGGTCGAACCGACAAGGCTGCTGCCGAGGCACGTGCTCAGGGCGATGCGCTGGGACTCCCCACCGCTGAGGGTGTTGCTCGGGCGGTTCAGGGTAAGGTAGTCGAGGCCGACGTCAGCGATGTAGCGGAGGCGTGTGCGCACTTCGTCGAGGAGGCGCGCGGCGATTTGGGCTTCAGCAGGGTTGAGTTCGAGCCCTTGCGTCCAGGTGAGGACGTCGGAGATGGGCGCCATCAGCAGTTCCGGCAGGGTGCGGCCGGCAATGCGGACGTTGCGGGTGTCCGGATGCAGGCGGGCGCCTTTGCACGCGGTGCAGGTGGTGCGGCCGCGGTATCGGCTCATGAGCACCCGGTTTTGGATCTTGTAGCCCTTCGCTTCGAGGTGGTCGAAAAACGCTTGGATCCCTTTGAACCCCTTACTTCCTTGCCAAATCCGCTCCCGTGCCTCCTCCGGCAATTCCGCCCACGGCGTGTGGATGGAAATCCCTTCTCGCGGCGCGGCCAAGCAGAGGCGCTCATTCCACACGGCATGCTGGTCACTCCGCCACGGTGCGATGGCCCCCTCGTACAAGGACATGCGGCCGTCCGGCACCACCAAGTCGGGATCGATGCCCAAGATCTGCCCAAACCCTTCGCATCGCGGGCAGGCGCCCACGGGGCTATTGAATGCGAAAAAATCCGGCGTCGGTTCCGTGAAGGTGAGGCCGTCGCGCTCAAAGCGGGTGCTGAAGGCGAGGCGTTCGCTGCCATCGGCGAACACGGCCGCGCAGGCGCCGCCACCTTCGAACAAGGCGGTTTCCACGGAGTCGGTGCACCTCCCCCGAAATGCATCGTCGTCCGCCACGGCCAACCGGTCGATGACCAATTCCACATCGGACCAATCGGCACCGGAGAAGGCGTCCGGCGCTTGCACGGCATCGGCCAACAGGTGCGTGGCGCCGTCCTCCACGGTGCGCAGCCGGCTGAATCCTTGTTGGGAATAGACTTCGAGCTGGCGGCGGAGGGTGCGGTCGGTGCGCGGCAGGATGGGGGCGACGAGGAGGAAGCGGGTGCCCGGGGCGAGTTGGGTGAGGCGCCCCACGATGTCGTCCGGTCGATCGCGCTTGACCTCCTCACCGGAAACCGGGGAGAAGGTGCGGCCGATGCGCGCGAACAGCATCCGGAGGTGGTCGTGCACTTCCGTGCGGGTGCCCACGGTGGAGCGCGGTCCGCCGCTCGCGGTGCGTTGCTCAATCGCGATGGCGGGGGAGATGCCTTCGATGGTGTCGACGTCGGGCTTGTCCAGGCGGCCGAGGAACTGCCGGGCGTAGCTGCTCAGGCTTTCGACGTAGCGCCGTTGGCCTTCTGCATACAAGGTGTCAAAGGCGAGCGAACTCTTGCCCGAGCCCGAAAGCCCGGTGACCACCGTCATTTTCCCCTTCGGAATTGCCACCTCAACATTCTTGAGGTTGTGCATGCGCGCGCCTTTGATCCGGATCTCCATTGGCTACTTTTAACAGGCATAAAGGTACCGGAGTTTTGGAGTGACCAAAAAAAATCCTATATTCGATTTCGTAACCCAAAAACAGAGGTCCATCGACACATTTTACGCAATCTCTTAAATCGGCTTCCGCCGATCTGTTTCATTCTTAATGCGTAAATGTCATGATGGCGACCTGCACTGACCAGGAGCTCATTGCCCGCTACAAAGCCGGCGAAAACCGAGCGTTCGATGCCCTGTTGAACCGACACCAACAGGCTGTTTTCAACAAAATTTACTTCATGGTGAAGGACGAAGATGTCGCGAACGATGTGTTCCAAGACACCTTCATCAAAGCCGTGAATACCATCCAAGAAGGGCGGTACAACGAACAGGGCAAGTTCTTGCCGTGGATCATGCGAATTGCCCACAATTTGGCCATCGACACCTTCCGCCGTAACCGGAAAATGCCGATGGTTCGAAGCACCGATGAATACGACGTCTTCAGCACGATTTCCACGGACGAACAGCACATTGAGGACCGCTTGGTGGAAGGCCAAATCCACTCCGACGTCATGAAACTCGTGGACCTCCTGCCACTGGAACAGCAGGAAGTCGTCCGGATGCGGGTCGAAAGCGGCATGAGCTTTCAGGAAATTGCGGACGAGACCGGCGTGTCCATCAACACGGCCCTCGGACGGATGCGGTACGCGCTGATCAGCATGCGCAAGCAGATCGAGCGCAACGGCATGCAATTGACCGCGCTGTGATCAGCGACTGGCGATTTTTTCGCCCGCTGCATACGAAAGGAAATGTGCCAGCGTTATGGAAGGGAATTTCAACAACGCGCTCATGGCAAACGGTACCCTCTCTTTCCCTTCAGGAGCAGAATTTGATGAATCAGCGTGGTGCGGTGCACCTGCTCCGCGAAAGCAAAGCGTGCAGCGGATTTTGGATTATGCGGCGTCAGCTCGCAGCCCGCAGCTCACGCGAATCGCACGGTTTACCCACCTGCTCAACTGAATTGATGTTCAACCCCTAGCGCCGCTCCTGTCCCTGACATGGAGCGGCTTTTTTATGCGAGAGGGGGAGAGGGGGTAGGGGATTCGGTGGCGTCGAAACACCGCCACCGGTGCGGGCAACCGATGCTGTCGGGCGCGAGGAAGGCTCCTTGTACGAGGGCGTCGGACAGCCCGCTGCGCGCCACGGAATTCGCCGAGTCGGCCAATTCGGTGAAGCCCATCCGGTCGGGGTCCGCACCGTCGGCCCATCCCAACCCGGCCAAGCGGCCCGCCGAGAGGTACACGACGCCCGCTTCTTCCGCTGTTCGGCCGGGCAGGAGCAGGAAGGCATGGGCTGGAAATGGCGATGCGAGGAGTGCTTCGAGCGCAGCAGCCAGGCGCGCGTTGTGGGCGGTGGCATCGGTGGACGGCGCGTCGCCGTGGGAGCTTCCCAGCCCAAAGTAGGCGGGCGAACAAGCGGCTTCCCGGGCGACTTGATACAGCCAATCCCGCGCTTCCACTGCGCCGGTGAAGTGGTGGATGCCGCCGCGGGGGGTGCGCGCTTTTTTCACCATCAGGCGGTCGAATCCCTGCCGGTCGCGGTACGGGACGATGACGTGGAGTTGGGGTTGGTGCTTTTGCGCCCGGTTGTGGATGGGCCAATGCGTGCGGATGAGCACGTCCTCGAGCAGGCGCGCATACAGGGTGCTCCCGGTGGGTTGGGCCACGATGTTGTGCACATCGCGCATCAACGCTTGCCGCCGTGCGGAGCCCAGGTCGCCCGTGAAGTGGGAGCGGATGCGCGTGCGCACCTGATGCGACATCCCGATGTAAAGCGGTGTTCCGCGCTGGTCGAGCATTTGGTACACCCCGGGGCCTGTGGGCAGGGCATCGAAATCGGACGCGGGCACGTGCTGGGGGAGCCACGATTCCCGGTTGCCCTTCTTCAGCGACTTGTCCATGGTGGCAGGGCCGCTTGGGTGCGCGAACAGGAGGTGAAACAAGTCTGCGGTGGCTGCGGCGTCGCCCATGGCGCGGTGGCGAGCGGCATTGGGGATGTCCAAGCGCTCGCACAGGTTGCCCAAACTGTAGCTGCCCATGCCCGGGAGGAGCTTGCGAGAGAGGCGGACGGTGCAGAGTTTGGGCCGGCTCCAATCCCTCCCCATCGCCTCGAAATGCCCGCGAATGAAGGCATAGTCGAACCCCACGTTGTGGGCCACAAATACGCAATCGCAGAGCAATTCTTCCAACTCATCCGCGATGGCTTCGAATGTCGGTGCCGCCGACACAAGCGCCTCGTCAATGCCAGTCAGCCGCGTGATGTGTGCGGGGATCGGCATCCCGGGGTCCACCAAGGTTTCCCACCGGTCGCGTATGTTCGAACCATCGGTGATGACCACGGCGATTTCGGTGATGCCTTGGCCCTTCGCATGGGATCCAGTGGTTTCGATGTCGACAATGGCATACTTCACCCCGCGAAGATGCAAACGTCCCGGCCGTTTTGTGCCATGGAGGTTAATTTTGAACCATGAAGGCATTTGTTTGGACGGTTTGTTTGTTGGGGGCGATGGGATGTGCGGGCGAGGCGCCCCCGTCGGAAGAGGTGGCGCCGCCAGCGGATGCGCCCGCCGTTCCTGCCGCAGAGGAGCCGGCCCCGCCGCCTCCGGCCGTGCCGCATTTGACCAGTGCGAACTGTGCCCAAGTGCTGACGGCTTATGCATCGGAGCACCCGGAGCGCCATGTGCTGGTTCACACGCGGTTGGGGAACATCACGTTGGAACTGTTTGACGACGTTCCCATTCACCGAGGGAATTTCCTGTACAAGGTCAAATCTGGCTATTTCGACGCCACTGAATGGGTGCGCCTGGTGCCTGATTTCATCATCCAAGGGGGCAATTCAGAAGAGCCTTTTCCGCAGCAGTTGCGGGCCCTGTTGGGGAAACATACTTTGCCGGCAGAATTCCGCGCGGACCATGTGCACCACCGGGGCGCCTTGGCCATGTCCCGCAGCTACAAGAACAATCCGGACAAGCGCTCCGCTTCGTACGACTTCTACATCGTGGTCGGGCGCAAAATCACGCCGCGTGAGTTGTACCAGCTCGAACAAGAAGGGGCCACCTACACCGATGAACAGAAACGGATATACCGGGAGGAAGGAGGGACGCCGCATTTGGATGGCGAGCACACGGTTTTTGGCCGGGTGGTAGCGGGAATGGAGGTGGTTGAGGCGCTGTCGGAGGAGCCCACCGACAACGTCAACTGGCCGCTCGAGCGCGTGGGGATAAAAATGGAAGCGAAGCCGTGATCCGTTGTAAATTGGGGGCATGAAGCGTTTGATTCACCTCGGAGGCCTGTGGTTGTGCATGATGCTCGGTGCACCGGTTGTGTTGTGGGCCCAAGAGGACGAGGGGTATGTGCCGGATCGGAAGGGATTTGAGTTCGCGGTGAACATCGGGGTGTACCGAGGGAACCACCAAAGCGCTTCGTCTTTTTTCGTGGGGGACGGCTACTGGGAGTTGGGCGACAACACGGCCGGCCTGATGTCCATTGAAGATCGCTTGGGGGTTGACAACCCGAGCTCTCCGGTTTGGAGCCAAGTATTGAACAACATGGGCATCCTCGCCGATGAGTACCGCTACATCGAGTACCCCATCGGAATGACCTATTCGCCGGGAACGCTGATGGGGCTGCAGACGCTGTTGTTCATGAATCCCGAAAGCGCGTTCGTGCTTCATGTGGATGCCGTGAATGGGCTGAAGTCGGTGGGGGGCTTCAACGTGGTGGCCTCGGATGTGGATTTTGGGATGGGGTCTGAGAACCGCAGGACGTACGGGATTTTCAGTGAAGAGGATCGCTTACAGCTTTCGCTTGGCTACCGCACCGCCGCGTACATCGTGGATCAGGCGAGCTGGGTGTTCGAGGCGGGCGGTACCCTGTTGGCCACGCGGCTCGTGGAGAATTATGTGCGCATCGAGAACCAGAATTACCAGTTGATGACGGGCCAAATCGGCAACCAGTTCGTAGGGGCTACATCCGCCCTGGTGGGAACCGGATTCGGTGCTTACGGTGCGGTCGGCCTCGAACTGATGTTCGAAGAGGGGGGCAACATCGAGGTACAGCTCCGGGTGAGCAAAGAGGAAGTGGTGATGGGAAATTATGCGGAGCGGCTTTGGCATGGTGCGTTGGTGTTGTCCTGGGTCATTCCGCCGCAATTGGGCAATTTTGTCCGAGCAAAGTTTTAATCTGAAATGAAATACGTATTCTTCCCCTCCTTGGTGATGGCTACCACGTGCGCGCTTGCCCAAGTAGATGTTGCTCCCTTTCCCGAGTGGATCGGCCCGGAAACCGGCATGTCCATCGTGGCGGACGTGATGGCGACGGATGTCCTCAGCCAAGGGGCAACAGGCACGTGCTGGAGTTATAGCACGACCTCCTTCCTTGAAAGTGAGGCGCTTCGAATCACCGGCACCCTGCACGACTTTTCGGAAATGGCCAGCGTTCGGGTGAATTATCCGAGCAAGGCCATGAAGTACTTGTTGTACCAGGGCAAACACCAATTCGGCCCCGGTGCGTTGTCCCACGATGTGATGAATGCGGTCGAACGCTTCGGGTTGCTCCCGCAGTCGGTGTACGATGGGCAACCTGGGGCATCCGGTCGCCACGATCACGGGGAACTCGATGACCTCCTCGAGGGCATGGTCCAATCCGCCTTGGAACAAGCAGGTGAATTGTCTCCCCAGTTCATGGAATCCGTCGAAGCGGTGCTGGACGTTTACCTCGGTGAGCTGCCGGAGGAGTTCACTTACGAAGGCCAAACTTACACGCCCGCATCCTTCCGAGACGCCATGGGACTCGATCCCGCGAACTACATGGAACTGACGTCGTTCTTGCACCACCCTTTGCACCGATCCTTCGTCTTGGAAGTCCCCGATAACTTTTCAAATGGCCTGTACCTGAACGTAACCTTGGACGAGCTGGTGGAGGCGACAGTGCATGCGTTGGAGGCAGGTTATTCCGTGGCGTGGGACGCAGATGTGAGCAATGCGGGTTTCGATTTCCGAAAGGGGGTGGCCTTTGCGTTGCAGGAAGATGATGCATTGGATGGATGGGATTGGAGCGCGCCATTGCCGGCGGAGATGGAGGTTACCGAGGCATCCCGCCAGCGGGGCTTCGAGTCCCTTTCCACGACGGATGACCACCTGATGCATTTTGTCGGGGTCGCGGAGCGCGAGGTGAATGGGGCGCCCCAACGGTTCTTCATCCTGAAGAATTCATGGGGTACCAACAACCCCTTCGAGGGGCGGCAATTCGTGTCAGAGGCGTATTTCCGCCAATACACCATCGGCGTCATGCTCCACCGGGATGGGTTGCCGAGCAAAATCAAGCGCATAACCGGTTGATCCATTGTGTTGCTGAGAAGCCGGTCACAGCCGCATTGAAAAAAAATGTGAGCTGCTGATGGAAAAAGCTTGCGCACGCAAGAAACCGTGCTATCTTTGCCCCCCGCTAAAGCGGAAAACGGCTCTGTAGCTCAACTGGATAGAGCATCGCACTACGGATGCGAAGGTTTGGGGTTCGAATCCCTACAGGGTCACCAAGATGAAAACCCACACCCCTGCGGTGTGGGTTTTTTGTTCCCTGTTCGCAGCGCAGCGGCGCTGAATTGGTCGGTTATGTCACATGCTGCCCTGTTCATGTCGAGATAATCGTGTACCTTCCGCGGATGATTCGTACACTTCTGATTTTCAGCCTTTTGTTCGGAGGCTTGTCGGCTGTTCGTTCACAACCGCCAACGTTTCACGAAGACATCGCGCCCATCATTTACACGAATTGTACCCAATGCCACCGCGCAGGTGAAATCGGCCCCATGCCGTTTACATCGTACGAAGAAGTCAGCGAATACAGTTCGTTCATCTCCTTTGTCACCTCGACCAACTACATGCCACCCTGGACCCCGGATCCGGCCTATTCTACCCTGAGAGGCGAGCGGTTTTTGACAGAGGCAGAGATTGAGATGCTTGCGGATTGGCATGCTGCTGGCGCTCCTGAAGGTGATCCAGCGAATAATCCTGGGCTGCCCGATTTCCCTGAAGGAAGTCAGGTGGGGGAACCGGATTTGGTGATTTCGATGCCAAGTTCCTACGTGCATGGGGGAGATATGGGAGAACAATACCAAGTTTATGTGCTGGAGACTGGAGTCATGGAAGAAACGGAAATCCGTGCGGTGGAGATCCGTCCAGAGAACGGTGCCATTGCGCACCATGCCTTAATCGGCTACACCGAGAGTGCCGTGTCCATCATGGAAGCGGAAGCGTTGGACGCTGCGACCCCGGAGGAGGGGTACGAGAGTTTTGGGGATTACGGCGTTCCGGTCGAGGATTTTTTGTTCGGTGGATGGGCACCCGGTGTTGAGCCTACGGTTTTTCCTTCCACCATTGGAAAGAAGATCGGTCCCAACGGACGATTCTTGCTGCAAATGCACTACGGGCCGACACCGGTTGAGGAGACGGATATGACCTCAGGCAATGTGTTTTTTGCCGACGTGCCAGTGCAGAGAGAGGTCGAACTCGCGATGATGACGCCGGCTAACCTCTCAGAGCCATTTTTCATCCAGCCGAATGAGATCAAGACGTTTCACGGAACAACCACGGTGTCTGCGGACATCAGCCTGTTGAGTGTGATGCCACATTGTCATTTGCTCGGCCAGGCTTGGGAGGTCTTTGCTGTCTCGCCTAACCAAGCGGATACCATTCCCCTCATTTCCATCCCAGAATGGGACTTCAATTGGCAAGGGATTTACGATTTCCCCGCTTTGAAGCACATCCCTGCTGGTTATACCATGCATGCAATTTGCACGTATGACAACACATCGGAAAACCCCGATAACCCGAACAATCCACCTCAATTGACCAGCTGGGGCGACCTCACCGGTGACGAGATGTACGTCCTGTTTTTTCAGTTTGTCGAATACCTGGAGGGCGATGAAAACATCACCTTGTCGACTGCAAATCGGGACACGCGCATCATTTACCAGAGCGATGTGCTGTTCCCGGCATGGCCCAATCCGGTGCGTGCAGGGGAGGTGGTGACAATCAGTTGGCACCTGAACGAGCCGGCTGAGATGATGCTTGAATTGTTGGACGTGCGTGGGCGCGTTGTGGATACATGGTTGCCCATGCAGTCGTTCCCACGTGGGCACCACCAACAATCCTTTGTGCTCAGCGCCCTGCCATCTGGAACGTATTTCTACCGGTTGAAATCGGCTGGGGGATTGGTGCGTAGTCACACCATTCAAGTGGTGAATTGATGTGGCAGGTGTGGGTTTTTTTGGCTCCGTTGTGTCCGATTTGCCAGGACTACACGTACTACCTGAATGCCCTGCATGAGCAGTGGAGTGCCCTTGAGTCGCCCGGAGTGGAGCTTGTCGGTTGGTTTCCAAACCCGGCGGTTACAGATGCAGCCATTGCCGAGTTTGCCGACCGTTATGCTGTGGAGTGGGAGTTGGCGCGCGATACGGTAGGGTGGTCTGAGGCGGTGGGAGCGCGGTACACACCCGAAGCGGTGTTGGTGAGCCCAGGTGGTGAAGTCGTGTACCGAGGTCGCGTGAATGACCTCTATTATGCTTTGGGAAGGCACCGCACCATACCGAGGAGTTCGGATTTGGCACTAGCGGTGGAGCAGGCATTGAGCGGACAGGCGGTGGACCCCAAAGCAACGGATGCCATCGGGTGTCCCATACAACGCCGCATCCCGTATCAAGATTCCTTAGCGCGTCAAGTGTTCATCCATGGATTGAGTGGGTGCTAGCTTTCCAATGATGCCATGTGCTCATGCGTTCAGAGGGGCGAACGGGCAACATGGCTTCCTCCGGACAAGCCTAGAGGCAGCTCTGTGGAAAGCGAATACAATTCCCGTCTCCGAGTCACTCTCATGGACCTGGGTTACGGGCATCGTTCACACCATGTTTCCCGGAGAGGCCGGCAACCACTGCCTGAAACCGACCGCTCAGCTGAAGAAAAGGACGACTTCTGTTATGTATTTACGTATGAATATGCTTATGCGTTCGGTTAATTGATAAAAATTGCGTATATTCATGGTATGATGCGATAGATGCTTCACCTAAGCGGTCGTGGAGTGCGTAGACCCGATTGCTCAGCATCATATTCCATCTCCCCAATTTCAGAGGGCTCGCCGGCAGGTGGGCCCTTTGTTTTGTCCGAGTATGACGAAACCTTGTCACGCTATCATCGTAGGCCAATCAAGCCACTTGAGCAGCATGATTCAGTCCCCCTTTGTCCTACATCCTTTCCCAGGTAGGTCCCGTTACACCGCCCGAGACCATGCGCTTTGGAAGGCATTGTACACGCGTCAGCGGCATGCGCTCGCTGCGCAAGGAGCGAATCATTTCTTGCGGCAACTTCGTCGCTTGGAAGCGCGCATGGATTGGCACCAGATCCCGTCGTTCGAGGGGGTGGAAAAGGCGTTGAAACGGGCCACAGGCTGGTCCATCAGCCCCCTCCATCTAGATGATGCGCCCCGTGCCTTCTTTGCTCAATTGGCAAGTCGGGTCCTTCCGATTCCATTGCAAATGCGCAAGTCTGCCCACCTCGATTACACGCTTCAACCGGATTTGTTCCAAGGGCTGTTCGGTCAGGTTCCGCTGCTCATGGACGCCGAATACGCCGATGCCCTGGTGGTTTTCGGCCAAATCGGATTGCAAATTGCCGACGATGACGCCACCTCATCTGCGCTGTTTCGCCTGTATCAGCGGATTACGCAATTCGGGGTGCTCGCGGGGAACGGACTCGCGGGACAATTCACTTCGGAGGCTGTAGGTTCCGCGTTGCTCTCCAATTACGTGGTCACACGCGGACTAGCCACAGGCTTCCATGCCGAGCAAGTCGATGGCTTCTGTGACTGCTTGGCCCATGACGCCTGCCATGTCCATGCAGCCGGTAGCTTCCTGGAAATCGGGAGTTGGGAGCAAGTGGCAGCGGACTTGAAGGTTTGGGTCAAAGCTCATAAATCATCTTCACCACTTCATCGCGCAGCCGAGTAAACCGCTCGACGCATTTCACCAAACCGATGGTGTTCATTTTCATTCCGTGGTAAGAATGTTCGAGGACCAGTTGGATTTTATCCTCCGAGGTGATGAACAGCCGGCCTCCGCTCAGCTGGTTGTTGAGGCGATTCAATTCCTCATAGGTGACCCCCACATTTCCCCATGCTTGCATGATGCGAATTTCAGGGAATTGTTCGCTCGCTTGGATGAAAAATTGGTTGGAACCATCGAGCACCATGAGCCAGTTTTGTGCGGCTTGCACTTCATAATCGAGGCTGAGTACGCTGAACAACTGCGTGCTTGTCACCCAGTGCTCTTGGTCTGCAATGCGCTGCACCGGTGGTTGGGTTTCTTGAGCCAAACTACTCATGGCGCAGAGGCCGATGAAGAGGGCGGTCGTGATTCCGGACCGGTTTAGTTTTGTTCTCAACATGCTTCAAAGTTCGGAAGGTTTCTCACTGCATCCAACTGCCGGCTTCATAGAAGCAAAGAAGGTGCCACGGAGGCACCTTCTTCAGTTTTGTTCATTCGTTTCTCTGTGGGGAGGGTCAGTTGCAAGCGCTGCCGTAATAAATCAGGAAGTCCAACAAGTCCTGGAGTTGAACCAGTCCATCGTTGTTCAAGTCGTATGGGCAGTCGTCGGCCTCAGGCAAACATTGGTTGTAGAGATCGCTCCAGTACGTTCCCGGTCCACACAACGTTCCATAGTCAATGTTCTCCAATTCATCGCAGATGCCATCGCCATCCGCATCGTTCCAACACCCTCCATCACAATCGTAAATCGGGGTCGCGAAGTAGCACGTGCCGTCTTCCTCAGTAGCCGATTCATCGTAGTTGCAGGCACCGTCAATGGTGCAACCTGCCACTTCATTCGCATCACAGATACCGTCCCCATCAGCATCGCCTGCACACACACCATCGCAGTCGTAACCCGGTGCAGGGTATTCACAGCTGTCATCCAAATCGGTGGCAGAAGCGTCATAGTTGCACGCGCTTTCATCAGTGCAACCGGGGACCTCAAACTCATCGCACACACCGTCAGCATCGGCGTCATTCAAACAAACCCCGTCACAATCATACCCAGCATCCGGGTAATCGCAGGTTCCTGCATCCGTGGCATCCGGGTTGTAGTTGCAAGCTGATGCCTCTTGGCACCCAATGACCTCGAATTCATCGCAGATGCCGTCGTCGTCCGCATCGTTGACGCAAGCTCCCGAACAATCGTATCCCGTTGCAGGATAGTCACACAGCGATTCATTGAAGATCTCGGCGTCTGCATCGAAGTTGCATGCAGCTTCATCGCCGCAACCTGCGCAGCTCAGGTACTCACATGAGCCATCATCAAAGGTCGAGCCTTCAAGGTAGTTGCAGGCACCTTCGTCCGTGCAACCGATGCACGAGAAGAAGTCACAGCTTCCTGCCTCGGTGGCGTCCGGGTTGTAGTTGCAAGCGCCGTTGATTTGGCATCCGACCACTTCGTTGGCATCGCAAACGCCATCGCCATCGGTGTCCGCAATGCAGTTTCCTGTGCAATCGTATCCTTGGGCGGGATAGAAGCAGTCGCCCGGGTCTGTCGCATCAGCGTTGTAGTTGCACGCGTCTGCTTCCATGCAGCCGAGTACTTCAAACTCGTCACAAACACCGTCCGCATCTACGTCATTGATGCATTCACCATTGCAATCATAGCCCGCTGGGGGGTATTCACAATTGCCTGCATCGGTTGCATCGGGGTTGTAGTTGCACGCCGCATCATCTTGGCATCCGATGACCTCAAACTCATCACAGGTACCATCGTTGTCTGCATCATTTAAGCAAACTCCGTCGCAGTCATAGCCTTCGGCTGGGTACTCGCAAGTTCCGGCGTCGGTCGCAGCGGGATCGTAGTTGCACGCATTTTGCTCTTGGCAACCCTCGACTTCAAATTCATCGCAAACCTCGTCGCCATCGGCATCATTCAGGCAAATTCCATCGCAGCCGTATCCGCTTTCCGCATAAGTGCAAGAACCGTCGTCATCGGTGGCGTTAGCGTCGTAGTTACAAGCCGTGCTGTCTTGGCAACCGGGGACTTCGAATTCGTCGCAAACACCGTCTGTGTCGGCATCGTTGATGCAGTTGCCGTCGCAGTCGAATCCGAAATCTGCATAGGTGCAAGAACCGTCTTCGTCCGTCGCGTCAGCATTGTAGTTGCAGGCCGTTTCGTCTTGGCAACCCGCAACCTCGAACTCGTCGCAGATGCCGTCCGTGTCGGCATCGTTGATGCAGTTGCCAGCGCAGTCGTAACCGGTATCGGCGTAGGTGCAAGAGCCGTCCTCATCGGTGGCATCGGCATTGTAATTGCATGCCGTTTCGTCTTGGCATCCCGCAATCTCGAACTCGTCGCAGACGCCGTCCGTGTCG
>CBFHPD010000231.1:0-5368 GCA_965657495.1 uncultured Flavobacteriales bacterium
GGGAACATGAACGGCATTGCTGCTGCGGAAGAAATCAAGCGCAACATCGACATCCCCGTGGTGTTCCTCACCGCTTACGCCGATGAAAACACGCTGAGCGAGGCCAAAATGGCGGAGCCGCACGGCTACATCTTGAAGCCCTTCAAGGACGTGGACATCCAGACGGCCATCGAAATGGCGCTGCACAAGCACGGCAAGGAGCAAGAGCTGAAGATGGAGTCCGACTTCCTCCGCAGCATGGCCGAGCACAAAATCGACACGGAAATCATTTTCGTGAAGAACCGCAGCCGGTTGATGCGCGTCAAGAACGAGGACCTGTTGTTCATCGAGGCATTGAAGGACTACGTGGTGGTGCACACCCGCACGGAAAGCTACACCATTCACAGCACGATGAAGGAGGTGGAGCGCAAGCTCAACAGCAACTTGTTCATCCGGGTGCACCGGAGTTTCATCGTGAACCTCGAAGCGATTGAAAGCATCAAGTACTCCATGATCAAGATGGAGGACATCGAGAAAGAAATCCCGGTGGGCGGTTCCTACAAGGATGTTTTGGCCTCCCGGATCAACTTGCTGTAAAGCGAGCTAAAGCATTTGAAAAACCCGCTGCAACTGAGGTTGCAGCGGGCTTTTTTATGCTCGGATGCAGGTGATTTGCTCGAGGCCGGATGGGAAGGTTTGGCGGTGCACCACGCGCCAGCCCGGTGGCAATGTCCCGGCGGGGAAGAGTTCGGTCCCCGCTCGGAGCATGGCGGGAATGGTGGACCAAACGATGCGGTCGATGAGTCCGGCATCGAGGAGTTGGTGGGCGATTTCGGCCCCGCCTTCGCAGTAAATTCCGCGTCCGGGCTGTTGCTTGAGGAACCGCACGTGTTCCGCGGGGTCCCCGGCGTACACGGTCGTGTGGTCGGACGTCGCTTGGAGGGTTCGGGAATAGACGAAGACCTCCTTGTCCGCGTGGGGGTAATCGATGCCCATGTCCAAAACGGAGGCATAGGTTTTCCGGCCCACCACCACGGCGTCGATTTCACGCATGAACCGGGCATATCCGTAATCCTCGCCCTCCCTGTGGACGCTTTCGAGGAAGTCTAAACTCCCGCCCGGTCCAGCAATGAAGCCGTCCGTGGAAGTGGCGATGTAGAGGGTGACGGTTCGCATGGGAGGGAGCAAATTGGTGCAAAAAACAAACGGCTGCATCGCGTGATGCAGCCGTTTTGAAGCTCCCCCTGCTGGACTTGAACCAGCGACCCTCTGATTAACAGTCAGATGCTCTAACCAGCTGAGCTAAGGAGGAATATTCAGGGCGGCAAAGATACAACATTTTCTTCGAAACCAAGGTCCTTTCAGAAAATTTTCGCGCCTTTGCTGAGGGGATAAACGCGCACCGATGGGAAAAGGTTTCGTTTCGGTGAAAAATATGCGAAGGGCCTACCTTTGCCGCGCAAAAACTTAGAAGTCATGAGCCTGATCATTGTAGGTACGGTAGCGTTTGATGATGTGGAAACGCCGTTTGGCAAATCCGGCCGGATGGTGGGGGGTGCGGCCTCGTACATCGGGTTGAGTGCGGGCCATTTTGTGAAGGAGCAGCACTTGGTTTCGGTGATTGGCGATGACTTTCCGCAGGAGTTTTTGGACGAGTTGCAGGCGCGCGGGGTGAAGCTCGATGGCTTGGAGGTGCGGCAGGGGGAGCAGAGCTTCTACTGGTCGGGCAAGTACCACTTTGACATGAATTCGCGGGACACGTTGGCGACGGATTTGAACGTGCTCGCGACGTTCGATCCGAAGGTGCCGGAATCGGCGAAGGGTGCGCAGTACGTGTTGTTGGGGAACTTGGACCCGAAGGTGCAGCTCTCGGTTTTGGACCAAATGCCGCAGCGCCCCAAACTCGTCATCCTCGACACCATGAATTTCTGGATGGACATCGCCCTCGATGCCTTGAAGGAGGTGCTCAAGCGGGTCGATGTGCTGACCATCAACGACGAGGAGGCGCGCCAATTGAGCGGCGAGCACAGCTTGGTGAAGGCGGCGCACAAGATCCACGCGATGGGTCCGAAGACCTTAATCATCAAGAAGGGCGAACACGGGGCGTTGCTCTTCGAAGGGGGGCGGATGTTCTACGCGCCGGCGCTGCCTTTGGAGGACGTGTTGGATCCGACGGGAGCGGGGGACACGTTTGCCGGCGGGTTTGCGGGCTACTTGGCGGCGACGGACGACCCGTCGTTTGACAACATGAAGCGCGCGGTCATCATGGGTTCGGCGTTGGCGTCGTTCACGTGCGAGGCCTTCGGCACGGAACGGCTCATGGCCTTGAGTGCGGAGGAGCTTGAAGGGCGGATTGCCGAATTTGCGGAGCTCGTGAACTTCGGGCAGGCCTGAGGATCAAGGCACGGGGTTGAGGCCCGGCAGCCACGGGGTGGGGTCGAGCGGTGAGCCGTCGACCCACCATTCGAAGTGGCAGTGGGGGCCTTTGGAGGTGGTGCCGGTTCCGCCGAGGATGGCAATGGCCTCGCCCGCCCGCACGACATCGCCCGGTTCGTGCAGCAAACTCTGGTTGTGCTTGTAAACGGAAACGCGGTCCGACTTGTGTTGCAAAGCGATGACGTAGCCGCCGTCGACTGTGTAGGACGCCATGAGGACGGTGCCGTCGTCTACAGCGTGGATGGTGGCGCCTTCTGGGGCGACGAAGTCGACGCCGTAGTGTCCGGTGGTGGCGTCGTAATTCGCGCTGGCCGGGCCGTTGACGGGCCGGAAGCTCATGCCCCGGCTGTGGATCGGTTCTGCGCCGGGCCTGCGCAGGGCGAAGCGATCCTCTTCCGCAATCCGCGCGCGCAAGGCGGAGTCCGTGGGTTCGGTGGGGAAGGCCAAATCCGTTTCCGCACCCACCAAGCTGTCCACAGCGGTCGCCAAGTCGCCGGTTTCAGGAACGTCGCCGCGCAGCACGGCGGCAAGGGCCCGGAGGTAACGGGTTTGCTGCTCGAGCACGCGCAGTGCGCTGTCGGCGGTTTGCCGGGCGCGTTGGGCGTCATCGCGGGCGGTTTGGGCCAAATACCCCGGCACCACGCGCTCGCGCAACGGGGTGTGGGCCACCGCGAAGTAGGTCAGGGAAGCGATGGTGGCAAGGAGGGTGGTGCCCGCCAAGGCCACGCCCCAGCGCGAAACCCCGATCTGCCACCGCTGCGAATAGGTGGTGCGTTCTTGCAGGGAAAGCCGGAAGCGTTCGAGCCACCACTTGCGGAATCGGGAAGAGCGGGATGGGTTCACGCGGCAAATATCGGGTTTTGGCCAATTTGCGAACGCAACCCACGGCGACTTCCTTCCGTTTGGAATAATTTAGCAGATTCGGCGTTACCCTACCGCACATGACCACCCTGAGACAACTTTTTCCTTTTGCTGCCCTGGCGCTTCTGCTGTTCGCCGCTGCCGGATGCTCGAACACGCGGGATGGACGCGCCTACCGGGTCTACCACAATTTGCACGCCCACTACAACGGTTTTTTCTACGCTACGGAAGCGATGGAAGAGGCGGAGGAGACCATGTTTGCGGATTACGAGGAGAACTGGGACGAAATCTTGCCCATCTTCATTCCGGTGGACGAGCAGAATGCCCAGACGGTGTATCCGCTGATGGAGCGGGCGATTGAGAAGTGCACCCGGGTGGTCGACAAGCACACCATGCAGCCCTCGCGCCGGGATCAGAAAGACCTCAAGTGGCCAGAGCTCAACAAGTGGATCGACGACAACTACGACATCATCGGCCGGGCGCACCTCATCAAAGGGGATGCCATGAAGGCGGAGGAGGTGTTCCAGTACTTGATCCGGACCTTGGATTACGACGACGCGCAGGCGTGGGCGAACGCGTGGCTCGGCCGCACCTACATGGCGATGGACGACCAGGTGCGCGCGAACACCGCGTTGATGAAGGCGGTGTCGTACGACGATGTGAAGGACGAGAACCGCTTGGCGTTTGCGCATTTGGTCTACGCCGCCTACTACTTGCAATATGACCAAATCGAGTCCGCGTGCACACAGCTTGAAGCGGCCATCGAACACACGCCGAAGAAGCGCGACCGGGCCCGGACCTTGTTCATCCTCGCCCAATGCCTCGAAGCGTCCGACCGGTCGGAAGAGGCCATCGAGCGGTACAAGGAAGTCGTGGACTTGCGCACCCCTTACGAGCTCGAGTTTTACGCGAAGATCAAGCAGGCCATGGCGTTCGATCGCCGCGGCGGCAACTCCGAACCCATCGTGGAGCTGCTCTACGAAATGCTCGACGACCGCAAGAACGAGCTATACCAGGACCAGATTTACTACGCACTGGCGGAGCTCGCTTTGGAGGAGCGCCGGCGGGATGAGGGGTACGATTATTTGTTCCAATCCCTTGAGGTGAACGGGGAGAACGAGCGGCAGCGGATGAAGAGCTACCTGCGGCTCGGGGACTTGTTCATGGAGGATTTGAACTACGTGAGCGCCCAGGCGTATTACGACAGCGCGGTCACGTACATGGACGATGAGGAGGACCGGTTTGAGGAGGTCAGCGGTTTGGCGGACAACTTGACTTCGCTCGTGGGCCATTTGCAAACCATCGAAGAGCAGGACAGCTTGCTGGCGATTTGCGACCTTGACGACGGCGATCGGGAGGAGCGGATTGCGGAGATCATCGCGGAGATGGAGGCGGCTGCGGAGGCGGCGCGGTTGGCGGCGGAAGCGGCGGCGGCGGCGGAAGTGGCGGCGGCGGGCGATGGGGGAGCGGGCATGTTTTGGCCCTACAACGGGCAGTTGCGCCTGCAGGGCCGCCGGAATTTCCAGGAATACTGGGGCGATCGGCCGCTCGAAGACCACTGGCGCCGTTCCCAAAAGACCGGCATTGCCTTCACCAACGAACAAGAAGTGGTTCAGGAGGTGGAGCAGGAGCAGGCGGCATCAAGCAGTGACATTCCCACGGCTGAAGAGCTGATGGCGGGGTTGCCTTGTGAGCCGGAGGAGCGCGATTCGAGTTTGGCCTTGATCGCGGAATCCTACTACCTCGCGGGCGTCGACTACAAGGAAAAACTGAACGATCCAGAGAACGCCATCGACAGCTGGGAAACCCTTGTGGACCGCTTCGAGGACAGCGATTACCACCCGACGGCCTACTACCAACTTTACCGGACATACCTGCAGCGGGAGGTGGAGGAAAACTACCAAAACCCGTTCTGCAGCACGTGCAACTCGGACTACTGGGCCGAGCTCGTGATGTCGAAATACCCGGGCAGCGAATGGGCCGTCCTCATCGAAAACCCGGAATTTGCGGACGAAGAGGAAATGCGGCGCGAAGCGGAACGCGAGGAGTATGAGGCCTTCCTGATGCGCTATTACCAGAAGGAATACCAGCA
>CBFHPD010000232.1:0-3489 GCA_965657495.1 uncultured Flavobacteriales bacterium
GTTGCTGGCGGCGCATTATAGTGCGTTTGGCGGACCGGGCATTTACGGGCTGGGCGGGGTGATGTGGGTGATGGTGGGCGTGCTGATCGGTTCGACGTTGGTGCCCTGGGCGATGGTTTCGGAGCGGCCGATGATGGACCTCAAGGGCTGGGCCAAATCTCCTTCCTACGACCGAAGCCGCAAGTCCTTCGCGCTCGCAGCCGTCCCCCTCTTCGCGGTGGGGACAATTTTTGGCGGGGCGTGGCCGCTGGGGCTGCTGGCCGTCTTACTTTTGTACGGGCTCTGGAGTGTGTTCGGAGCCCGGTTTTGGTCCAAATCCCAGCGCAAATGACTTTCCACGCTTCCATCGACATCATGCCGCTGCCGGCGCTCCTCGACCCGCAAGGCAAGGCGGTTTCGAACAACATGCAACACGTCGGACTGCCAGAGATCAGTGGCGTGCGCATCGGCAAGCACATCACGCTGAGCATCGAAGCGGTCGATCAAGCGACCGCCGAAGCAAAGGTGAAGGAGGCGTGTGAGAAGCTGCTGGCGAACACGATCATGGAGCAGTTCAGCTTCACGGTCACGGCCGTCGAAACTGCGGGATGATGCCGCGCGTGCTGGCGGGCCTGCTGGCAGCGATGCTGCTGACGTCGTGCGCCAGCACGGTCCTCATCCAATCCGAACCTTCCGGCGCCATCGTCACCCTTGACGGGCGCGTGGTCGGCACCACCCCCCATTTCCATACCGATCGAAAGGTCAGTGGTTACAGCTTGGGCGTGAAGGTGGCTGCACCGGGTTACACTACCCGGCACACCATCGTTAGAAAGACCAAATCGGTCAACATCGGCGCCATCTTTCCCGGGGGATTTTTCCTCTTTCCGTTAGCTTGGACGCTGGGATACCCTTCGCACGTGCATTACACCTTGGAACCGGACGAGCGCGCTTACGGCTCCTCGTTGCCTCCAGCAGAACCGGTGGAAACCATCGAACCCGGCGAGCTGCCGCGCGAAATCCCGGGCATCCTGATCACGCTGCGCGACAACCCTGCGGCTGACCGCGGCGTGTTCGTCGTGGGATTGGGCGCCCAGCCTTGCCGGGGCACCTCGGACGTCATGTCGCTTGAGGAGCAGGCTTCCGTGCGGCTGTTGCGCCATTACGAGGTGCTGGAGCGCCGCGGGTTGGAAGCGGTCTTGAACGAGGCGTCGCGGGGCATGAACGGCTTGTTCGACGAGCAATCGGTGGTGGAGGCGGGCCAACTGGCCGGGGCCGAAGGCGTGGTGCTCATCCGCGAGGCGTGCATGGGCGGCCAACCGTTCTACAGCGTGAAGCTCGTCGATTGCACCAGCGGAAAGCAAGTGTGGGCCGCCACGGCCGAGGGCCGCACCCTCAACGTGCTCATGGAGAGCATTTCCGAGCATTTGGCCTGGGCGGCCACGCAGGAGGACTAAAGCAGGCCCTGAGCGAGCATCAGGGCGAACCATTCCGCCGGCGTAAACGGCCCTTGGATCGAACACACCCGATCGAACACGCTTCCGTTGTCGTCCGTGTAGACGCTGACCACTTCCCCGTGGTGGAGCGGTTCCTCCCGCAGGTTGTAGACCTGATCGAGCAGGTATTCGCTGTCCCCGAGGTAAGCCCGGCCGTTGCGGAAGGTGTACACCACATCGGAACTGAAGTGGGAATCCCCGCGGCACAGTTGGCCGTCGCGCACCGTGAACAGGAGGTCGAACGAACTGCTGGAGAATCCCTCAAAGATCCGTTCGCCTTGCACGGTGTACAGCACTTGTCCCCGCCAATCGTTGCCCGCGCGAACGAGCCCGCCCTCCACGTGGACGGTGGCCTCGTTCCACACGAGCCGGTCGTTCGGATACACGGTGGTTCGTTGGGCCTTGAGTGCCCCAAGGAATAGCGGGCACAGCAAAAAAAGCGCAGTCAGGAGATGCTGCACGGGGCGATGCGAATGCTTTGGCGATGCCTTACGCAACTCCGACCGCACGCTTCACCCATTTTGGATTCGCACCCGAAACCACAAAGGACCAGGAGATGTGCAGATACGACCACGCGTAGAACAGGCCCCGCATGGCCGAAAACGGAATGGAGTTCCCTGCGGCGTAGGCAAATTTCAACAGGCCCACGGTACCCAAGACGCACAACCCGTTGGTCCATGCTGTTTCCTTCCAGTATTTCTTCAGGGCATCCCCCTTGATCATGCCAGGACGCAACAACGGCAGCATCGCCCAGAACACGAAGTGGAACAAGGTCAGCACCAACCACGTCACCGGCACCCAGTGAGAAATCACAAGGAAAGCGGGTCCGATGATCAGCCATGGAAAGCGTTGAATGAGCCCTTCGCGGTTCCCCTTGGACGCGGCAAGCAAGGCGATGATGCCGGCGGCGGTGAGGACCCACCCCAGTTCTTGCCCGTAAGGCACATACTGCAATTGGCGGAAGATGATGGAAATGTACGTGCCGAGGACGACCACGCCGTGGGCGTTGCGAATGGAAGGGGACTCGGGAGAGAAGTACGCCTCTGAAATGGCGTGGTGCACACCGAAATAGGTGACGATGCCGGGGACTGCCCACTCTTTGCCGGCGAGCAGAAAAGCTCCGATGACCGCTCCGATGAGGAGGGCTTTCGGCCGGGATTTGGTCCAAGCATTTTCGACACCGCGCTTGGAATACTTCAAGCCCAATCCGTAATGCGCGTAGCCGAGACCAAACACAACGGCAGCCAAATTTTCCTCAGAGAGCACTTCGGCTGCTGCGAAGGAGATCACCATGCCCAGCGCAGATATGATGAATCGGTTCCATGAAATTGTAGGAGCCATGTCGGATGTTTTACACGTTGAATGTAACGAAAGTTTTTACGGAGAATGAAACATGATGTTACAGGCGCTCGTTTATTGGTGCATCATGGAATTCAATTCTCTCACGTTTGCGGTGTTTTTGTTGGTCGTTTTTGCGGTGCATTGGTTCATGCTGAATCGCCGCGGATGGACCATGGCGCGCAACCTCTTCCTGCTCGCTGTGAGCTACGTCTTCTACGGCGCTTGGGATTGGCGATTTCTTTCTTTGATTGCATTCAGTTCCGCGGTGGACTTCTGGGTGGGCTTGCGCATGGACGGGTTGGTCACTAAATCCGAGCGCAAACCGTGGTTGGTGGTGAGCCTTGTGGTGAATTTAGGCTTGTTGGCAGCGTTCAAGTACTTCGATTTTTTCTTGGATTCCGCCCAGGATTTGGCAGCTTTGTTTGGCTGGGATGGGGAACGGCTGCGGTTGAATTGGATCCTGCCGGTCGGCATCAGCTTTTACACGTTCCAAACCCTTTCGTACAGCTTGGACCTATATCACGGGCGCATGAAAGCGACACGGGATCCCGTGGCTTTTTTCGCGTTCGTGGCCTTTTTTCCGCAGTTGGTGGCAGGGCCCATTGAGCGCGCTCGCAATTTGTTGCCTCATTTTGAACGCATCTCCGCTTTTGACTCCAAAGCCGTGCGCAGCGGC
>CBFHPD010000233.1:0-13587 GCA_965657495.1 uncultured Flavobacteriales bacterium
AGTTCGGCACGGATCCCCGATGGCGGCACCCCGTTCGACTTGACAGCGTTCACGCAGCAATCGCCTTCCCCTGGGACGTCGAACATCCTCGCGTGCGATGGCGGTTTCCTTGAGATCACGAACCTCGCGAACCTCGAAGTGTGTGCCGACCAAGGCGTGGCGCAAGTGGGCTTCACCCACACTTCCGATGCCCCCAACGCTTCCGTCACCCTGTTCCTGACGAACCCGGAGACGGGCAACATCGTCGCGTCGTTCCCAGGGACGGTGGCGAACTTCGAAGGGTTTGGCGATGCGGTCCTCGACGTGTGGGCGGTGTCGCATGATGCACCGCTTGATCCGGCCACGACCGCGCCGGGGGGTGCGCTCGACGCGGTTTCGAACGGCGGGGGCTGCTTGTCCGTGAGCGCGGCGCCGGTGACGGTGACGACCGTGACGTGCGAGGCGCCGTCTTGCGATGGCGGGGTGGTGACCGATGCGGGCGGAACGCCCACGGCACTCGGTTGCGCGGGTTTTGAGAACGCCATCATCCCATTTGGCTACACCTCAGAGGCCTTCGAAGCGGAATACATTTTTTGCATCACCGACGAAGCGGGAGCCATTTTGGACACCGTGACCTACCCGTTGTACGATTTCACGGCATTGGGCGCGGGCACCTACGAGGTGTGGGGCGTGAGTGCCCTCGACGGGTTTGTGGCTTCGACCTTGGCGGCCGGGGAGCCGGTGACCGAGGTGGCGGGCGCCACGTGCGACAGCTTGTCCGCGAGCCCGCTTCAGGTGGAGATTTTGAACTGCGAAAGCGGCAGTTTCTGCGAGGAGATTTTCATCAGCGAGTACGTGGAAGGCAACAGCAA
This sequence comes from uncultured Flavobacteriales bacterium, assembly GCA_965657495.1. Taxonomy (GTDB): domain Bacteria; phylum Bacteroidota; class Bacteroidia; order Flavobacteriales_D; family Sanyastnellaceae; genus JALQTD01. The sequence goes on from CBFHPD010000233.1 coordinate 852, forward strand.
CAACAAGGCCATTGAGCTCTACAACCCGTCTCCGTTGGAAATCGATTTGTCGGAATACGTCATCGAGACATGGAACAACGGGGCTTCCGAACCGACGAACCAGCAGGCGCTCGAGGGCACGGTGGCACCGGGCGAGGTGTTCGTGCTGATGAACGCGAACGCGGTGCAGGAGTTGGCGGCGGAAGGGGATTTGGTCAGCCAAGCCACGTGGTTCAACGGCAACGACGTCATCCGCTTGCTGCACGGCGAGGAGGTCATCGACCAAATGGGCGTCATCGGACCCGATCCCGGTGAGCCGTTTGAAGTGGCGGACGGCACCGGTTCCATGGCCGAATACACCCTCGTGCGGAAGGCGAACGTGTCCCAAGGCACCACCGACTGGGCGGTTGGCAGCCAGCAGTGGGATGTGTACCCGCAAGACACGTTCGATTTCATCGGTGAGCACAGCGCCTCATGCGGGGGAACGCCGCCGATGCAGGTCGGTTTCTCGGCGAGCGAGGTTTACGTCGCCGAAGGGTCTGCCGTAACAGTGGTGATGCAGGTGGGTTATCCGTTGCAAGAGGCGAACGTCCAGGTCGATGTGGTGGGGGGCGATGCCGAAGTGGGTGCGGATTACCCGGGCATTTACCCGCTCGACTTCACGTTTGAGACGGGGTTGTTGAACGATTTGTCCTTCACCTTCGCGCCCATCAACGACGAGGATCCGGAGATGCTCGAGGACGTGGTGCTCGCGCTTACGGTCGTGGAAGAAGAAGTGGAAGTGCTGATTGGCCAAATCACCATCCACATCCTTCCGTCGGACCTCGATTACCCCCCCTATGACATCGTGCAAGTTCGGCCCATTGACGGCAATGGGGTGGCCGATTCCACAGGCGTCGCCTGCGAATTGCGGGGCATTGTGCACGGTTGGAACGACTACCCGTCGGCCTTCCAGTTCACCCTCATTGACGCCACCGGCGGCATCAACGTGTTCAGCCCGGTTTCCAACTTCGGCTACAGCCCGGTGGTGCCCGGCGACAGCGTGCGCATCCGCGGCACCATCGACCAATACGGCGGGCTGACCCAAATCATCGCAGACACCTTGATTTACGAAGGCAGCGGTTTTGCTACCGAAGAACCCTTGCTCGTCAATGAGCTCGACGAGGACACGGAATCGCGGGTGGTGAAGTTGAAGTGCGTGGAACTGGTGAACCCGGCACAGTGGACGAACTCCACCCCGAGTTTCGACGTGGACATCACCACCGGCGCCAATGTCTACACGATGCGGGTGGATGCGAATACGGATTTGTTTGGCATGCCGGCGCCGGAGGGCACCTTCGGGGTGACCGGAATCGCCGACCAGCGCGACTTCGAGGCCCCGTACTTCTCGGAGTACCGCATTTCCCCGCGGAATCAGTTCGACTTGTCCTCGCCGGTGATCGCCGAATTCAGCGTGGAGTCGCCTTGGAACTTGAACGAAGGCCCGTTGGATTTGGTCAACACCTCAACCGGCGGCGGCTCGTTCTACTGGACCTTCGGCAACGGCGACAACAGCCAGGAAGAGGAGCCGGATTACACCTACCTCGAGGAGGGTGTTTACACCATTACGTTGAATGTCAACAGCTTGGATGGAAATTGCTCGTCGCAGGCGACCAATTTGGTCTCCATCATCGTGGTGAGCGTGGAAGAGGCGGGCGCCGCGGTGGCGCCGCATTTGTGGCCCAACCCCGTTGCCGCAGGCCAAAACGCATCCCTCACCGCGCCCCGGGCGCGCATGTGGTCGCTGTTCAACGCGCACGGCCAACTCATCCAGCAGGCGCCATGTGTGGCGGCCACCGGCACGGTGCAAATCCCCACAGCAGGCCTGCCCGCAGGGATGTACATCATCCAGTTGGAAACGGAAGGCGCGGCTGCACCCAATGCGGTGCGCTTGGTCATTCAGTAAGCGCGATTCGAATGGAATTGAAAGGGGCGGATCCTCAGCGATTCGCCCCTTTTTGCGTTCAGCAGAGGTTGCCAAACTGGCCCAACAAGGCGAGCAAATCCCCCACGCTGATGAGTCCGTCTTGGTTGAAATCGCCTGTGCACCCGTTGCCGCTGTTCAGCAATTCCGTCGCGTCATCGATGCCGTCGCCGTCGGAATCCGCAAGGAGCGGGTCGCTGTCGAACAGGTTCAATTCCACCGCATCGCTCAGCCCGTCCCCGTCTCCGTCCGAGCAAGCATCTCCGAGGTCGTCGCCATTGAAATCGGCTTGTTCAGCGTTCGCGACGTGTACGCAATTGTCGAGCAAATCCGGCACTCCGTCCCCGTCCGTATCCGTCAAGTTCCCGACCGCTGCGAGGTCCCCCACGACCAGGAAATGATCCGAAGCCGCCTCGCTGTCCCCTGCGTTCAACCCATATTGAAACAACCGCCCCACGCTCATTTGCGCGGTGTTGATGGCGAATCCTTTGAGCAACGGTGCCACGTCGTCCCGGGTTATGAGGTAGTCCAGCTTCCCAGGCCCAAATTCACTTCCCGGGTTCTCCCACGTGTAATCAAAGGGGTGGTCGCTCTGCAAGATGGGCCACTCGGTGAGCGCACTCCCATCCGCATCTGGCCCAAAATCCGCCCCGTACGTCCCTTCATCGTCGATGTCCCCCGTCACCAGCGTGTAAATCGGCCCCGACAACCCGACCATGTTCAAATCTCCCCCAAACACCGCCGGCGCCTGCTCGGGCAAGCTGAGTTCGCCCCCTTCGGTGAAAGCCTCCCGCATGAAGGCCATGAATTCGTCGGCTTCGGACTGCCGCTGCGCTTCGTTGTTGGCCCCTCCACAACACTTCAGGTGGCTCGAAGTGAAGAGCATCGGATCTTCCCACCCCGGCACGTCGTTGATGACCACAGGAAAGTTCCGGAAGACGCCCGGAAAGTTCGCCCCGATGGGAAAGCGCGAGGCCACCATCAAATCGTAATCGTCCTTGACCACATGCCACGTCCCCGATTCCAGTGGGATCCACGTGTTCAGCCGGTTCGCCATGGCGCTCGCCGAGGTGTTGCTCACTTCGGAAAACCCGATGATGTCCGGGGCGGTTGCGCCCAAGATGCGCTGCATCGCCGCTTCTGCATTCCCTTGCCCAATGCGCCCATTCAAGTTCCAAAACGCCACGCGCACCGCCGTTTCGTCAGGCCGTTCGAGGGGAACCGGTTCCCAAGCATACGGTTCACTGCTCAACGGATGCAGCGCCCCGCCTTCCGGGTACCCCCCGTCGCCGTTGTACCACATGATGCGCACGGAACTGCTGCTGCCCATGTTGCAATCCGCTCGCCGCACGGCTAGTTCAAATTCAGTTGAACTGTAAGTGGGCGCGCAGTGCATGCCGATGTCGTAGAAGGTTTCGGAGCTGCTGCCTCCGGTGTAGCGGATGACCGTGCGCTGCGGCCAGTTCACCAGCACATCGACCCCCAGCCCCAAGCCGGCGTAGTTCGCGCCGGTGCTCGCATCGTCGTCCGCGTCGATGAGCAGGATGTGGTCGTTGGGAAGGATGGTTTCGTCCAACGCAATTTCCTCCTCGAACGCAATGTGGAGGTAAAGCCAAGTGCCGTTCGATTGCATGGAAAGCCCGGCGTAGTCCCCCTCGCCCGGCCATTCGGTGGTTTCGGACCAGTCGCCGAAGTGGCCATCGAGTTGGACTTGCCCCGCGGCGGAGCTGGCGACCAGCAAAGGGAGCAGGGTGAGTAGCGGGAGGGAGGGGAGAAGTTTCATGTTCATGCGGGCATTGACCAACCGAAGTTACGGGTACTTTTGGCGGCATGACGCGCGGGCAAAGTTTGGGGTTGCTTCACTTCACGGTGATCATCTTTGGGTTCACGGGCATCCTCGGCAAGCTCATCACGTTGCCGGCGGATCGGCTGGTGTTCTGGCGGGTGCTCATTGGAGGCGGGCTCATCGCGGGGTGGCTGGCCGCGCGTGGGGGCTACAAGGCCTTTCCGAAGGGGATGCGTTGGAAGGTGGTGGGGGTGGGCTGGATTGCGGCGGCGCACTGGGTGACCTTTTTTGCGAGCATCCAAGTGAGCTCGGTTTCGGTGGCGCTGGCGACGTTGGCGGTCACGCCGTTTTTTGTGAGTTTCATCGAACCATGGGTGCACCGGAGGCGGGTGGATTGGCGGGAGACGGCGTTGGGGGTGGTGATTGTGGTCGGGCTGCTGCTCGTGTTGTTTGCGCCGTTCCTCGCCTCGGGCGATTGGACGGGGGTGTGGGAGGGTGGCAGCCACGTGCGCGGGGTGGGGTTGGCCTTGTTGTCGGCGGCGTTGGCGGGCTTGTTCAGTGTGCTGAATTCGGTGCTTGTGCGGGGGGCGGATTCGGCGAATTTGTCGCGGCTTGAGTTGCTGGGGGCGGCGGGTGGATTGGCGTTGCTCTTCGCGGTGCGCGGGGACCTGTGGTCGCCGGGTTTTTGGCAGATCTCGGGGCGGGATTGGCTGTGGATCGGTTTGCTGGCGACGGTGGCTACGTCGTTTGCGTATTTGGCCAGCGTGGAAGTGATGCGGCAGCTGACGCCGTTTACCGTGGCCCTCGCGATCAACATGGAGCCGGTGTACAGCATCGTTTTTGCCGCTTGGCTGTTCGATGAAGGCCAAAACCTGAACGGCTACTTCTACGCGGGCGCCGCTACCATCATCGCCACGGTCTTCGTCAACAGCCTCTGGAAAGGCATCCGCCGCCGCCAGGCGCGCCGTGTCGAGGGCGTCAGTCCGTGACCGCAAAGAGGTCGGCTGCCACGGCATCCCCCACGAGCCACCGCCGTTCCGGAATGCGCCACCGGCCCCCGTGCTCCATCAGGTCACCGCGCTCCACGGCGGCCGCCCAAGCCGCCGGTTCGTCCCGATCCGGCCGGAGCCCAAAGTCCGCTTCCAACGCCAGCAGGTCGATGCCGCGCGCGGTGCGCAGCCCGGTCATGAGCTGCTCGTTGTACCGGTCGGTGGCCGTGAGCTGTTCGCGGTCCTCGGGCAACGCATCCCCCGATTGCAGCGCCTGGATGTAACGCGGGTTGTTGGGCCGGTTTGCATACCGCGCCCGCCCCGTGAACCCGTGCGCCCCCGGTCCGATGCCCAAGTAAGGCACCCCTTCCCAGTACCGCGCGTTGTGCACGGCTTCCCCTCCCGGCGGCGCAAAGTTGGACACCTCGTAATGCCCCCAACCGCGCGCAGCAGTCGCCGCACACAAATGCCGGTACGCCGCTTCCACCGCCGCCTCGGGCGCCTCCCGCTCAAGCCCACGCGCCACCCGGACTCCCAGCGCCGTCCGCGGTTCGACCGTCAGCACGTACGCACTCAAGTGGTTCACCGGCAAGCCCAGTCCCCGCTCCAGATCGCGCTCCCAACCCGCCAAATCCCGGCCCGGCAGCCCGTACATCAAATCCAAGGTCATCCGATCAAACCCAGCTTCCCCTGCCCGCCGCACCGCTTCCTCCGCCCCATCTCCGGTGTGCGTCCGCCCCATCCACCCGAGCAACCGGTCGTCAAAGGTCTGTACCCCGATGCTCAAGCGGTCCACCCCGGCGCGCCGCCACCCCGCGAGCCGCTCTTCTGACAAATCGTCCGGGTTGGCCTCCAACGTCACCTCCTCCCACGGCCCGCCGGGAAAATGGTGGCGCACCGCTTCGAGGAGGCGGTGGATTTGGTCCGGATGCAGCACCGACGGCGTGCCCCCACCGAAGTAGACCGTCCGCGGCTCCCCCATGCCTTGCCAAACCGCAGCCCGCCGCTCCAACTCCTGCTCCATGGCGGCCACCATCGCCTCCACCGCTCCCAATTGCGTGCTGAAGTGGAAATCGCAGTAATGGCATGCCTTTCTGCAAAACGGGATGTGGAAATAGACGCTGAACACGGCGGCAAGTTCGGGTGAAAATCGGGCTAACTTGCAGCATGCAATACGAAGTTCGCTGGCCCGACGGCCAAACGGCTGCGGTCGATTCAACCGCGATTGAAAATGACACTTGGACCCCGGTGGGCCCCAACGCATGGGACGTGCAGGTGGGGGAGGAGCAGCACCGGGTTTTGCTCCTCGACGGTCCGGATGCACACGGCTACGTGACGTTGCGCATCGACGGGGTGAAGTGGTCCGCGCAGGTGTCCGACGAACGCATGCAGCTGCTGGAGCGCATGGGCATGAGCGTGGACGACGGTGCGCTGGACCGCGAGTTGCTTGCTCCCATGCCGGGCAAGGTCCTTTCAATTGAAGTTGAAGCGGGAACCGAGGTGGCAGAGGGCGATGCGCTGCTCATCCTCGAAGCGATGAAGATGGAAAACGTGCTGAAGTCGCCCCGGTCGGGCAGGGTGGAACAGGTGCAGGCGGTGGCGGGCGAAGCGGTGGAGAAAGGCGCGGTTTTGGTCACCTTCGCAGACGAATGATGGAAAACCGCCGTTACCCCCTCGCGATGCGTTACCTCCTCCTTCCCCTGCTTGCTGCATGCGCCCAGCCGATGTGGGCCCAGGATTGCAATTCCCCACAAGTGCTGTGTGGTGAAATGCCGACGGCCGTGAATTTGACGGCCTTGCAACCGGTGCTGTACGACTGCATTGACGCGCCTTACACGCTGTTCATGGAATTCACGACGAATGCGAACACGGATTTCACAGGCGCAGTCCAAATCGATTTCCAAGCCATCAACTGCAGCACCGACGGGGTGCCCGACCTCATTTCCGCCCTCATCGTCGAGCCGGACCAGCAGGACTATTGCGACCAAACGAGCTACCTCCCGGTGTCGCCGTGCGCCCAGTTTTCCGAGGCGCACACGCTCACTTCCTTCGACTTGGCGCCCAACACGCGTTACCTGCTCATCCTTGGCACCTCACATGAGCCCACGGCGGCTCCGTGCGGATTGACCGTGTCCCTCAACGGCAATGCGGTGGGCATCAACGCCTGCTGCACCGCGAACTTGGCCCAAGGCCAAAGTGCCAACCTGTCGGTCACGGGCGGGGACCCCGCCCTCGGATACGTGTGGTCCCCGGATTACTTCATTTCGTCCACGACGCTTGCCGATGTGGTCGTGGCGCCCGATGTCACCACCACGTACACCGTTTCGGGGTTCATCGGAGCCTGCGCCTACTCGGACGCGGTGACGGTGACGGTGGGCAACCCGCTTGAGATCCCCAACAGCTTCACACCCAACGACGACGGGTTCAACGACCGCTGGTCCATTCCGGATTTGATTCCGTACGACCGCGCCCGGTTGTTGGTCTACGACCGCTGGGGCCAAATCGTGTTCCGGAGCACCGGATACCCCCAAGCGTGGGACGGAACCCGCAACGGAAACCCCGTGCCCGCGGGCGCTTACTACTACACCATTGAGTTGAACGATGCCGGTTTGGACCTTCCCACCATCACGGGCGCTTTAACCGTTGTGCGATGATGCGGAAACTGCTCCTCCTTCCTTTGCTCGCCCTTGCTGCTACCAGCGGGGCCCAGCAATTCCCGATGCGTTCCACCAGCATGCTCAATCCGTTCCAGGACCACGCGGCTGCTGCGGGGAGCCGCGAATGCCTTGATTTGCATATGGGTTACCGGAGTCAATGGTCCGGTTTCGAGGGCGCCCCCACCACCGGCTTCGCCAACTTGCACGGCCAGCTCGCCGCAAACGGCCCCAACTTTTCGGGCATCGGAGCGCGGATCGAGACGGACGAAGCGGCGGCGTGGAGCAGTTTGTCCATGTCCTTAGCGTACAGTTACAACATGAAGCTGTCGAGCGGTGCGCGCTTGGCGGCGGGCCTGGGTTTGGGTGCGTTTCAACAGAAATTGAATTGGAACGGATTGACCCTGCCGGAGTACCAAGTGGCGGACGATCCGGCCTTTGTAGGCAACAGCCAATTTGTGGCGCCGTTGCTGGATTTGTCGGTGTGGTACTACAACCGCGAGTGGTACGGGGGACTTTCAATTGGGAATGTAGCGGAGCCGCGGGTGGCGCAGGTGGCGGCGAATACGCGGTTGCAGCGCTATGTCACGGGTACAGTGGGCGCTCAAGTGGAGCTCGACGGCCCGTGGGCGTTTCAGCCGGTGGCCACGGTGCGTGCGACCGCCGGGGTGCCTTTGGCGGTGGACCTCGCCGCGTTTTTGGATTACAATGGGGTGGTGGGTGTTGGCGCCGGTTATCGCAACCAGAGTGCGGTTTTGGCCATGGTCAAGTTCAACATCGCCGACTACATCAGTGTGGGGTACGCCTACGATTGGACCCTGTCCACCCTGAACGCCGCGTCGCCCAGCACGCACGAGTTCGTCATCGGCATCAACGCCTGCAGCGGCCCGTCTCACGGCGCCATTTCATGCCCGGCGTATAACTGATTCAATCGTCAGTGAACCTCTACGCGAACAAGCAAAGGTGGAAGCTGGTCTTGCTCATCGTGGCAGCGGTGATCGCGGGTGCGACGCTTTGGGTGTCGAGTCGGATTGCGCGCACCATTCGGGCGGAGGAGCAGGAGAAGGTGCGGTTGTGGAGCGAGGCCATTCGCCAGCGTGCGGAGTTGGTGGGGTACACCCAAAAACTGTTCGAGGAGCTGAGCAACGAGGAGCGGGACAAGGCCGATCGCTTGGCGGATGCGTACCGGCTCATCACGGACCCGCCGCGCGGCATGGACCTGACCTTTGTGACGGATTTCTTGTGGGCGAACCGGACGATTCCGGTGCTGATTTACGAGGCAGGGGATCAGTTGCGCTACGAGGTCAATGTGCCGGAAGGGGTGGACCGCGATTCCTTGCGGGACGTGATGGAGGCGCGCAACGGAGCGATTGTGTTTTCGGAGGTGGGTACGCAGGTGTATTGGGATGAGAGCGTGCGGCTCAGCGAGTTGCGGGAGGTGATGGACGACTTGATCCACTCCTTCATTTCAGAAACGGTCATCAACAGCGCGTCGGTGCCGGTGGTGCTGACCGACAGCACGCGCCAGCGGGTCATCCGGGCCGAGCGGGTGGACACATCGGAATACAGCGATGCCGCGGCGCTCGAGGCGCTGTTGGCGGACATGGCATCGCGCAATGAGCCGATTGCCCTGGATCTGCCGACGCAAGGGAGGCAGTACCTGTATTACGCGGACTCGTTGGTGTTGACGCAGTTGCGGTATTATCCGGTGGTGCAGCTGATCCTGATCGGGGTGTTTTTGGTCGTGGCCTACTTGATTTTCAGCAGCTACCGGAGGGCGGAACAAAACCAAGTCTGGGTGGGCATGGCGAAAGAAACGGCGCACCAACTCGGCACCCCGATGTCGTCGCTCATGGCGTGGATCGGCCTGCTGGAAGCGGAAGGGGTGTCGCCGGATTACCTCCGGGAGATGAACCGGGACGTGGAGCGCCTGAACATGGTGGCCGACCGGTTCAGTAAAATCGGGTCGAAACCGATGTTGTCGCCCCTGGCGTTGGAGGAAGTGGTGCGGTCAACGGTGGACTACATGCGGCCGCGCATCGGTTCGCAGGTGGCCATTACGTTTGAGGCGGAACCGGGGGTGCCCGAGGTGCCTTTGAGCCCGCCGCTGTTCAGTTGGGTGCTCGAGAATTTGATGCGCAACGCGGTGGACGCGATGGAGGGCGAGGGCACGCTGGAATTGCGCCTCTTCAGCGAGGGGGAGGCCGCGGTCCTCGACGTGCGGGATTCTGGCAAGGGCATCCCGCGGAGCCAGTGGCGCGAGGTGTTCAAGCCGGGCTTCACGACCAAATCCCGCGGCTGGGGTTTGGGCCTATCCCTCACCAAGCGCATCATCGAGTCCTACCACCAAGGCAAAATCGCGGTGCACGACGCCCGCGTCGGCGAATTCACCACCTTCCGCATCGTGCTCACGGACAAGGCCACATGACGTCCTCGGGAATAGCGTAAATTTGGGATGCAACTGTTCGATGCCCATGAATGAACCCACCGCTGCCGCTTCATCCTCCCCGTTGGTCACCATCGTGACCCCCATGTTCAACACGGGTGCAGAGGTGATTGAGACCATCGATTCCATCCGGAAGAGCACGTACGGCAACGTCGAGCACATCATCGTCGACGACGCATCCACGGATGATAGCGTGGCGGTTGTGCGGGCACACTTGAAGGAAACAGGCCATGTCGCGCGGTTGGAAATCCATGCAGATAACCAAGGCATTGCGCGCACGCGCCAGCACATGATTGAGCTGGCGCGGGGCAAATACATCGTCGGTGTAGCGGATGACTTGGTCCGGTCCGATCGGATTGAAAAGGACGTTGCGTTGCTCGAATCCTTGGGAGACCGAGCTGCCGGCGTATTCAGCATCGCCCAAACTTTCCTGCACGGAACGGGCGAGGTGCTCGGGGAAAAGGGGCGCTGGGAAGGCGAAGTGGATGCGGACGGGTGCATTCCGCGGGAAGTCCTGGCCGAGCGCTTGTTGGAGAGCAATTTCATTGCGGCCATGACATGCACTCTCCGGCGGAAAGTGGTGGTGGATGTGGGGTATGACACGACCTTCTTCATCGAAGACTACCCGATGTGGGTGAGGTTGTTGAAGGCGGGGTACGTTTTCGGATACCGCGATGCGATTTCCATGGATTACCGCATCACCCAAAAATCCGTGCGCAGCCGTTTCAATTCCCTCGTGGTGCGCGATGCCGTTCGTTCCAAGGCGTTGTTGCTGGGTTCGGGCCTCGTCCCGGATGAGGTGGTGAAGCGCAAGACATGGCGCTACTTTTGGAGCCAGATAACGAACTTCCTCCCCGCCGACCGCAACATGGCCCTCTGCACCGTGCGATCCATGGGCACTCCGCCGGGTTACGGGTGGTTGATGGCGGGGCGTTACGTGATGGAGCGCGTCGGGGTTTGGTCCAGATTGCAGAAGCGCGGTTCGAGTGAAACTACAGCAACGCGGATACGTAAAACGAGCAAATGAGCAAGCTTCAGGCGATCCTCGCATACCGGTGGGGCAAATACCGGTTTAATTCATCGCGGGCCCCGGGCCATTACATTTCGTTTTTGCCCGCTCAAAAGGCCCTGTGGTACCGGGTACCTAAAGTGGCTTCGCGCACGATTACGAACACGTTGGAGGAGGAACTTCCGGGACAATACTATTACGGGGGGCGAGAAATTTGCCTGAGCGATGGTTATTTGGACGCACATTACAAGTTTGGTTTCACGCGCAATCCGGTGAAACGGTTGGAAAGCCTTTGGCGACAAAAGGTTTTGGACTTAAACGACATGGGCGTTTCCGAGGCTGTGCGCGAGCAACTGAGGGATTTCGACCACTTCATTGACTGGGTAGCTGAACACGATTTGAACACGTGCGACCCGCATTTTCGCAAGCAAACGGCCTTGCTTGATGTCAACCGGATGGACTTCATCGGTAAATTGGAGCAATTCGATGAGGATTGGGCCACGGTGGCAAAGCGACTCGGCCTGCACATGCCAAAGCGCATGGAACGCCGCAACCATTCAAAGTCGGTTTCAACCCCCATCAATCTGGCTCAGGCGAAGCGCATCGCTCAGCTTTATGAAGAGGACTTCAACGCGTTTTACCCCGATGATCCCGTCCTCCATGGTTAGATCAGCGAAACCCGACACGCGCGTGGTCATGGCATACAATGAATTGACCACGTTCACGCGCCGTGACATCCAGATCCTCGAAGAGACGGGGTTTGAGGTGACTCCCTTCCAGTTCCATGGGAAGGGGGTGCACAAGATCCTGCTGTCCTTCGTCCGCCAAGCGTGGTTGTTGTTCAAATTGAGCAGGAAAGAGGTCCTCTGGGTGACCCAAAGCGCGGGACACTTATCGCTGCTTCCTGTGCTCGCTTCCCGGATTTTGCCAGTGAAGACCTTGCCCATCATCATCGGCACCGATGGGGCGAACCTGCCCGAGATTGATTACGGCCATTTTCGCAAGCGTTTGCTGCGTTTCTCCTTAGCAGTTTCCATCCGTGGAGCGGATGGGATTGCCCCGGTTCACCGGAGTTTGGAGCGATCGGACTACACGTTCATGGACGTCAAGCACCCCAAGCAAGGGTTTCGGTCCTTCGTCGACGGAGTCACCTGTGAGGTGCGTGAAATTGTCAACGGCTACCGTGCAGCGCTTTGGGGGTGCGACCTCCCGTTTCCTCAGCGGAAGGGCCAGTTCCTCACGGTGTTTCAAGCCTCGTGGGCCATGCCGGCCAAACGGAAAGGGCTCGATTTGCTCATCGATGTGGCCTTGGCGCACCCGGAATGGGTCATCACCTTGGTCGGGAGCATTCCCGACGGTTGGCCCTGTCCGCCGAACCTCAAGGTGGTGTCCAATGTGGACCAACCCCTGTTGCGCGCCATTTACAACGACCACCAGGTGTATGTGCAAGCCTCGGCCTTCGAAGGCTTCCCGAATGCGTTGTGCGAGGCCATGGCTTGCGGCTGCTTCCCGGTCGGGTCAAATGTTGCGGGCATCCCAGACATCATTGAAGATGACGGTCTGCTTTTCGCTCGCCGGGATGCCGAGTTGCTCGCTCAAACCATGAAAAACGCATTGCTCCGCATCGAAGCAGGTGCAGCAGACGCGCAACACATTTCAGACCACCTGTTTGAGCGCTTTCCCTTTGAGCGGAGGAAGCGGGAGTTGGGTGATTTTGTGGTGGAGGTAATGGGCCGGTAGTCACGCGGTCCCATCGCGGTTTTTCATTCTCGGATCTATCGTTCTGCTCGTTCGCGCATCAACGATGAGACGGGTTGATGCGCGAACCATCCGATGTGATGTAGATTGGATTTGGCCCAAACGCTCACCCGACATTTCCTCCTTCCAGGTATCCTACAACCCGGGCGTAT
>CBFHPD010000234.1:0-5461 GCA_965657495.1 uncultured Flavobacteriales bacterium
GGGTTTGCCGTTGCGGCGGTAGTGTCTGCGTTTGTGGCGGAGGTCAGCGTTGGGTTGGAGGGCCCGCAGGGGCCGGTTTGTGTGGGGGAGGGGCCGATGGAGCTGGTGGGGATGCCGACGGGCGGGGTGTTCGAAGGGGCCGGGGTTTCAGGCCAAACCTTCAATCCAGCCGCAGCCGGCGTCGGGCTCCACGACCTGACCTACACGGTGGGGACGATTTCGGTCGGCTGCACCGTCGAGGTCGTCGAGGCGCCCGATGCCACCCCCGTCCCGGTCGAACCGCTTTGCGCGGACGCGCCGCCGGTGCCCCTCGAGGCCGCCACGCCGGGCGGCATTTGGTCCGGCCCCGGCGTCTTCGGCGACCTGTTCGATCCCGGTGCGGTGGCGCCCGGGACGGTTTGGGTTTCGGTTTTGGCCCAAATCGGTTCCTGCACCGCGACCGCCGACCTCCCCATCACCGTCTATCCCGTGCCCCTCGCCCCGTGGCTGACCGAAAACCCCGACGGCTCGCTCACCGCCGCAGGCCTCGGCACCAACGCGCCCACCTGGCTCGCCGACGGCCTCCCGCTCCCCGAAGCCGACGGCCTCACCACGCTCGTCAGCCCGGAACCCGGCACCACCTACCAAGTCGTCGCGACCAACGCCTACGGCTGCTCCACAGCGAGCGAGCCGTTCACCCCTACGGACGTCGTTGCCCTCGGCGCTCCGCCGCTCCTGTTCGGCCGCTGCACGTCCCTGCCCGAGGCCCGTTGGCACGACCTCGCCGGGCGGCTCGTGCACGATGGAGCGTGCCTGCCGGAGGCGTTCCGCGGGGCCTTCATCGTCCGATCACCCGCGTTGCAGCGCCCGGTCCGGTTGGGCTTTTGGTGAGTCCACGCCCGGGGCGCCTCACAAATGCTGGTCCAGCATCACCATCATCAGCGCGCACGCCGCCGCCCCGAGCTCCAGCTCCCGCTTGTGCACGTTTTCAAACACGTCCCGCGCGCTGTGGTGGTAATCGAAGTACCGCTGGTTGTCGGGCAGCAGGCCGATGAGCAGCGGCCTCGGATCGTTGCGCTTGAGCGGTGAAATGTCCACGCCTGCCCAGCCGTTGCGGTAGGTGTGCAGGCCGTAGGGTTCGAGCGCCGGCAGTTGACTTTGGAGCCATTCGACGTGTTCCGGGCCCGCGTCGATGCTGAAGCCGCGGGGGACCAAACCCCCAGCGTCCGACTCCATCGCCCCGACCACCTGCAACCCCGACCCGTTGCCCGCCTTCGCGGCGGCCACCGCCCCTTGGGCCCGTTGGTCCACCGCGCCCCCGTAAGCCGCTCCGGTGTTGATGAGGAGCGGGTCCATGGGCCGGTTGAACAACACGATGCGTCCTTCGGTGGCTTCTCGCGGCAACTCGGCCAGCTCCTCGCCCCCGCAAACCACCACGCACGGAGCGGTCAACCCGCTGTCCCCCGGCGTGGAAACCGATCCCCCCAATGCGGTGACCCGCAACGGCTCGCCCTCCACCGATGCGGTGCATTGGGTGCCCCGCGTCCAAGCCGGCACGACCACCGGCATCACGAACACCGAGTCCGCCCCGTTCGCCTGGAGCACCTGCGCCCCCCCAAATCATCGCCGAATCGGCCTCCGGCGCCCCGATCAGCCGGTGCCCAATGTCCTTCGTCAACTCCCTCAACCGGTCGTAACACGCGCCGTTACCCAGCGCTTCTTCAAACGGGACCCGTTTGCCCTACAACCCGACGTTGAAAGGGTGGGCGTTGCGCGGGGTTCAATGGACCGGGATTTACCCGCTGTATCGGCAGGTGCGGATGCGGTTGCGGGGATTGCGGTATGGAGGGGGGAGGAGTTCGGGATTTGGCCTTTATTCGCACCTTCATTCGTCCACGAGACACAACGCAACCAACCATGGCCAACGACCTCCTCAAAGGCAAAAAAGGCATCATCTTCGGAGCCCTCAACGACCAAAGCATCGCGTGGAAAACCGCGCTGCAAGCCCACGCGCAAGGCGCTGAAATCGTCCTGACGAACGCCCCGGTGGCCATGCGGATGGGCGAAATCCACGACCTCGCCGCCCAAATCGGCGGGGCACCCGTGATTCCAGCGGATGCCACCAGCGTCGAGGACCTCACCGCGCTGTTCGAAGGCGCCATGGAGCACTTCGGCGGCAAGGTCGACTTCGTCCTGCACAGCATCGGCATGAGCCCCAATGTGCGCAAGGGCAAGCACTACACCGACATCAACTACAGCTGGTTGCAAACCACGCTCGACGTGAGCGCGATCAGCCTCCACAAAACCCTCGCCGTCGCGAAGAACCTCGATGCGCTCAACGAATGGGGCAGCGTCGTCGCGCTGACTTACATCGCGGCGCAGCGGATTTTCCCGGATTACGGCGACATGGCCGACGCGAAGAGCTTGCTTGAGAGCATCACGCGCAGCTTTGGTTACCACTACGGCGTGGCGAAGAAGGTCCGCGTGAACACCGTGAGCCAGAGCCCGACCGTCACCACGGCGGGGAGCGGCGTGAAGGGATTCAACGAGTTCGTGTCGTACAGCGAGTCGATGTCGCCGCTGGGCAACGCGGATGCGCTGGCGTGCGCCGATTATTGCGTCACGCTGTTCAGCGATTTGACCCGTTACGTGACCATGCAGAACCTCTTCCATGACGGCGGTTTCTCGAACACGGGGGTGAGCCAGGAGGTGATCTCGAAGTTTGCGCCGGACGCGGACTGATTTTCAGGCCAAATCCCGCAACCCCCAACGCCCTCGTCCCGTAAGCCGGACGGGGGCGTTGCGCATTCTAACCCGCCCCATTGAAGCTTGAGAATATGGAAGTGTTGAAGTTTGGGGGGAGTTCCCTCGTGACGGCCGCCGCGATG
Source organism: uncultured Flavobacteriales bacterium (assembly GCA_965657495.1). Taxonomy (GTDB): domain Bacteria; phylum Bacteroidota; class Bacteroidia; order Flavobacteriales_D; family Sanyastnellaceae; genus JALQTD01. Next base: position 2,868 of record CBFHPD010000234.1, read on the forward strand.
CAGCGGGTGGCCGATGTGCTCGTTGCGCGCCGGGGGGTGCAGCGCATCGTCGTGTGTTCCGCCATGGGCGGGGTGACCAACGAGTTGCTCGCCCTCGGGCGGCTCGCCGTCGCGCGCGATGCGGCCCTTGGGGCGCGGGTGGACGCCTTGGCCGCTCGCCACACCGATGCCCTCGAAGAGCTCGGCGCTTCGGCAGCTGCGGCCGAGGTCGGCGAGCGGGTGGGGGAGCTGCGGCGCCTCCTCGACGGGGTGAGCATCCTCGGCGAGTTGAGCCCGCGGAGTTCGGACGCCCTCGTCTCGTTTGGTGAGCGGCTGGCCGTGCCCCTCGTGGCGGCCTTGCTGACCCGGGCGGGCCTCAACGTCCACCGCGTCGATGCCCGGGACTGGATCGCCACGGACGACGCCTTCGGCGCGGCTGAGGTCGATCGGGACCGCACGGTGGCCGCCATCCGCACGGGCGTCGCGGCCGACTCCGGCTTCGAAATCCTGCTCACCGAGGGCTTCATCGGCCGCAGCCCCCAGGGCGAGACGACCACGCTCGGCCGCGGCGGCAGCGATTACACGGCGTCCCTCATTGCCCGGGCCGTGGGGGCGGACTGCATGGAGAAGAGCACGGACGTGGCGGGCATGATGACGGCGGATCCGCGTTTGGTCCGTGAAGCCCAAATCATCGACACGATGAGCTACGAAGAGGCCCTCGAGCTGTGCCATTTCGGGGCGAAGGTCATCTACCATCCGACCATCGAGCCGCTGCGCCAAGCCGGCATTCCGCTCATCGTTCGGAGCACCTTCGACAGCGATGCGCCGGGCACCCGCATCGTCGCGGCGCCCGAACGGCCCGCCGTGGTGCGCGCCCTCTCGAGCATCGACGACGTGGTGCTGCTCACCCTCGTGGGCGGCCGCCTCCTCTCGCGCCCGGGCTTCTCCCGCCGCGTCTTCACCGCCCTGGCCACCGCTTCCGTCAACGTCGTCCTCATCACCCAAAGTTCCTCCGAGCACTCCCTGACCATCGGCATCTCAGCCGCCGATCGCGCGGGCGCCGAAGCGGCCTTGCACGAAGAGTTCGACGCCGACATGGAACTCGGCCGCCTCGAGCCGCTCCAAGTCGAAACCGGCCTGAGCATCATCGCTCTCGTGGGCGGCGGCATGAAGGCCGCTTCCGGCGTCAGCGGCAAGGCGTTCGCGGCCCTAGGCGCTTCCGGCGTCAACATCCGCGCCATCGCCCAGGGCTCCACCGAACGCAACATCAGCATCGTCGTCGCCTCCGCGGACGTGGCCCGCGGCCTCCGCGCCGTCCACCGCGCCTTCTTCGACAACGGCGTCCGTCGACTCAACCTCGTCTGCCTCGGCACCGGCCAGGTGGGCGCGGCCCTGTTGGACCAAATCCACCGCACCGCCCCCCCCGGCCTCGACCTCCGCGTCATCGGCCTCGCCAACTCCCGTCAGGCCCTCCTCAACCCGGCGGGCATCGACCTCGCCGACTGGCGCACGGCCCTCGCCGCCGCCCCCGTTCCGCCCGCCCACTGGTGCGACGCCGTAGCGGCCCTCGACCTGCCCAACGTGGTCTTCGTGGACAACACCGCGAGCCCCGAGGCGGCGGCCACCGTGCTCGAAGCCGTGCGGCGGGGCTACGCAGCGGCCTGCTCCAACAAAATCGCGGCCACCGGACCGCTCGCCGATTGGCGTGACCTCACCGCTGGCACCTTCTACCACGAATCCAACGTCGGGGCCGGCCTTCCGGTCCTCGACACCCTCAAGCAGCTCATCGCCACAGGCGACCGCATCCACCGCATCGAGGCGGTCATGAGCGGCTCCCTGAACTTCATTTTCAACCGCTTCAGCCCGTCGTGCACCTTTGAATCGGCGGTGCGCGAGGCGGCCGCAGCCGGCTACACCGAACCCGACCCGCGGCTCGACCTCGGCGGCGTCGACGTCGCCCGCAAGGTCCTCATCCTCGCCCGCCTCGCCGGCGCCCCCCTCGAACTCGCCGACGTCGCCATCACCCCGTTCCTCCCCGCAACCGCGTTCGAAGGGTCCGTCGACGACTTCTACGCCGCCCTTCCCGCCTGCGAAGCGGAACTCTCCGCGCGGCTCGCCCAAGCCGGCACCGACCACGTCCTGCGGGTCGTCGGCAGCTGGTCGCCCGAAGGCGGCGCCGAAGTGGCCCTCCGCATGCTCCCCCTCGACCACCCGCTCGCCCGCCTCGCCGGCACGGACAACAAATTCACGTTCCTGACCGACCGTTACCCCGAGCAGCCCCTCGTCATTCAAGGCGCGGGGGCCGGTGCCGAGGTCACGGCCATGGGCGTTTTCAGTGACTTGCTTCGAATCGGAAAGTAAATTGGTGGCATGAACGAAGTGCGAGTTTGGGCCCCGGCGACGGTGGCGAATGTGAACGTCGGTTTCGACGGTTTGGGCCTCGCGCTGCAGGCGCCGGGTGAGCGGATGGTGGCGCGGAAGACGGACGGGGAGGGGGTGCGCATCCGCGCGATTCACGGGGCGCCTGGCCTTTCGCTGGATGCGGACCAAAACGTAGCCGGCGTCGCCGCCCATTCCCTCCTCCGCGCCCTCGGCGCCCCCTGCGGCATCGAGCT
>CBFHPD010000235.1:0-8645 GCA_965657495.1 uncultured Flavobacteriales bacterium
CGCGAGCCCGTCCTTGTTCTTCTTGAACACCTTGATGTAATCGTCGATGAAGCCGATGGTGCCGAGCCACACCGTCACCAGCAGCATGAGCTGGGTGTAGATGCTGGTCAGGTCGGCGAACAGCAGAGTGGGCACGAGGATGGCTGCGAGGATGATGAGGCCGCCCATGGTCGGGGTGCCTTGCTTTTGCATTTGGCCTTCGAGCCCGAGGTTGCGGACGATTTCGCCGACTTGCTTGAGCTGGAGCCAACCGATGATGCGCTTGCCGACGCCGATGCCGATGAGCAGCGAGGTCACGAGGGCCATCGCCGCGCGGAAGCTGACGAATTGGAAAAGGCCGGCGCCCGGGAGGTCGTAGGCTTGGTCGAGCCAGGTGAAGAGGTGGTACAGCATCTCAGTGGGCGGCGTTGTTCAGGCCAAACGCCTCCGCAACGACCACGCGGTCGTCGAAGTCATGGCGCACGCCGTGGATTTCTTGGTACGTTTCGTGGCCTTTGCCTGCGACGAGGACGATGTCCCCGGGCTGGGCGAGGGCCGCCGCCATCCGGATGGCCTCGCGGCGGTCGGCGATGCTGACGGCCTTGCGGGCTTGGATGGGGTCGAGGCCGGCTTTCATGTCGGCGAGGATGGCTTCGGGGTCTTCGGTGCGCGGGTTGTCCGAGGTCAAAATCGCCCGGTCGCTCAAGTCCGCCGCCACCTGCGCCATCACCGGCCGCTTCGTCTTGTCCCGGTCGCCGCCGCAGCCCACCACCGTGATGACCTGCGTTTCGCCCGCTCGGAAGGAGGCGATGGTTTTCAGGACGTTTTCGAGGGCGTCTGGGGTGTGGGCGTAATCCACTACGGCCGTCACACCGCCGCCCACGTCCACCTGTTCGAACCGGCCCGGAGGCGGCTTGAGCAGGGACAGGGCGGTCATGATGTCGAGCGTGTCGAAGCCCAGCTCCCGGGCGACGGCGTACACGCTGAGCAGGTTGGAGGCGTTGAAGCCGCCGATCAGCCGCGAGTACAGGTCGTGCCCGTCGATGAACAGGTGCAGCCCTTGCAGCGTGTTTTCCACAACCCGCGCGCGGTAGTCGGCCATGGCGCTGACGGCGTAGTCCCGGATCCGCGCTTTGGTGCCTGCGACAAGGTCGTCGGCGTGGCGGTCGTCGCGGTTGATGAGGGCGAACGCTTGGGCGGACAGCATGTCGAAGAGGCCGCGCTTGGCCTGCACGTAGGCGTTGAAGGTCTTGTGGTAGTCGAGGTGGTCGTGGGTGATGTTGCTGAAGACGGCGCCCGCGAGGTCCGTGCCGGCGAGCCGGTGCTGGTGGATGCTGTGTGAGCTGGCCTCCATGAAGCAGTATTTGCATCCGGCGTCGGCCATTTCGCGGAAGAGCCGTTGCATCTGCAGGGCGTCGGGCGTGGTGTGCGTCGAGGGCACGACCCGGTCGTTGATGCGGTTTTCGACCGTGCTCAGCAGGCCTGTTTTGCGGTCCAAAGCCCGAAACAGCTGATGCAACAGCGTCACCGTGGTGGTCTTGCCGTTCGTGCCGGTCACCGCAACGATGCGCATCTCGCGGCTGGGGTGGTCGTAGAAGGCGGCTGCGATTTGGCCCAGCGCCTTCGTGGCGTCGTGCACCTGCACGTAGGTGACCCCGGCCGCCCGCTCCTCCGGCAACCGCTCGGCTACGACCGCGATCGCACCCCGCTCCACCGCTTGCGGAATGTAATCGAAGCCGTCCACCCGGGTGCCCGGTACGGCCACAAAGAGCCCCATCGGCTTCACGGCGCGGCTGTCGAAAGCCACGTCTTCAATGGCGACGTGCGTGGGGCCGTCCACTTCTTGCAGGCGGCTGCCGTAGAGGATGTCTTTGAGCAGTTTCATGAGAGGTCGAGGTGGATGGTGCCCGAGCCGCGGAGCGCGGTGCCGGGGAGGATGCTTTGTTTGCGGACGGTGCCGATGCCGGTGGTGGTCACCTGCAGCCCCGCGTTTTCGAGGAGGTAGAGGGCGTCGCGGAGGCCCAAACCCCGCACGTCCGGAACCGCCGCTGCCGGGATGGGCAAGGGCTGGACCGCGACCGTGTCGGCGCCGGTGGTGGCCCGGACCCAATCGCCCGTCGCCTCGGTCTCGCGGTAAGGGACGTCCCAGTTCGCGTATAAGGTCAGCAGGTCGACCTTCGCTCCGTCCTTCGCGCCGGGCAGGTGCGGGGTTTCCGCGAAGTTGCCCTCGGTGGAGGGGTGGAGCGATGGGTCGGTGGCGTAGACTTTGTCGGCGAGGTCCTTGAACACCGGGCAGGCGATGGTGCTGCCGTAGTAATAGCCGGAGCGGGTGTCGGCGATGACCACGATGCAGGAGTACTTGGGGTTGTCGGCGGGGAAATATCCGGCGAAGGAGGCCCGGTAGCGGCCGTCGTAGCCATTGGGGCCGGCGATCCAGGCGGTGCCGGTTTTGCCCGCCACGCGGTAGGGGCTCCGGCGGAAGATGGGGCCGGCGGTGCCGTTGCCACCGGGGGCGGCCACCCGTTCCATCATGCGCTGGCAGGTGGCGAGGGTGGGGGGGCTGCACACGGATTCGGTCAGGACCACGGGGTCGAAGGTTTGGACCGTGCGGCCGTTGCGTTGGAGGGATTCGACGAGCTGGGGTTGGAGGATTTGGCCTCCACCGGCCACGGCATTCACGAGCGACAGCGTCTGCAGGGGCGTCTGCGTCACCTCGTAGCCGATGGCCATCTGGGTCAAACTCAGCTTCGACCACCGGTCCGCGCCCACCTCCCGGTAAACCTGCGGTTCCGCCTCGCCCGCCAGCGCAATGCCCGTCCGTTCCGCCACGCCCAGGGCGGCCAACCCGTCGAGGAAGGCCTGCGGCTGCTCGCCGAAGGTCTGCTGGATGGCCAAGGCCGTGCCCACGTTCGAACTCACCTCAAACACCTCCTCGATGGTCAGGTCGCCGTGCCCGCCCCGATCGTGGTTCGAGTCGTGCATTTTCTTGCCGTAGAAGGTGGTGACGCCGTTGCCGGTGGAGATGACCGTTTCCGGTGACAAGCCTGCCTCCATGGCGGCCATGAGGGTGGCGAGCTTGAAGGTGGAGCCCGGTTCGACGGCTGTGCCGATGGCGTGGTTGTACGATTCGTAGTAAGTCGGGTCTTCGCCGTTGAGGTCGGTGCCATTGCCGTCCCGGGTGAGGTTCGCGATGGCGCGGATGCGGCCCGTGGCCACTTCCATCAGGACGACCGTGCCCCAAGCCGCGTTGTGCTTGACGAGTTGCTTTTCGAGCGCACGCGAAGCCACGTCTTGGAGGTGCATGTCGATGGTGGAGACCACGTCGAGGCCGTCCTGGGGTTCGACCACGTAGTCCTCGGTCGCGGGAATCCAAACCCCGCCACTGGCGCGCATTTGCAGTTGCTGCCCTTCGATGCCGTGCAGCGTTTCGTGCCAGCTCGCTTCCATGCCGACCTGGTTGGCTTCGCGGTGGATGCCGATGGTCCGAGCGGCCAGCGATCCGAAGGGCTTGAGGCGCTTGTCCTCCTTGATGAACATGAATCCGCTGCCGAGCCGGCCCTTGCGGATGAACGGCAGCTCGCGCAGTGCCTTCATTTGGAGGTAGGACAAATCCCGGCCCATCAATTCATACCGCGCGCCCCGCTGCCGCGCCTTGCGCAACCGGTCCTTGAAGGCCGACGCGCTGCGGGTTCCGATGATTTGAGACAGTCCGCGGCTCAAGCTGTCCAGAGCGGCATCGAACGCCTGCGGGTCAAACCGCTCCACCTGGCTGTCCCAGCGCAATTCATACACCGGCACTGACGTGGCGAGCACGCTGCCGTTCGAGGAGAAGATTTGGCCTCGGCTCGGTGCGATGGATCGGATTTGGGCATTGAACGATTCGCCCTCCGCTTGCCACCGCTCAAATTCATAGCTCTGGATGTAGAACACGCGGCCGACGATGCCGAGTCCGATGGCGAGCATCAGGCTGAACACCAACCACGAGCGGTTCGAGAAAATGCGTTCGTTCGTGCTCATCGGGTGCCGGGTTCAGCGGGTGGGACTTCGATGAGGTAGGGCGCCTCGACCGGCTGGATGAGCCCGAGATCCGCCATGCTTTGTTCGACCTGGCTTTGCTGGAGCCGGGTTTCGAACTCGGCCTGCAGGGTTTTGTATTCGGAGCGGAGCTCCTCGAGGCGGCGCTCCGTGGTTTGGCGTTCACGCTCCAAGTGCTCGTAGTAGTAACCGATGGACACGTACGTGACCAGCAACATGCTGATGAACACGAGGTAAGGGGCCTGCGCCAGCGCGCCGTCGCGGATGAGGAACTCGCCGCTCAACAAATCCCGGATGTTGTCCGCCCAAGGGCTGTTGCGTTTCGGCTTCTTTTTCGGCTGCTCAGCCGTTTCTGCCGCGACTTCCGGCGTGGGCTCCTCCTTGAAGTGGTTCACCCGGCGATCGGGCTGCGGTTCGGGGGTGGGTTTGCGGCGGCGGAACATCATGACGCAGCGGGGATTGCGGTGCGTTCGGCGACGCGCAACCGGGCGCTCCGGGAGCGGGGGTTGGCGGCTTGTTCGGTTTCGTCTGCCACCACGGCCTTGCGCGTGAGGGGGTGGAACGGCGCGAGGATGGCGCCGCGCAAATCCCGCTCCACCTGGTCTTCGAAGTTACCCGACCGCATGAAGTGCTTCACCAGCCGGTCCTCGAGGCTGTGGTACGACATGACCACGAGCCGCCCGCCTTCGGGCATCAGGGCCGTGCATTGCTTCAGCAATTCCCGCAGCGCCCCGAGCTCATCGTTCAGCTCAATCCGCAGGGCCTGAAAGACTTGCGCCATGAATTTGTTCTCCTTTCCCCGCGGCGCGAGGTGGGCCAAAACCGCTTTCAGTTCCCCAGTCGTCCGCACCTCCTTGTCCTGCACAGCCCAGGCTGCCTTGTCCGGCCGCTTCAGCTCTCCGTACAACCGAAAAACCCGCGTCAATTCCTCCACGGTGGCGCCCGCGAGCCATTCGGCCGCCGACACCCCCGCCCCAGGATTCATCCGCATGTCCAGCGGTGCATCGGCCCGGGTCGAAAACCCGCGCTCCCCCGCATCGAACTGGTGCGACGACACCCCGAGGTCCGCCAACAGCCCGTGCACCTCCGTCACCCCGTGCATCCGCAAGAAGTTCCGCGCGTAACGGAAGTTCTGCGGGATCAACGTGAACCGGTCGTCGTCGAGGGCGTTCGCTTGCGCGTCGGGGTCTTGGTCGAAGGCCCACAACCGGTCGTTCGGCCCCATCCGTTCCAAGATGGCGCGGCTGTGCCCGCCCCCGCCAAACGTCACATCCACAAAATTCCGTCCCCCGCCGGCCTGCGGCTCATCCAAGCCGAGCCCGTGAAGGCAGGGCGCAAGCATCACGGGCACGTGGTAGGTCGTTCCTTCCATCACGCCTCGGGTTCGATGTCGCCCCGCACGTCTTCCGCCAAATCCCCGAAGTCGATGTCGTCTCCGAGGACCTGCGCTTCGTACGCGGCCTTGTTCCAAATCTCCAGTTTCTCGCCCAAGCCCGAGATGATGATCTCGTTGTCCTCCTTCACGTCCACGCCCGCGTACTGCAAGAGCAAGGCGGGCAGGCTGATGCGGCCTGCGCCATCGAGTTCCACAGCCGTGGCGCCCTTCATGAACATCCGCTGAAACTGCTGGTGCTTGCGGTTGTAACGGCTCAGTTGCGCCATTTCCGCATTCACCTTGTCCCATTCGGGCTTCGGGTAAAGCACCAAGCACTTCTCAAAAATGTCCCGGTTGAGGACCAGCCCGTGGTGCAACACCCCGTCGAGCTGCTTGCGCAGCCGCGAAGGAAAGGACACACGTCCCTTCGCATCGACTTTACAGGTGTATTCTCCGAGCAGATTGAGCATGGTGGTTTTTTCTCATTTCAAAATTACCCAAGTTTTCCCACTTTCTCCCACACTTTGACACTTTCTCCCCCATTGTGGAAAAGTCATCAAGGGTTATGTGTTCAAAACCCGCAATTGGCGCGGGGTTTAAAAAGTGGGGGAAAGTGGGGTGTTTTGGCTTTCAACATGTTATCAACAGGATTGTGAAAACTCGGGAAGCGGGTCCGCGGAAATGGCGCCCTTTGCGCTTCCTTTGTGACATCATGGAACACGCGATTCAAGAACTCGGCGATTACCGCTACGTGGAGAGTGGGCAAGGGGAGCCGCTCGTGCTGCTGCACGGACTGTTCGGCGCCCTGAGCAACTTCGAGGAGGTGCGCACCCATTTCGCACAGCGCTTTCGGGTCATCATCCCCATCCTGCCGATTTACGAGCTGCCGCTCTTGAGCACCAGTGCCAAATCCATCGCCGAACACATCGCCGGTTTCGTCGACGCCATGGGCCTCGACCGCGTGCACTTGCTCGGCAACAGCCTCGGCGGCCACGTCGGGCTCATCTACACGCGCAAGCACCCCGAGCGGGTGGCGTCGCTCACCCTCACGGCGAGCAGTGGGTTGTACGAGAACGCTTTTGGCAACAGCTTCCCCCGCCGGGAGGACAAGACGTTCATCCGCGAAAAAGTGGCGGTCACCTTCTACGATCCCAAACACGCCACCGAAGACCTCGTCGATGAGTGCTTCGAGGCGGTGAACAGCCGGGAAAAGGTGCTGCGCATCCTCGCCATCGCCAAGTCGGCCATCCGCCACAACATGGCGAAGGACCTGCCGCAGATGGACTTGCCGGTGTGCTTGATTTGGGGGCGGAACGATGTGATCACGCCGCCAGAGGTGGCGGAGGAATTCCATGCGGGCTTCCCGGACAGCGATTTGTTCTGGATCGACGCGTGCGGCCACGCGCCCATGATGGAGCACCCGGCTGAGTTCAACCGGTTGCTGTCGGCGTGGTACGACGCGCGGGGAATCGCGAAGGCGTGATGGAGGAGCTGAAGGCGGAGTTTGTCAAGAGCAGTGCGCACCCGAAGGAGTGCCCGCCGATGGACCGGCCGGAGTACGCCTTCATCGGGCGGTCAAACGTCGGCAAGTCGTCGCTCATCAACAAGCTCGTGAACCGGCGCACCTTGGCGAAGACGTCGGGAACGCCGGGCAAGACGCAGCTCATCAACCACTTTGTCATCAACCCGCAGACGCCGGCGGACAGCTGGTATTTGGTGGATTTGCCGGGGTTTGGCTACGCGAAGGTGAGCAAGAAGGACCGGTCGAAATGGGCGAAGACGACGGAGCAATACCTGCTGGGGCGGAAGAACCTGGTGTGTGTGATGATGCTGGTCGATGCGCGCCACTCACCGCAGAAGATCGACCTCGAATTCATGGCGTGGATGGGGGAGAACAGCATGCCGTTCGTGCTGGTGTTTACCAAGCTCGACAAGCTGAACATCGAGGAGAAGGCCGGGTTCCTGCCGCGTTATGAGGCGGAGATGCTGAAGCAGTGGCACCGCATGCCGCCGGTCTTTGCGACGAGCGGCGTGGACGGGGCAGGTCGCGAGGAGTTGCTGCAGTTCATCGCGACGACGAACGCCACGGTCGACTTTTAATCCTGAGCGCCGGGGACACGCAGCCGCTTGGCGAGTTCCTTCGTGAACATGCGGATGGCGTCAGCGTGGTCCTTGTCGGAGGTGGCGCGTTCGAAGGTGTCGGCGAGTTGCATCAGGGTGCCGGCGGTGAAGGCGTGCATTTCCTCGACCGTCATTTTCTTCGTCCAAAGCTGCAGTCCCATCGGCACCCCGTCGAGGTCGTCCCACAAGCCGAGGGCGATGGCGCGGGCTTCGCGGTTCACGATGCCTTGGTCATCGGCGCTCCAGGTGATGCGTTCTGGGATGCTGTTTTCGTCCTTTTCGACGACGATTTGGATGGTCGAGGTTTCCATGCGGCAAAGGTAGGTCCTCAGCGGTCGGGGCGGTACGCTTTGAGGACGGGGGTGGTGTCCTTGGTTTCGAGGAGGTCGCGGAGGCTGAGTTCGGGGTTGTCGGCCATGTAGTCGGATACGATGCGGTAGCCCATCCACGCGCCGAGCCGGTCGGGGCTCTGTTGCGGGATGTTGGCCGCCCGGGTGAAGGGGCCTTCCACGAACCACCGGTTGTACCGCCCGAAGTCCCGTTCGAAGAGGATGGATTGCGGCTGGAGTTCAAGCCAAACCGCGCGCTCGTTCTCGATGGCCCAGTTCATTTGGTCCGTCGACCAGTCCATCCACAAGCGGTCCTCCAACTCGGGCGCCAACTGGTCCAACACGAACAGGACCTTGCCCCAGAAGAGCAGCTCGTCCGCGCACGTTTCCGACCGGTGGTAGCGCTCCGCGAAATGCACGAGCAGCCAGCCGCGCAGGGCATCCGCCGCCACATATTCCGCGTCCATCCGTTCGCGCAAATAGCCCGGAAACACCTCCGGCGCCAGCTGGCCCACAATGGGGTGCTCCCGTCCGAGGAACCAATCGAGCCCCACGGCCAAGTACTCCGGCGTGGGGAAGACGGCGTAGTTGAAGGCGCTGTTCATCCACACCAACGCAGGGACAGGGTCCGCCGGAAAATGCGCGTGGAACCGCTTGAACGCCCGCTCGATGAGGTCGGCGGCCGGGGCGGCGGCCGCTGCGCTCGTGGTGTCGATGGCCGCGAAGGTCGCGGCGATGTCGGGGTGCCGTGCAAACCGGGCGAGCGCAGTGTACGTCGTGTCCATGGTGGCGGGCCCGATTTGCAG
>CBFHPD010000236.1:0-3833 GCA_965657495.1 uncultured Flavobacteriales bacterium
TTGGGCTTCGCCAGCCGCTTCGTTCACGTCGAGGACGCCGTCGTTGTCGTCGTCGTCGTCGCCGTCGTCGCAGATGCCATCGCCGTCGTAGTCCGGGCCGTCGTTGTTTTCATCCCAGTAACCGCCGGTTGCGGGGGTGACGTCGGGGACCTCATAGTAGTCGCCGTTGCCAAAGTTGTAAGCGCAGTCGTCGCAGCCGTCGCCGTCGTGATCGAGGCAAGTGGAGGCGTCGTAATCGTCGAGGTCCAAGGGGATTTCACGCACCACGATGTAGTAGTCTCCGGAGGCGATGGTGAGGGTATCGACGAGGCTTGTCAGGGAATCTACGGACGGGATTTGGTCCGCTTCATACCAATAAACTGGCTCGTCAGCGGCGTAACTGTGGATGCCATCGTATGCATTGAACTGCTCCGACACATCGCTGCCCACGCCATTGTGCCAAGCCGTGTAGCGCACGAACAGGCCCTGGGTCGGGTCCGTCTCGAGCACATCCTTGATCCGGCGGCCCATGCCGCACACGGTGTCCGGGTTCAGGGTCTCGTCTTCAGGTACGATGATGCCTACAAAATCCGCGGGGCAGGTGAGGTAGTTTGAGCCCGAAGACAAACTGTCCTTCGCTTCGATGGCATGGATAACAGGGGCACCGTCCACTGGTCGAATGTGCTCTGTGATGAGCAGGAATTCTGGAACCCCATCGCCATCGCTGTCGTGGTCGCCGGCTTCAACAGTGTCCAAGCGGAAGGTCACGCCGTTGTGCGACCAGGTGTTGGCGGTCAGCAAACTGCCCGTGGGGCTGAAGTTGCCCGAAGCGTCGGTTACGAATCCCTCCAAGTCGCGCCAGTAGCCCACGCCGGCAACGCCGGTATTCACCCACATGAAGCGGATGCTGTCCAGCCGCTGATTCGACCCATCGTTCCAAACCTCCAGCCGGTAATCCGCCAAGCTGTCGGCCGTGGCCGGGTCGTATGCCGGGTCCGTCAAAGCGGCTGCCCAATCGAAATTGGGGCCATCGCGGAGGGGGTCGAACGTGCCGCTCGCGCAATCATCGCACCCATCGAGGTCGACATCCGTGCACCGCAAAGAATCCAACGGCGCAATGTCATTCACATCAAGCACCCCGTCGTTGTCGTCATCCAAATCGCCCTTGTCACACAGGCCATCTCCGTCGAAATCGGCCCCATCGTTGGAAGGATCGGCACCGAGGCCTTGGGAGCAATCGTCGCAGAGGTCGGCATCGGCATCTGCACACAGCAGGCTGTCGCGCGTGGCGTCCACGTCACCGCTCACGCCCAAGGGGAAGTCCACCGCATTGAGCACCCCGTCGTTGTCGCGGTCCGGGTCGGTTTCATCGCAAATCCCGTCCCCATCGAAGTCCGTTTCCCCGTCATCGGAGGTGCTGGCATACCCGCCGACGAACTGGTCATCCAAGTTGGGCAAGCGCAGTGAATCCAGATCTCCCCAAGCAGCTGCGAATTCCGCATCCGTCAGTTGATCACCCGTCCATTCGCCGTAACGCGACTCGAAGTAGATTTTCCAATGCAGGCGGCAATCGTTGCACCCGTCTCCGTCCAAATCTTGGCAGTGCGACGGGTTCTTCGGGGAGTCGTCTTGCGCATCGGCCACCCCGTCGTTGTCGTCATCGGAATCCCCGCTGTCGCACAGGCCATCTTGGTCAAAATCCGGGCCATCGTTGTTAGGCTGTGCAAAACCGTCCCAGCCGCTGAGGTCAGGGCGAATCGCCACGGTCAACGCACTTGCATCGAAGTCGCCGTCTCCGTGGGTGGTCCACCAAGCGTCAAAGGCATACGTGCAATCGTCGCATCCATCGCCGTCGACGTCACCACACTCCCGCGGGTTCATCGGGTCGGCCCCCATCGCGGTTTCGACCGCATTGCTCCGGCCGTCGTTGTCCGTATCCAGCTCGGAAGCCGACGCATCGCACAAGCCATCGCCATCGTAATCCAGTGCGTTGTCGCAATCATCGCAGCCGTCGTTGTTCTTGTCACCGCAAAGGGCCGCGTTAAATGGGTATGAATCGTTGGCATCTTCAATGCCGTCGTTGTCATCATCGGTGTCCCCGTAATCGCACAAGCCATCCCCATCGGTGTCTTGGCCGTCGTTCATCGGGTCGTAGCTGCCGCTCGCACAGTCGTTGCATTTGTCGTTGTCGTCGTCGCTGCAGAAATCCGCCTTTTCTGCGGGGATGTAGGACACCACTTGCGGGTTGTCCAAGGTGGAGGGGCCATCGGCTTCCAAGCGATCCGCAGGGCAGCCCGCCGCATTGGACAGGTTGAAGTTTTCATAGCGGCCTTGTCGGACAAGAATGCTTTGGGCATCGCTCATATACTGCTCGAGGCTCGTGGCCAAATCTCCCCCTGACACCTCCTCGTACGAAACGAGTATCGGGTCCACAATCCCATCAATTTCGGCGTCGATGAGGATGTTGCCGTTTTCCCCTTCAAACCGGTCGGCCCACCGGCGCACCTCCACCCCGCGCAAGCCGAAGAGCCGCGCCTCCATGACGATGGGGTCAAACGTGGTCGCACCTCCCATGAATTCTGCAGTGGGCTCATAGCGGTAAACACCGGTAGAACTTAACTCATAGGTGTTTTCTGGGGCGTAGTCCAGCGAGGCGGTACCGAGGTTGTACGAGCGATCGAGTCCGATTTGGCCGATGTTCTTCGCAATGCTCCACGATGGGGTTTTCAATCCCGGGAAGCCGTAGTGGCAGGTTTTGCATTTGGTCCGTGTCTTGCACTTGACGCCAAACCAGCTGAGCACCGTGCATCCAAATTTCTCGATGGCGTATGCCGCGCACGACCCCAAGCTCTGCGCAAATTCACCGATGCTGCCCACGCATGGGAAGTCAAATCCGAAGCTCGGGATGATGGTCACCCCCTCGATTCCCGCATCGAAATTGAACAACTTGAGGTACAAGCTGTCCGCGAAAATGTCCTCCCCCGACACGTCAATGGGGTCTTCCACGATGGTGATGGTGGGATGGAACTCCACGCGGTGGTCATCGCACTCGGTTTGAATTTGGAATTCCTCGTTGAGGCCCAACGTAATGGAGGTCGCATCCTCCACCACCGTACCATCTTGCAAGATGACGTCGCGCGCGATGGCGCTGCCCGTGCTGTCTTTGAACGCCAAACTCAGTTGCACCTCCGGCGCGTAGTCCAGTTCGAAGGCGTTGGAGATGGAAAACTTGTTTTCGACGTCGAACAGGTTGTACTCCATCCAGACGTCGAGCAGACGCAGGTCGCTCAAGTTGGCCAGTCCCCAGTTCGCGAAGTTGATGATGGAGTTGTTGATGCCCGGTGGGTTGGAGCCCACGCTTTCTGTTGCACAATTCACTGCGTCTACCGCATTTACAACCGAGTTCAAGAAGCCCAAGCTGCCTGTTGACAGTTTCCAAATGCTGATGCGCCCATCTGAATCTGCCAGTCCGGCCAACTGCAACAGCGTGTTGTCTTCACTTTTCCGCATATCGATCGCCGCAAGCGAAATGCACTGCGGCGTGGGCAGGATGGGAAGCGGACAGTAATTCTCGAGGACTGCCTCAAACGTATCGAAGTAGTTGTGGCGGAGTTCGAACCAGCTCGTGTTGTTGGTCGTCAGCGCATGGAGGCCAAAATCCGCCCCGATTTGAGGAACCGACAACAGGTCGCTTTGCGGACTGCGCAAAGTCATGCTGAAGCCGTAGAAGTCGTTCAAATCCAATTGTGGTGCCGTCGTAAACCACGGTGTCGTGGACGGCGCGAAGGGAACAAAGCTTGGCACGTCAAGCCCCGTCGCGCTGCTGAATTGCTGTGATAAACCCTGGGCGTCGC
>CBFHPD010000237.1:0-10797 GCA_965657495.1 uncultured Flavobacteriales bacterium
ATGAAAGCGACGAGGGATCCTGTGGCTTTTTTCGCGTTCGTGGCCTTTTTTCCGCAGTTGGTGGCAGGGCCCATTGAGCGCGCTCGCAATTTGTTGCCTCATTTTGAACGCATCTCCGCTTTTGACTCCAAAGCCGTGCGCAGCGGCTTGTTCTTGTTGCTCTGGGGCCTTTTCAAAAAGGTGGTCCTCGCTGATCGGTTGGCGTTGTTTGTGAACCAGGGTTATGCGCAACCGGACCAAGTGGATGCCCACACGTTTTTGATTTTGCTCGTGTTCTTCCCTTGGCAGTTGTACTTGGACTTTTCCGCCTATTCGGACATTGCAATTGGCGCCGCGCGGATGCTGGGTTTCCCCCTCACCACGAACTTTAGGCAACCCATGTTCCCGCTGGGCTTTGCTGACTTTTGGCGGCGTTGGCACATCACGTTGACGCGTTGGTTCAGGGACTATTTGTACGCCCCGATTCGGAAAAAGCGGGCGGGCAAGTGGTGGAAAGGCGTGAGCGTGATGGTGGTGTTTTTTGCCACGGGGCTCTGGCATGGCGCAACGTGGAATTTCGTCGTTTGGGGATTGGTGTGCGGCCTGTCCTTGGTGTTTTTGGAGCCTTTGCTGGGCAAGCTACTGGTCCGATTCAAGGGCCAAATGTGGGTGAACACCGTGGTCATTTGCGTCACCGTGCTGTGTATGTATTCCAGCCTGATTTGGTTCCGCTCTCCAGACATCAGCACAGCCATTGAATTGTTCGGCGCCATGGGCAAAGGCTGGGGCGCTTGGTCTCCGTTGGATTGGGGATTGACCCAGGGGGAGTATCGGTTGGCGTGGATGGGGTTGTTTTTGTCCATCGCGGTGGACATTGCATTGTTGCGCAAACCTGACCTCCCCGAACGGTTCATGTCCGGCAACGGCATGAAGCGTTGGGCCCTTTCGTGGTTGCTCGTCATGGGGATCATCTTGGCCGGTTCGTATGGCATCAACATCAACGATGAAGAGTTCATTTACTTCCAATTCTGATTCATGGAGCAGGGACAGACAAAGCGCATTTTGACCTTCCTCATCGAGGGATTCGTCGGCCTCATTTTAATTCTTGCGCCCATCCGTTGGGCGGATCAGCGTGGACTGTTCGACAACGGGTCGGATGAAAACAGCGTGGAGCGGTGGGCCTCATTAAGGCAATACCAAGACCGCATTCCCGTGGATGTTTTGATCCTGGGCAACTCGCATGCATACACCGGTCTCAGTCCCGAATGGTTGAGTGCAGCTACCGGCATGACATGCTTTGTGTTGGGGTTCCGTGGAACAGACGTTACGGACCATTATTGGGTCCTCCGGGAGGCCCTGCTCCACGTGAAGCCACAACTTGTGTTGGTGGAAACGACAGGTATCGGCTTTCGAGAAGAGGCGGACAATCTATTCATTGAGCGGATGTCGCTGGTGAATCAGTTGCTGGCCTTTCATGCACGGCAGGACGAACTCTTGAAAGCAGAGTCCCTGCCGGAGCTGTTTGAGTTGGAAGACTTTTTAACCGCGTGGAGTCCAACGGTGATGAACCACCATTTGTGGTGGACAGAGCCGGAAAAGGTCCGGGAGAACATCTACCGTGCGGAGCCGTACAACCCCACCTTCAAGCGGTGCTATTTCGGTGGATACAGCCGCTTCAGTTCGGGAGTGGAAGACACCACCTTGGTGGCATACCGCGAGCTGGGAGGCGTATTGAGGGGCGGGGAACAATACGTTTCTGAGGCGCACGCCAACGAGGTGCGCCGCGTGGTTGATTTGGGGAGGGAAGTGGGCTTCAATGTGGGGTTCTTCACCCTCCCGATGCACGAGGAGTTCCTGGTTGAATCGGAAGCCCGCTCCGCCTTCTTGCGCGAGGTGTTTGAGCCGTTGGGCGCGCCGTGGATCAATTTTCAAGATTCTACGCGTTGGTTGAGCAATCCGGATTTGTTTGAGAACACCTTGACCCGGAATCAGCACTTGACGGTCGAAGGTGCGTTGACGGTGAACCAACCGCTGGCGAGCTGGGTGTTGGACACCTTCGAGGGGTTGGACCAACCAGGGCTGCGGGGTGACAGCAGTTGGCACGCTACTTTCATGGATCGCAAGGGCTACCACGCCTATTTTCCAGCCCAGACGAACAGCCCTTCAGTGAAGCATGTGGCGCGCGATGTGAAGCTCCAAAACAAGGTCCTGGATCAGGTCGTTTTCCACCAAGATTACCGCACTTCCGAGCGGTTCATGGACGTAACCACTCGCATCCCGCAATCCTGGCTGACGAAGCTGGATCCGCGGGAATTGGTCGTCGTCTTGCCCATCGTCATTCAAACGGGTGAAGGACAAGAACGAAGTGGAAAGCTGAATTTGCGGCTCAATGACCACGTCAATGACGGGAAGCATTGGGTCTTCCAAAGCCGCATGAATGCTGGTGAAATCCTTCGGGTGGGCGCGGCCTCCCTCGCCCGCAAATAGCGTGGTCAGGCCGGAAGGGCTTGCGCCAAATCCGCGACGAGGTCGTCCGGATGCTCCAGCCCGATGCTCAGGCGGATGAGCCCTTCGGTGATGCCGGTGGCGGCCTTGGTGGCAGGGGGCACGCCGGCGTGCGTCATGCTTGCGGGGTGTTCGGCCAAACTTTCAACAGACCCCAGCGACACAGCGAGCTTGAAGTGCTTCAAGGCATCGAGGAAGGTGAAAGCTGCGGGACGGCCGCCGGCGAGCTCAAAGGCAATCATGGAGCCGCCGCCGTGGGTTTGTTCTGATGCGATGGCGGCGGCTTCGGGATCGAGGTCGATGGGCCACGCGGTTTTCAATCCGTGGACGGCGGGGTGCTTGCGGAGGAATGCGGCGACGTGTTCGGCATTGGCTTGTTGGCGCTCGACCCGGACATGGAGGGTCTCCATGGAGCGGCTGAGCATCCAAGCGGTGTGCGCGTCGATGGTGCCGCCGAGGAAGCTCCGGAATTCCTTGACTTTCGCGATGGCTTCGGCCCGGCCGCTGACCGCACCGGCGATGAGGTCGCTGTGGCCGCCGAGGTATTTCGTAGCGGAATATACAAGGAGGTCCGCACCGTGCTCAAGGGGGCGTTGAAGGATGGGTCCGAGGAACGTGTTGTCCACGACGGTCAGGATGGGGTGATCGGTGGTGCTGTGCGCCTTCGCCCAATTGGCAGCAGTGGCGATGCGCCGTTGCTGCATCGTCGGGTTTGCAGGTGTTTCGAGGTAGATGATGCCGGGGAGATGGGGGTGTTGGGCCAACATTTGGTCCAAGGCCTTTAAGTCGGGCAACTCCAGCACCTGCACGCCCATTCCGGGCAACACATCGCGCAAAAAATGCTCCGTGCCTCCGTACAACGGCCCGCAGTACCAAACCGGACGATTCGCTGAACTCCACGCCAGCAACGTCGTTGAAATGGCGGCCATTCCGCTCGCAAAAAATGCGGCGCCCTCGCTTTCGTCCCACGCGGCAAGGCGCTGCTCGGCAGTCTCCACTGTGGGATTGGAAAGCCGGCTGTAAATGTAGCCGGGCTCGGCGGGCGGCTCTACGCCCTCCACGCCATAGGCGGACTCCATGTGCCGGGCGCCAGCAGCGGCATCCGGGAATACAAAGGTTGAGGTCAGGTAAACGGGGGGCTTGACAGCTCCTTGGCCCTCATCGGGTGTGTATCCCGCGAACATGGCGCGTGTGGAGAGGTGTTCCATGCGGGAGAATGTCGCACGCTTGTATGGGGTTTGGTGTTAATGTGGTGAATTTGTTTTGCATAAAAAGCCAAAACGAGCATTTTGTGCTAATTTTCAACCCGAACCACCCCGCTGAACGAAACAAAATGCCACTCGACGCTCACGATATGAAACTGGTGGACCTCTTGCGCACGGAAGGACGTGCATCCATGCAGGCCTTGAGTGAACGGACGGGGTTGAGCCGTTCGGCCGTGTTCAATCGCGTCAAACGGTTGGAGGCCTCTGGGGTCATCCGCAACTACGGCGCGCGCATCGACCGGAAGCAACTGGGTTTGGAGATCCATGCCTTTTGCAACGTCCAACTCAAGCAGCACGACGCGCGCTACCTCCAGGAATTCGAGGCGCGCATCGGCGATTTTCCCGAGGTGCGGGCATGCTTCCACATCGCAGGCGGTTACGACTACCTCCTCGAAGTGCAGGTGCGCAACATGTCCGCCTACCACCGATTTATCTCCGAACGCCTCGCGGCGATGGACAACATCGGGCAGGTGCAGAGCTCGTTTGTGATGAGCGACGTGCTCGAGCGCGCTTAGTCGAGGATGGCCTGGATGCCGGGCAATACCTTGCCTTCGAGCGATTCCAACATGGCGCCGCCGCCGGTGCTGACGTAGCTGACTTGGTCTGCGAGGCCGAGCTGGTTGATGGCAGCCACGGAATCGCCGCCGCCGATGAGGGTGAAGGCGTTCTCCTCGGCCGTGACGCGGGCAAGCGCCTCGCCTACGGCTTGGGTGCCCACGGCGAAGGCCGGCATTTCGAAGACGCCCATCGGACCGTTCCACAAGACCGTGCGGGAGGTGCTGACCGCCTCGATGAAGCGGGTCCGGGTCTCCGGGCCGATGTCGAGGCCCATCCAGCCGTCGGGGATGGCGTTCGTGGGAACGATTTGCTGCGCCGCGTCTTCCGCAAACCGATCCGCTGCGACCGTGTCGGTGGGCAGGAGCAACTCGGTGCCAGCACCTGCCGCGCGTTCCATGATTTCCAACGCCTTGGCGTGGAGGTCCGTTTCGACCAAGCTTTCGCCGATGGAGCCGCCTTGGGCTTGGACGAAGGTGTAGGCCATCCCGCCGCCCACGATGAGGCGGTCGACGCGGCCGATGAGGTGCTCGATGATGCCGAGCTTGGAGCTGACCTTGGCGCCGCCGATGATGGCGGTTAACGGCTTTTCGGGCGCTTCCAACACGCGCTTCAAGGCGTCGACTTCGCCGGCGAGGAGCAGCCCGAAGGCCTTGTCTTCCGGGAAGAAGCGGGCGATGACGGCGGTGGAGGCGTGGGCGCGGTGGGCGGTGCCGAAGGCGTCGTTGATGTAGACGTCGCCGTTCTCGGCGAGTTGGCCGGCGAAGAACTCATCACCGGCTTTTTCTTCGGGGTGGAAGCGGAGGTTTTCGAGGAGCGCGATTTGGCCTGACTCGAGCGACTGGGTCACGTCCAACGCCGCATCGCCCACGCAATCCGGTGCAAACGCCACCGACTGGCCCACCAACCCCTCGAGGGTCGGCAGGATGTGGCGCAAGCTCAGCTCCGGCGTCACGCCCTTCGGCCGCCCGAGGTGCGACATGAGCACGACCGATCCGCCCGCTTTCAAAACGGTATGAATGGTCGGAATGGCAGCCCGGATGCGGGTGTCATCGGTCACTTCGCCCGCTTCGTTCAGCGGCACGTTGAAATCTACGCGGATCAGGGCGCGGCGGCCCTCCAAGTCCAATTCGTTCAGGTTCATGAAAACAGGGTTGCGAGTCCAACTTTAGATTCCACCACGGCCGCTAGGTCGGCAATGGCGACGCGCTCTTGCGTCATCGTGTCGCGGTCGCGCACGGTCACGGCGTGGTCGGTCAGCGTATCGTGGTCCACGGTGATGCAGAGTGGAGTCCCGATGGCGTCTTGCCGGCGGTAGCGGCGCCCGATGGCGTCCTTCTCGTCGTATTGCACGTTGTGGTTCAATTGCAACATGGCCAACACCTCGCGCGCCTTTTCCGGCAGCCCGTCCTTCTTGATCAACGGCAACACCGCCGCCTTCACTGGCGCGAGGGCCGCCGGGATGCGCAACACCGTCCGCGTGGAATCATCCTCCAACGTCTCTTCCGTGTAGGCCGCGCTCAACGTAGCGAGGAACATCCGGTCGAGGCCGATGGACGTCTCGATGACGTACGGTACGAAGCTCTCCTTCGTCTCGGGGTCGAAGTAGCGGAGCTTGCGCCCGCTGTGCTCCTCGTGTTGGCGCAAATCGAAGTCCGTCCGCGAGTGGATGCCTTCGAGCTCCTTGAAGCCCATGGGGAAGTTGAACTCGATGTCACAGGCGGCGTCGGCGTAGTGGGCGAGCTTCACGTGGTCGTGGAAGCGGTGCATGCCGTCGCCGAGGCCGAGCGCCTGGTGCCACTTGAGGCGCGCTTCCTTCCAGTATTCGTACCATTCGCCTTGCGTGCCGGGCTTGATGAAGAATTGCATCTCCATTTGCTCGAATTCCCGCATCCGGAAGATGAACTGGCGGGCGATGATCTCGTTGCGGAAGGCTTTTCCGATTTGGGCTATGCCAAACGGCAGCTTCATCCGCCCGCTCTTCTGCACGTTCAAGTAGTTCACGAAAATGCCCTGCGCTGTCTCGGGCCGCAAGTAGATGATGCCCGAATCGCCGGAAACCGCGCCGAGCTCGGTCTTGAACATCAGGTTGAACTGGCGCACGTCGGTCCAGTTGCGGCTGCCGGTCTCGGGATCGGTGATGCCGAGCTCCTCGATGAGGGCCTTGACGGCGGCGAGGTCATCGGCTTCCATGGCCGCTTTGAAGGCCGCGTTGATGCGGTCGATTTCCTTTTGGCGGTCGAGCACGCGCTGGTTGGTGGCGCGGAATTCGGCCTCGTCGAAGGCCTCCCCGAATCGCTTGGCCGCCTTGTCGATGTCCTTGCGGTTCTTCGCCTCGATCTTCTCCACGTAATCCTCGATGAGGACGTCCGCGCGGTAGCGCTTCTTGGAATCCTTGTTGTCGATGAGCGGGTCGTTGAACGCGTCCACGTGCCCGCTGGCCTTCCAGGTCGTGGGGTGCATGAAGATGGAAGCGTCGATGCCCACGATGTTTTCGTGCATCCGCACCATGGCCGTCCACCAGTAGTGCTTGATGTTGTTCTTCAGCTCCGCGCCGAGTTGGCCGTAGTCGTAGGCCGCGCTCAGGCCGTCGTAAATTTCGCTCGAAGGGAAGACGAAGCCATACTCTTTGGCGTGGCTGATGACCTTTTTCAACAAATCGTCGCTCATGGCAAGGGGGGCATTTTTCGCCCGCAAAGGTAGTTTGCAACGGCGAGTTGAGCGCTTGATTTGCACCGGGTTTTGGCAGGCCAAATCCCGCAACACCCGCTTCCCTTACCTTCGCACCCCATGGCGAACTCCCCTCGAATCGGTCTCCTCGGCAGCGGAAGCTGGGCGACGGCCATCGCAAAGATGCTCCTTTCGAACACCGAAGACCTCAATTGGTGGGTGCGGCGCGAGGAAACTGCCGAATACCTGTCCATGTTCGGGCGCAACCCGCATTACATCCAGAGCATTGCCTTCATCCCTACGCAGCTGCACGTTTCGACGGACATGCAGGAGGTGATCGATGCGTCGGACATCGTGATTTTTGCCATTCCGAGCATCCATTTGGACCAAACCATCCAAAAGTGCCAACCGAAGGGCCTCGAAAACAAGGTCATTTTCAGCGCCATCAAAGGCATGGTCGTGGAATACGACAGCATCCCCGCGCGCTACATCCACAAGGAATTCGGCACGCCCTATGACCAAATCGGCATGATCGCCGGCCCTTGCCACGCCGAGGAAGTCGCCCGCGAAAAGCTGTCCTACCTGACCATCGCTTGCCCCAACAAGGAGCACGCGCGCACCCTCGCCGACCTGCTCGCCACGCCCTACATCCGGACGGAAATCAGCGACGACGTCATCGGAGCAGAGCTCGCTGCGGTGCTGAAAAACGTGTACGCCATCGCCGCCGGCATCGCCCACGGCCTCGGTTACGGAGACAACTTCCTGAGCGTCCTGATTTCCAATGCCTCCCAAGAAATGAAGTCCTTCCTCGCCGCCGTCCACCACCTCGACCGCGACGTGAAGACCAGCCCATACCTCGGCGACCTCCTGGTCACTGCGTACAGCCCGCACAGCCGCAACCGCACGCTTGGCACCATGATCGGCAAGGGATACAGCGTCAAGGGCGCCATCATGGAAATGGACATGGTGGCGGAAGGGTACAACGGCGCTCAGGGAATTTACCAGATGAACAAGCACTTCCAAGTGCACTTGCCCATCGCCGATGCGGTGTACCGGATCTTGCACGAGAAGATGTCACCGGTCATCGAGATGCGGTTGCTGACCGATCAGCTGAGCTGAACCCGGGCTTTTTTGCTTCGGGGCGCGAGCAACCCAACCGGTTTATTTTTCGTTACTTGAAGGCATGAACCTCAGCCGGTTGATTTGGGTTTGGATGGCGGTTGCCGGGGGCTTTCAAGTCTCCACGGCCGAGGCGCAGCGTGTGGTACGGGCGGATCACGCACCGCGGGGCGCTGTTTTCATTCCAAATGGCAACCAGTGGCCGCAGGAGGTGGTAGGGCGCATGGATCTTTCCACGGGGTGGTTGTGGCTGGATCGTGGGGGGTGGACAGCTGAAGTGCGCGGACCAGGGTATGATCAGTTATCGCAGCACGGTGCGCCCGAGGTGTTGGCATCCCATGTGTGGCGGGTACGGTTTGAGGGCGGTGAGGCGGACGTTCCTTCGGAGTGGCGGGGGCGGCGTGCGGCGGAGCGGGTGAATTATTACCTATCCGATGACCCTGCGCAATGGGCGGAGGGGCTGGTGCCGGCGGCTGAGAACATCCGCGAGGTGTGGCCGGGGGTCCAGGCTGTGATGCGCGGAGGGCGTGCGGTGAAATACGAGTTCAAGGTGGCGCCGGGGGCGGACCCGTCGGCGGTGGTGTTGCGGCATGAGGGCACCAAGCCGGTGTTGCAGGCCGACGGTTCGTTGCAGCACGTGTTGGGGCCGGTGGATGCGCCATGGGGCAGCATTGTGGAGGGGGTTCCGTTTGCTTACCAAATGAACGGTTCCCGCATCGAGGAGGTGGCTTGCTCCTATGTCGTCGATGGCCCGCGCGTCCGCTTCGAACTCGGGGCGTACGACCCCGACCGCGAACTTGTCATCGATCCGGACCTCGTGTTCGCTTCCTACATCGGTAGCACGGCTGACAGCTGGGGCGTGACTGCGGGATACGACGACGGTGGCCGCCTGATCGGCGGGAGCGGAGTCCTGGGGGGCGGCTACCCCACGACTCCCGGAGCCGTCAGCACGACCTATGCAGGGGGCACCTTCGACATCGGCATCTCGTACTTCGCGGAGGACGGAACTGACGTGGAAGTGAGCACCTACATCGGCGGTTCCGAAATGGAGTACCCCCACAGCATCGTCAACAACGCCAACGGCGACATCTTCGTGATGGGGACCACGGGATCGTCGAATTTTCCGGTAACGGCAGGGGCGTACGATGCGACGTACAATGCGGGGCCGTTGGTGAATTTGGCTGGATACCACTTTTACGGACAACACAACAACGGGTGCGACCTCTATGTGCTGAAGCTGTCTGGTGCGACGGGTGCCATGCTCGCGAGCACCTTTGTCGGCGGAACGGGCAACGATGGGATCAACATCGCCACGGAATTGAACTACAACTACGGGGACGTCTGCCGTGGGGAAATCGTGGTGGATGAGGCTGGGCGGCCGTGGGTGGCGACGACGACGCGGAGCAGCGACTTCCCGCTCGTGCAGGCCTTCGACCCGGCGCTCGATGGGGCCACCGATGCGGTCGTGTTCCGGCTGTCGGCGGATTTGGCGGACTTGGAGTTTTCGAGCTACCTCGGCGGGTCGAACGACGATGCGGGGTATGCGATGCAGTTTGCTTCGGACGGCTCGGCGGCGTACATCACGGGGGGGACGCGGAGCACGAATTTCCCGGGTACATCGGGGGGCGTGCAGCCGGCGCACGCGGGGGGCATTGACGGGTTTGTGACGCGGCTGGTGCCGGCGGGCGATGGGAGTTGGGATCCGGATGGGGCGACGTACGTGGGTTCGTCGGCGTACGACCAGTGTTACTTCGTGCAGCTGGACACGGAGGATCGGCCGTACGTCTATGGCCAAACCACCGGTACGATGCCCTTGGTGGGCGCGGTGTACAGCGCGAATCCGAACGGTTCGAGCTTTGTGCAGCGGATGACTCCGGATTTGAGCGGGCTGGAGTTTCGGACGCGGGTGGGTTTGGCCCAAATCGGCGTCGACATCTCCCCGACGGCCTTCCTCGTTTCCGATTGCGACGAAATCTACCTCAGCGGCTGGGGCGGCGACACGAACAACAACTCGCCTTACGCGGGCACCTCCACCACATCGATGATGCCCACCACCTCAGACGCCGAGCAGCTCGGGACGGATGGGAGCGACTTCTGGCTTGGGGTGTTGGCGCCCGATGGTGCGGATTTGACCTATGGCTCGTTTTTCGGCGGTCCGTTTTCAAATGAACACGTGGACGGAGGAACCTCGCGATTCGATAAGGACGGCACGATTTACCAGGCCGTGTGCGCCGGTTGCGGGGGCGGAGACGACTTTCCGACGACGGCCGGAGCGTGGAGTCAGCTCAATGCCAGCACGAACTGCAACCTCGGGGTGTTCAAGTTCAACCTCGGGGCGTTGGTAGCGGACATCGACATCGAGGCGCCGGACGTGATTTGTCCCGGGGAGCCCATCACCTTCGTCAACCAAAGCCTCGGCGGCAACACGTACGAATGGTTCTTCGGCGACCTCAACACAAGCCTCGAAGAAAACCCGGAATACACCTACCTCGAAGGCGGGGAATGGGACGTGATCTTGGTGGTCAGTTCGGATGCGGGTTCCGAAGGCTGCCTTGAACCTGACACGGCCTTTGCCACGATATTTGTGGAGTCGTTGCCGACGCCATCGGTCGATGAGGTGGGGCCCATTTGCGACGGCGAGTCCATCCAGTTGCAGGCGTGGGGCGGTGAAAACTTGACGTGGCTGCCCGATCCGACCTTGGAC
>CBFHPD010000238.1:0-2821 GCA_965657495.1 uncultured Flavobacteriales bacterium
ATTGGCGAGGGCGAAATGGAGCGCCTCCGTGCCACGCAAGCCGAAATCAATGCCACGGCATCAGGGCACAAAGAGGAAGGGCAAGTCCGGGCGTTCCAGGCGGAGAATCGGCGTTACGACGCGCGGCAAGAGGTGCTCGCTTTGGATCAAGGCGGTCCTACCGAATCCGAGGAATATGTCCTTGCCCCAGAGGATGTGGACGTGGCCCCGGGCATACAGGAGCAATCGTACGACATCCCCAACGGGCTGGTCATCGAACGTACCGTTCGCGTGGGGAACCACGTCAGGCGTTTCCGCAAGGTCGTCACGAAGACGGGGGTTTATTACTTTGAGGGGGAGGACAGCATCACGGAATCTGCATGGCGCCGGGAAACGACGGTGATTTTGGACTGAACGGGATGCCGCGCAGCACCTTCACCTTGCGAGCCATTGCCCTGACCTTGGGCGTGCATGCAGGGGTGCTGCTTGTGTTGTGGTGGCCCACGGTTGGGGGGGGCGCGCCCACGGTGCGGTATGCCGAGGTGGGGCTGGTGGAGGAGATGGAGGCCGTGGAGACCGCGACGTTGGAGGAGCAGCTGCGGGCCGCGATGGAGGGGCAGGTGGCGAATTTGCGGAGTGATGCAAAAGCGGCGGTTTCGAGCGACCGGAGGTCATCGGCTTCGGACCAACTAGCGGCCGAGGTTGAAGCCGAGTTGCGCGCCTTCGAAGCGGCAGAAATGGCCCGGCTCGCGGCCGAGGAAAAGGACTTCGGGTTGGAAGCGGTTCCGGAGGTGGATGACAACGAGGTGGAGACCTTGAGCGGATGGGATGCCCAGTACGAAGGCAACGTGACCGTCAAGTTCGATTTGCCTGGTCGGCGTTCCAAGTACCTTGATGTGCCGGGGTACCGGTGCAGGGGAGGGGCGACGGTGGTGGTGCGCATTGCTGTGAATCGGCAGGGTGAGGTCAAGTCAGCCACCCTCGACCCCGCGGCGATCGGGATCGGCGAATGCTTTGCGGATGCAGCGTTGCGCAGTGCGCGCAGGAGCACCTTTTTCATCGAGCCCGCTGCGGAGTCGGTGACGGAAGGCACGCTGACGTACATTTTTGTGCCCCAGTAAGGGGACGACCGGCGGAATCGCGCCGGGTCGTTCGTAAATTCGCCTATCATGGACACGCCCCAACCGACCCCCGACCAGCCGCTGTACATTGGTGTCATCCGCGAAGGGAAGGTGCCGCCGGATGCGCGGGTACCGCTCACGCCGGAGCATTGCGTGGCGCTCGAACGCCGCTATCCGCAGGTGCGCGTGCTGGTGCAGCCGAGTGCGGTGCGGCGCATCGCGGACGAGGAGTACCGGGCGCTCGGGGTGACGGTGACGGAGGATTTGGCCCCTTGCCAAATCTTGCTGGGGGTAAAAGAGGTGAACAAACCCGATTTGCTGCCAGACAAAACCTACCTCTTTTTCAGCCACACGCACAAGCTGCAGCCGTACAATGCGGCGCTGCTGGCCGAGGTGCTGCGCAAGCGGATCCGGCTCATCGACTACGAGATGCTCAAGCGCCCAAGCGGCAAACGCATCATCGGGTTTGGCCGTTGGGCCGGACTGGTGGGGGCTTACAACGGTTTCCGGGCATACGGCGTGCGTTCGGGACGGTACACCTTGAAGCCGGCGACGGAATGCCGGGATTTGAAGGAGATGCTGTCGGAATTGGCCCAAGGCTTGGACTTGCCCGCCGATTTCAAGGTGGTGCTCACGGGCAGCGGCCGGGTCGGCGAGGGAGCGAAGGAGGTCCTGGATTCCCTGAAGATGCGCCACGTTCACCCGGACGATTTCTTGCGGATGGATTACCCCGAACCGGTTTACACGCGGCTTGAGGTGGAGGATTACAATGCGCACAACGAAGGCCGGCCCTTTTCGATGGCCGAGTTCAAGGACGACCCAACCAGCTTTCACAGCACGTTCCCGCGGTTTGCGCATGCGGCCGATCTCTTCATGGCGGGGCATTTTTGGGCCGAAGGTTCGCCTTACTTGTTCACCCGGAAAGACATGCGCCACCCAGATTGGAAGGTGAACACCGTGGCCGACATCAGCTGCGACATCGACGGTCCGGTGGCGTGCACATTGCGCCCGTCGACCATCGCCGATCCGTTTTACGGTTACGACCCGGTGACGGAGTCCGAAGTGGCGGTGGGAGCACCGGGGAGCATCGCGGTCATGGCCGTTGACAACTTGCCGTGCGAACTGCCGCGCGATGCATCCCAGGGCTTTGGGGACGAGCTGGTGGAGCACGTGCTCCCGTTGCTCATTGAAGGGGACCGCGACGGCATCTTGTCGGGGGCGACGGAGACGACCTCGGCCGGTGAGCTGCACGCGCCTTACCGGTATTTGGCGGATTACGTGGCGGGTGGGGCAGCGCAGTTGCCGGATGCTTAAAGCTTCTTAAACTTAGACCAAACCCGGTTGCAAGCGTTACATTTGCACCCTTGTTCTTTGATTTCTGGGGCCGATTTTGGATTTGACAGCGAGATGATCATTCTCGTAAGCATGCCGAGCACTTGTTAGCACAGCTCGTTAATCTTGAACTTTCAAGTCAGAAATGACAACACTTCTTACGCGCTCGCGGCCTAATCGACTCAGTCGATTCGCCTAATCCCGTTACCAGGTAACGCGACGAGCTGCCCCAGGTTTGGCGTACGGACCCTTCCGCCAAATCAATGGGGTATCGGATAAATGGGACTAGCAAAGGATGGGTTCGACGTCCGGAGCGAAATTTACTGAACTACGCCGTTGGTGGGGTGCCCTTGCTCAGCCACCGGTCGACAATCAATTGAGGGATAAGC
>CBFHPD010000239.1:0-1821 GCA_965657495.1 uncultured Flavobacteriales bacterium
CGTGATGAACATGGCCGACACGGAAAACCGCCGCTTCCTCTACTATTCGTTCAGCGAAGGGTGGATCGACCGCGAACCCGCCCTCGACAGCTGGGACTTCGTGTTGACCCGCTACGTCGGCCCCACCACCTATGGCATGTACCCCACCACCGGTGTGCTGCTCAATGCCGATCGACCGGCTTCTGTCGCTGAAGGCGTGGCGCCCTCGGAAGCGGTGCTTGCCGACTTCCCGGTGGCCGATGCGCCCTACACGCTCATCGGCAACGACTGGAAGACCCTAGCGGGCTGGTCGTGGGAGCTGGTGCCGGATTTGAGCTACTTCGTGCAGTCGAATGCCGGCGATGTGTACCACCTGGTGTTCACCTCGTTCGAGGGGTCGGCGACGGGCATCACTACGTTGAATGCGGAGCTCGTCTCCACGGTGGGCGTCGCTGAAACGGCCGAGACCGTCTTGCGCGCGTTCCCGAATCCGGTGGTGGACGGCACGGTGCGCTTGACCGGGTGGCAAGGCCGCGCGGAGGTGGCGATTTGGTCTGCGGATGGCCGGTTTGTGGACCGCTTTGTGACCGCCGATACCGCCGTTGATTTGGATGCATCACATTGGTCAGCAGGTGTTTACCTCATTCAGGTGGCCGATGCGCACGGCGTGCGTTCAGCCCAAATCCTGAAGCGCTGATGCGCCGCACCTGCCTGCTCCTCGGCCTCGTCACCGCAGCCTTGCCCGCCTTCGCTCAACAGTATGTTGTGACGGAGGCGGGCGCCGCTGTCCCCGGTGCCACCGTGCGCTTCCAAGACGTGACGGGAGCCGACCGCGCGGTGGCCACCTCGGCCTCGGGAGGCTTCTCCCTACCCGCTGGAGCAGGCGAGGTGCGCA
This sequence comes from uncultured Flavobacteriales bacterium, assembly GCA_965657495.1. Taxonomy (GTDB): domain Bacteria; phylum Bacteroidota; class Bacteroidia; order Flavobacteriales_D; family Sanyastnellaceae; genus JALQTD01. The sequence goes on from CBFHPD010000239.1 coordinate 875, forward strand.
TTTCGGCCATCGGCTACGAGTCCTTGGCCTTCGCCCCCGACACCTTCCCGGCTGGCCCCATCGAGCTCGCTCCTGCAGTCTTCGCCCTGAGCGCCGCCGTGGTCACCGGGCAATACGGCCTCCGCGGCGACCACGAGGTCGTTCAGCCGGTCCAAATCATCGACCGGCGCGCCCTCGACCGCATCGGTGCCGTCACCCTGCGAGACGCCCTACAAACCCAGTCCAGCCTCGCCCTCGGCCATGACGCCCAACTCGGCACGCAGGTGAACCTCCTCGGCCTTTCCGGCCGCCACGTCCAGGTGCTCGTCGACGGCCTCCCGGTCCTCGGCCGCCTCGACGGCAACATCGACCTCGACCAGCTCCCCCTCGATCGGGTGGCCCGTGTCGAAATCGTGGAGGGGCCCATGAGCGTGGAGTACGGCTCCGAAGCCATCGCCGGGACCATCAACCTCATCACGGAGGAGCAGCCGGCCACCTCGGCCCGGGCGGCGGTGGAGTCCATCGGGCGCTTCACCACGTCCGCCCAGTTTGCGCGCGGCCCGTGGAACGGCCGGATTTCCCGGCTGTACTTCGGGGGCGCGGGGAGCGACACGAGCCGTTCGGTGCTGTGGAAGCCGAAGGAGCAGCTCACGGCGTCGGTCGGGGGCGCCTGGTCGGTCGGCGGCGTCCGGCTGCGGGCGTCCGGTGAGGTGATGGACGAGACGTTGTGGAACGACGGGTCGGTGAACTATGTGCAGCAAACGGTGGCCGTGAACGACACGTTGCTCGAGGTGCTGGCCATGCCGCGGGCGAACGATTTGGTCTTCGGGACGCGGCGGTCGATCGGGCGCGTCGACGTGGCGGGCGAGGAGGTGCAGGGCTTCGTGGCCTTCAACCGGTACCGCCGTGACCGCCTCAGCTATCGGAACGACCTGACGCGTGAGGACGGGCTGGCGCTGCTGCCGGAC
>CBFHPD010000240.1:0-3538 GCA_965657495.1 uncultured Flavobacteriales bacterium
CTGGTCGACCGGCCCGGACCGGGGCGTGTACAAGACGACGGACGGTGGGGCGACCTGGGACCACGTGCTGTTCGTGGACGACACGACGGGCGTGGCCGAGATGGTGCTCGACCCGTCAAACCCGGACAAGCTGTTCGTGGCGATGTGGAGTTTCCACCGCGAACCGTGGTTCTTCACGAGCGGGGGCTCCGGCAGCGGGCTGTATGTCACGCACGACGGGGGCGCCGAGTGGTTCCAGCTCGGGGAGGACGCGGGCTTGCCGGGCGGCACCTTGGGCCGGATGGGGCTGGCGATGAGCGAGGCGGATCCGGACATCGTGTACGCCTTGGTGGAGGCCGAGTCGGGCACGGGGTTGTACCGGTCGGAGGATGGCGGGCGGAATTGGGATTTGGTCCAAAACAACAGCGTCGGCAACCGGCCGTTCTACTACGCTGAAATTCACGCCGATCCCACCGATCCCGACCACCTGTTCAACCTCTACAGCATGGTCGATGAAAGCACGGACGGCGGGCGGACCTTCGAAACCATCCTGCCGTACAGCGGTGTGCACCCGGACCACCACGCGTTTTTCATTCACCCCGACGACCCGCAATTCATGCTCGACGGCAACGATGGGGGGCTCAACATCAGCCGCGACGGCGGGCGCACGTGGAGTTTCGTGGAGAACTTGCCGCTCGGCCAGTTTTACCACATTGCGGTGGATGATGCGGTGCCGTACAACATTTATGGCGGGATGCAGGACAACGGCTCGTGGGTCGGACCGAGTGAGGTTTGGCATGTGGGTGGCATCCGCAACGCGGATTGGCAGGAAGTGCTCTTCGGCGACGGTTTCGACGTCCAGCCGGTTGACGAACACACCGTTTACGCCATGTACCAAGGCGGTTCCATCGCGCGCATCGACCGCCGCACCGGCCGCTCGCAATCCATTCAGCCCGTCCGCCCGGACAGCGTGCCCCTGCGCTTCGCTTGGAATGCGGCCCTGGCTTTGGATCCCAACAGCGAGGACGGCCTCTACTTCGGTTCCCAGTTCCTCCACCATTCGACCGATCGCGGCGCGAGCTGGACGGTGCTGAGCCCGGACCTGACCACGAACGACCCGGCCAAGCTCAACCAAGCCGAATCCGGCGGCCTCACCATCGACGCCACCCAGGCAGAAAACCACTGCACCATCCTGTGCATCGCGCCCGTCGACCGCGAGGAAATTTGGGTCGGCACCGATGACGGCCGGCTGCAGCACACCGCCGACGGCGGCGCCACCTGGCGCGACCACGCCCTCGACATCAAACGCTTCCCCACCGGCGCCTGGATCCCCCAAATCCACGTCAGCCCCCACCGGTCCGATGAGGTCTACGTGGTCGTGAACGACTACCGGCGCGGCGACGACCAACCCTACCTCTTCCGGACGACCGATGGCGGTGCCTCGTGGGAGCGGCTCGTCGGTGAAGACAACGGCGTGAACGGCCATGCCTTGTGCGTGGCGCAGGATCCCGAGGCCGAGTCGCTCATCTTCCTCGGCACGGAGGGCGGGCTCTACGCCAGCTTCGATCGGGGCGTGAATTGGCACCATTGGACGCACGATTTGCCGAGTGTACCGGTGCGCGACCTCGTGATCCACCCGCGGTGGGGCGATTTGGTCCTCGGCACGTTTGGGCGCGCGGCCTACGTGGTCGATGATTTGTCCGCTTTGCGGGCACTGGCCAAAGAGGGCAACGGCGTTTTCTCTGCGCCCCTCGAGATGTTCCCGGTCCGCGACGCCTACGACGTGGCCCGGGCCCGTCCCGCGGGCGCGCGCTTCCCTGGCGATCCCATTTGGGAGGGCAAAAACCGGCCAGGCGGCGCGAACTGGTCCTACTACATCGCCCCTGACACCGCCGCCGCTCACGAGGAACTGCAGGTCTTCGTCCTCGACGCTGCCGGCGACACGTTGCGCCGGATGACCCAGGACGTCGAGCCGGGCCTGCAGTGGGGCCGCTGGGGCCTCGACACCGACGGGGTACACTGGCCGCGAACCGGCCTCCGCGAAGAGGACGACAAGGTGCCGGGTGGCGGTCCGACGGTGTTGCCGGGCACGTACGAGGTGGTCATGCAACTCGGTTCCCACACGGCGCGCCAACCGGTCACCGTCCACGCCGATCCGCGCGTCCCGTTCGATGCGTCGGCCGCCCAGGCCGCCACCGCCCACCAGCGCGATGTATACGCAGCGGTGCGCCGGGCCGATGACGCCCTCCAGCGCGTCGCCCGTGCCCACGAAGCCATCGCAGCCGTGGAGCCCTCATGGAGCCACCTGCCCGAGGCTGACCGCGACACGCTCAACACCTTGACGGACTCCTTGCGCACGGAATTGCAGGCCATTGAAAGCTTGTGGACCACACCGCGCGACTTCAAAGGGTACGACCACGTGACGCGCCGGATGAGCGACGACCTGTGGACCGCTTTCGGTCGCATCGACGAGCGCACAGGGCCGGGAGCGAACGCCCGGCGCGCAGCGGAGGTCTTCGAGGAGCGCACGGCCCTGCTCGAGGAGCGCGTTGGAGCGGTGATGGAGGGGATTTGGCGGGATTGGTCAGCAGCCGTCGAGGCAGTGGACCGTTCGCCGGGCCGCATTTTGGAGGCCGCTGGCCGGAAAGACTAAGTTCAGTTCGAACCGAATTGAACCTTCAGTCCCAACTGAAGCGCCATGTTCATCAGGAAATTGTCCCAGCGCATCACGGGTGCGTCCGGCCGTTCGCTGATGGGCACGGCGCTTTGGCTCATGCGCAATTCGAAGGCCAAAGCGTCCGTGTATTCCACGCCCACGAGCGCGAGCACTCCGAGGTCGATCGGCTTCAGGTCGGGGGTGGTCAGCGGGGAGTAGCCGGTTCCATAAAAATCCTCCTCGGCATTGAGCAACACGCTCGGCTGCACGCCCACTCCAAACCACCACCACGGTTCTGGGCGCCAAACCCGCACCACCGGAATGTCGAGGTAGGTGAACCGGTATTTCCAGGTGGAGTAGTCTCCCGCTTTGGGATTGGGGACTTTCCGGCTGCCCTTCTGGGTGTAGAGCATGCCCCATTCCCACGTGACATCGCCCCGTGAGATTTCAAGCAAAGGACCGGCGGTGAGTCCGAGTTTGTTGAAACCCGAAATGGCGTCTCCGTGGATTTGGCTCGCACTCGCCCCCGCGTAGAGACCGCCTTTGAACCGCAGGGGCTCCTGGGCGTGTAAAGCGGCGAAACACCCGGCAAGCAGGAGGGAAAGCAGGATCGGCCGCATCATTCGCCGGGGTGCAACTCCACCACGTTCAACACCACCCCATCGGCATCGGTGGCCACCGCCAATAGGGTCGCGTTTTCCGCGAGCCACGCTTCGGGCCAGCTGTAAGTGAAGGAAGCGACAGCGGTTTCGCCTTCCGTCATGCCATCGGCCAACTCCCCAAACCCGAGCCCGATGGCGCCGTTCAAGGATCCGCGCAGCACATGGTTGAACTCGTAGTCCTCCACCACGTTGGGGCTGGAGCTGTAGTCCAATTGGTAGTCGAAGATGTGCGATTCGAGGA
>CBFHPD010000241.1:0-19207 GCA_965657495.1 uncultured Flavobacteriales bacterium
TGACTTGCACGGTAACAAGGAAAAAGTGGGGTATGCGGCGTACATGAACTCCAATTTTGCCGATTGCATTTTGTACCGCAACCCGGACGACATTTGGAAGAGGCTGCGCCCCACTTATGAAACGACATTTTCTCGTCTGCATTTCAAGGCACCAAGTCTACCGAGCTCGGAAGAGATTTTGGGTACAATCCATCTTTTGAAGCGCGGGTGTCAAGCTTTTGATGCCTGGAAATTGAAGCAAGAAGTCAAATTTGAAGTGTCCCATTGAACTTTGTTGATTGCCAGCGCTAACTTGCCGGTATCGAATGCGACGGATTCGAGGCTAGCCAAGCGTCCTCTGGCGAGCCGTCCACAAGGCGTTACACGCGGTGCACAATGCACACGTAGGACATTGAAAATCTGCGAGTTGACTTAAAGGTGCAAGAGCCTCAGCCTCCGCCCTACCAGAAGCCCGAAGGAGCAAAACATCCCCTCCGTTCACCCGTCCCAAAAACCAAGCCATGGCATTGTCATCCTCCCCGGCCCCGCCCATCATGCACACACCGCCCAACGGGGAAGTCACGACATCATTTTCATTCCCTGTGAAATAGGATGTGTAACGTTGGCAATAGGTCCTGGGCAACAGGATAAGCCCGATGAGGAACAGGAATGCGGCACGAAGAAAGGAACATTTTCCGGCATGGTGAAAATGTGTTTGGAACAAATGAACGCGCGTAAACGCAAGTTAAAGTGGATTGCAAAGTTCAAGCAGCGCGTGTGTCAATGGCCACTGGAATTTGATTCGATGCAACATCCCCGCGGATACATCGTACAGGGATTCCATGAGCCGCCATAAACATGCAACCTCTCGAAGGTATCGGCCGGTGTTCAGACAGGGAGAATACCACAACCCAACCATGCACTTCCGACTACCCGGGACAGGTGGAACGCCGTTGATTTATGCGTACATCCGAAAGAATGCCTGCTCGACCTTCAAGGCGTATTTCAACCGGCGTCCGCATTGGAAGTACCTCGTTCGTCGGTGGTTGCTGCGGGATGCAACCGCAACTGACGGCATTGGAGGAAACATGGCACATCACCGTCACCCGTTGGGTTCTAACGACCGGGAGGCGGACTACATGTTCGTTTACCGCGATCCGATCGAACGGATCTGGAGCCTGTATAAGAATAAATTCCTTGAGGAGAGCGGCCACGGGCAGGTGGTGAGGGAGTTCGAAGCGTGGGCGGGGAAGCCGGCGGCGGAGACCACGTTTGGCGATTTTATGCGTTACTTGGACCAGCCATTTGCCCTGTTGAATGCGCATTATGCACCGCAGAAAAGTCACCTTATCGAGCGGGAATACATTGCAATCCGAATGGATGAATTGGGCCAAACCATGGTTCGCCTCCTGGGCGATTCCCGCGGCCAGCATTTCCGTCAAACCTTCAACCGGACGAAATCGGTGGTTTCAAGCGGCCCTCCCTCGACCACCCATAGGGACCGGTTGGAGCATCTTAGAACCGCCCATCAGCGATACGGCCTGCGTGAGACGGACCTGATGACAGAGAACGACCGAGCCTTCCTGCGGACCAAGTACCAGTGCGACTACGCGATGATTGCCACCATCGAGCAAGGGCACAATCAGTCGGGTCAAGAAGTTACGCCCGGGAACAGGGATTGAAACAAGGCTTCGTGTTCAGCCCCCCACTCGTCTCGCGCATTGGGATTGGGATTGACGTGCGCCTGTTGCCTAGCCGTCCACTGCGACATGTTGGCCTTGTTGAGCTTTTCAAGCTCTCGAAGGGCCAAACTCCGTGAGAAGGCTTGCACCTGAAGGGTGCCGAGTACATGCTTCCAGAAGCGTTGAGGGACGAAATCGGGGCGGTGGATGTTGACTTGAACTACGTTTGGCCCCGATGGAAATGCGAACATGTCGCGCAGGGTCAGTCCAGCGACCAGCTGCATCTCGTAAAGAATGGCCTCTCCCATGGAAAGCGAATTCAAGCGTTCAGAGTAGGTTGCACCGGCCAAAAAATCTTGGAAATGCCTAGGGTTTTCGTGTTCGTGTGCGAACCGGTAAGGCGCCGCTTTAGGCCAACTATCCCAATCCAACTCAGCGGGCAACGCATTCATCCAATTCTCCAACCCTCTGCGGTGATAGGCCGCGGACGACACGATCAGTTCACGCGGATTCCGGATGAAATGAAAAACCCGGTCAAATTGGGGTAAATCGGTCGCCTCGAGGTGGGAGTGGCGGTAGAGGGCAATGAACGCATCCCCCGGGGTGGGTTGCGCTACTGCAGCGGCATCGGCGGGGTTCCGTTCTGGAAAGATAATCCGCACACCCGTGGATTTTTGAATGGCCAGAGCGGCGTTGCGTGCCAGCACCGTACCAGTCTTGTGGTGGGTGGCGAAGGCGATGCGCCTGCCCTTTGACCGGTTGGTCAAGCGTGCGCACCGGTTCAATGCGCGGTTCAAAACTGAACCCATTTGTGATGTGTGCTAAATGAACAATCCTCTTGTAAAATTATGGGAAATCGCTCCCACCTCCAACCCTTCATACGGTACGGCTGGGATTCATCCCTCAAAACGGCATCGGATGCACCGAACCGATTCCCCATTTTCGGTTCGTTTTACTGGAATGAAGACCCGGACTTCCGCGATCAACGAGGTGGTTTGCTGCATCAGGCCCCAATGGGGACGCGGTCCGCACATCGCGGATAACTCCGCAAATGCAGCCACCACCGGCAAGCAGGTTGCATCAAGGATGGACAAGGGGGCGAACTCGGATGCGAATTGGTCGCAATCGACCGCCGTAGGAATGGCCCAACCAGACGATCACAACCCGCGCCAATCGTCCGCCGAAAACAAATTTTCAACCGGCCGTACGCAGGTGGCTGCGGCATCTGTACTGGCGCCTTAAATCAGCCTCGTGACTGCTTCGTAAATGGACAATGTCCCTCTAAAGCCCTCGGCTGATTCGTCCCATACTCATGCGTTCATCGTTCCTAAATTGCCTGCTGCAGGTGCGCTCATGCTGAGCGGCGGTCACAAGGCATTCCGGAGCCACGCCTCGAGCTTCTCCCCCTTCCCACTCGGCACGTCCAAAGAAATGGTGGCATCAGCAAGGATCAGCGTGACTTCGCCGTCCTGCAGCCCGACCGCGGCCTCGCCCCGGCGAAGCGGGATGGCCCAAGTTTCCAGCAGCGCCCGGAAGTAAAGGATAGCTCCGTCAGTGGTGCGCTCGAGGTTCACCTTGATGTCAGCCGTTCCCGGTTCGAGCAGGGCATTGAGTTCGGTGTGGGTGGTGCGGAGCAGGCGCGCAGCGGGCGACCCCGTGCCACCGCTCCGAAGGGAGGCGAGCAGGGACAGCCGAGGTCCGCTAATCGCAAGGACCTGGCGCCACCGATCGGGGTCATTGTAAGAAACGTTGATCACGTGCATGCAAGGGTAGAACTCGGGGAAAAGGGATTTGGTTCATTCCCCTGCCTCCGCGCCATAAACCGAGGCCAACATCAGTTCTACTTCATTCAGGCATAACGAATTGCATCGCCATCCTCGGGCCAACTCCGCTAATTTCGCAGCAACGCCATGAAGCCCCTTCTCCTCACGCAAGTGCAACTTGTCAGCCAAGGCACCACCACGGCCTGCGACCTGCTCATCGAGCACGGCCGCATCGCCCGCATTGACGCAGCAATCAGCCACCCGACAGCCACCGTCATGGACCTCGAAGGGCTGCACATCTTCGCCGGCATGATCGACGACCAAGTCCATTTCCGCGAACCTGGATTTCCTCACAAGGCAACCATCGCCAGCGCGTCGCGGGCCGCTGTACTCGGCGGCATCACCTCGTTCATGGACATGCCCAACACCCGGCCGCACACCCTAACGCGGGAGCTGCTCGAGGACAAATATGCTCGAGCGGCAGCGACGTCCGCGGCCAACTACTCGTTCTTCATGGGCATCACACGCACCAACCTCGAAGAGGCGCTTCGGGTGGACAACCGGTGGGTGTGCGGAATCACGGACGACGGGCTGTACTTTGACGATGAGGAGGGCATCCTCGCGAACCAGCCGGCATTCCTTGAGCAGTTGTTTGCGCGGGCGGAGACCTTGGTGGCCTTGCACAGCGAAGACGACAGCATCATTGCTCGGAACCTCGCGCAGCACCGGGCGAAATACGGAGACGACATCCCCATCGCAGCGCATGAACACATCCGGAGTGCAGAGGCGTGTTTTGCTGCGACGGAGCGGGTGGTGGATTTGGCCCAAAAACATGGGAACAGGCTGCACCTGTACCACATTTCCACCGCGCAAGAGCTCGCCCTGTTCGCTCCCTCCCCCACCCTTCGGGACAAGCGCATCACCGCCGAAGCATGCGTCCACCACTTGCATTTCAACCACACGGACTACGCGGCGCGCGGGGCAGCAATCAAGTGGAATCCATCCGTCAAGTCCGAGGCCGATCAGCGCGCCCTGATTGCGGGCTTCCGAGCGGGAACCATCGATTTCTTCGCCACCGACCACGCCCCGCACACGTGGGAAGAAAAGCAGGGCACCTACCTCCAAGCGGCTTCGGGCGGGCCGCTGGTGCAACACGCGGTTCCGGCCATCCTCGAGCTCCACCACGCCGGGCACATGACGTTGCCCGAGGTGGCCGCCGCCATGAGCGAGCACGTGGCCGAGGCGTATCGGCTGGTCGATCGGGGTGTGGCGCGCGAAGGCGCCTTTGCGGACCTGATTGCCGTCGATTTGCACCGCCCTTGGCAGGTAGAGGCGCGCAACCTGGCCTACCAATGCGGATGGTCACCTTTTGAAGGTCAGCAGTTTACAAGCCAAATCCTCCACACGTTCACCAACGGTGTCCCCGTGGTCCTCAACGGCCAGCTCACCGGGGAACGCGCCCCAATGCGGCTGGAATTCGAACCCCTTCGCTGACCTCACGGCCGAGCGGTCTTTACGCACCGGACCGACGCCCCCATGTTGCGCGAATTCGTTCCGGAAATCCACGCGGGGTTGCCGGCATCCCGCCGATGAAACAGCGCACGGTTACCCACAGCCGTGGAAGACCACCAAAGCGCAGCACGCTCGGCACTCCCAAAAAAACCGCCATAGTTGCGTCCCCCTGCATACACCACTCGAAAGCTCGAATCCGCGGCCGCCCCCTGCTCCAACTCCCTCCATTCTCCGTCGGTGGGCACGTGCCACCCCGCGGGGCAGAGTCCGCGGGGATCATCCACCGCATGCCAATTGTACAGCCGGCCATACGCGACGAGGTTCGCGGCGGCGTCTTCGGAACCGCTGTACACCCGCGATTCCCCTTCTCCATAAACCGCTGTGGCCCCGTCAAATGTGCTGAGCCAGTCCGCGCTACTCAGGTTGCCCACAAGGAAATCCCCGTTCGCAAAGGCAGAGGAACGCAAGTTTTCGGCGAACCAACACCGATCGCCTGCTGCCAGCACCGGATACCGGTACCCCTGGAAATCGATGTGATCCAGGCCGGAGCACGCCTCGGCGGACAGAGGAAGCGCCGCGGCGGCTGGTGCGTCAGGCAAGCAGTCAGGGGCCTCCCAATCTCCCCATGCCCGCAACAGATCGAGCAAATCGGTCGCACCGATGAGCTCGTCCCCATCTGCATCCGGGTTCCAACAAGGCACGGCATCGGGTTGTGCCACGAGCGACAAAGGCAAGGCCGACAGGCACAAAAGGAGCATCCGGTTCATGGGCGGGGAAGTTTAGCCTCCGGCAAAGCAAAAAACATTCCAAAAATCAGGCGATGAACTTGAATCACGGAGATGCGACCTGCAGGCCATCATGGACTTTGGCAGTTCAGCTCATGGGAGGGCTCGAAAAGCCCGTATCAGCCCCGTGCGCTCCGCTCATGGATGGCTTCGATGAGGTCCGCTCCCAGCGCACTCGCCGTCAACATTTTCCACCTCGGGGCCTCCGGCTCGTCGGTTGCTTGTCCCAGCCCGAAGCTTCCCAACGGCATGAGCAGCATGACGGCGAGCCCATGCCGGGCTAAAAGTCCAAATCGATGACATGCGCATCCCCGCAACCCACATCCACCGAAAACTGGCGGTACCCGTCTTCGAAACCACAAAGGGAATTGCCGTAAGCATCGTTCCCACAGTCCACCGTGATGGTGTGCGTTCCCCGCCAAAATTCATACGTGCGCGACTCGCCCGCAAACACGACGTACTCATCCCCATTGCTGAAGGCGAGGTCGCAGTTGCACCACAAGCGGCCCGTATTATCAAACGTAATGGTCCCGCGCTCTTCGCAGGCATTGCATTGCACCAAAAAAAGGACCACCGAGGCGATTGAAACCGCGCGAAGCATGTTCATCAGGCTCATCTTATTCACGAAATAATATGCCATTGTACGACAACCTTGCCAAAATACGGATTCCTGTTAGGTGCGAGGCAATTTTGGCCTTGAAATCAAATAAACCTCCCCTCATGTCCACTTCCCTCAACACCCTGCATTATGTGCTTGTGCTCGACCGCTCGGGATCCATGTCCGACCAAATGGACGAAGTCCTTGGCGCCATCAACCACCAAATCGAATCGCTCAGGAGCGCTGCACGGGAACACGGCCACACCTGCCGGATGACCATCACCACCTTCGATGACGCCATCGAACATGCGGTGGAGGACGCCGACGTGCTGAACGTCGCACCGATCAAGTACCGCCAAGTCGCTCCCCGCGGCTGCACCGCTTTGATCGACGCCACCGTCACAGCCATCGACCGTGCGGCGAAACAGTTGGGAGATGAGATCGACGGCGAGTCGGCATCACTGGCGATCATCGTCTACACGGATGGCGGCGAAAATGCATCCACACGCTACACCGCCGCGGACTTGAAGGAAGTGCTCGAAGCCTACCAGGACTTGCCGGGTTGGGACATCGCCTTCATCGGTTCGGACCCCGCGTCCTTCACCCAAGTGGATCAGACCCGATTCCATCGGCGCAGCCGCTTGCATGTGCGCAAAGAGCGCGCAGCGTGGGCCATGGAAGAAATGAGCGATGTCCTCTACCAAAAAATGATGTACAAGGCTCGATTCGATTTGGACCCCATCCAATCCAAAGAAGAGGAAGACAAAGCGGGCTGAAGGCCCCTCCGGTTAAATTGTATATTTCACCATCATGAAATCAACGAAGGTTCACGTACTCATCGAGGAGGGCCTCGCCTCGCCTCGGGCGGAAGACGCCGTGCTCATCGCTCAGAAAACGAAGGGGCCGCTGTCCTACACCTTGGAACGTTTCGACTACGACGAGCCCACCATGTGCGCCGCTGATGATGCGTCCATCCAAGTACACTACATGATGGAGGGGCCGCCGTTCTCCAAGCAAGAATTGGAGGCGTTTGAATCGCGGCCCGTCCCCGAAGTCCCCGCCCCCACTGAATCACTCCATGAGCTTAGGCACCGCATGCGCCGGTTGGTGAAGCGGTATCGGATCGCGCACGATGTGGAAGCGGGTGACCACGTCATCGTGTTGACCACGACGGGGAACTTTGAAAACTTCATGGTGCTCCCCGGGTTCGAAGGGGAGCAGTGGGCCGCCGTGCAGTTGAACCACCGCGCAATGAGTACGACGTGGAGCCACACGCTGTTGGCCTATTACTTGATGGCCTTGCCCGTGATGTTGCTCGCCTATACGGACCAAACGCTGGAGTCGTACCTCGTCCACCATGCACACACCGATACCCGGGGCTGCCTCAACGACCTGTGCGCCGACGACGTGCGGCAACTGCAAGTGAAGACGAAGACCGCTGACATTTGCCGGTCGTGCAAGACCCATTTCCAGCAGGCGGGACTCGATTGGGATTTGGTGGCTCAAATGCGGCATGGCTTTGAACTCGTCCGCGCCATGCAGCTGAACTTGGAGGACGTCCTGGACGGTTTCAAATTGCCCGAAATCACCCTTGGCCGGCGTCCTCAGTTCGTTGATTTGGGCGTGACGGTGCCGCTGTCACCGAAGGAAATGGCCGTGTACTTGACCTTCATGGAGGCCGGCGTGGAGGGCATCGTCATCAGCCACATCGACGCCCACCGCGCCCAACTCCACGACGCCTATTCCCGGCTTTACAACGGCTCCGATCGGAACGCCATCACGGAGGTCATCGACCGCCTCCTCGACCTCACCGACCACAGCCTGACCACCACAGTGTCCAAACTCAACCGCAAATTCACCACAGCCCTCGGCCGCGAACGCGCGCGTCCTTACCAAATACACGGTCCCAACGGCGGAGCAAAAGCCATCAGCCTGCCCCGCCGCTACGTCCTCCGGAAATGAGCCTTCGGGGCCACAATTGTCGACTCATTCGCAGGATTCGCTGTATCGGCTGATAACCTGCAGCAAATCCGCAATGGTGATGGCGCCATCGCCGGTCAAATCCTCTGGGCAGGGGTTTTCGTAATTCTCTTCACACCAGCTCGTGTAGTCCGGCCCTTCCGGTTCCGGGCAATCCGTGCCCGGTTCGGGGTATTCGCAGCTGCCGTTGTCTTCCGTTGCTCCCGGGTGGTAGTTGCACGCAGCAGGATCTGTGCAGCCTTGGATGGGGCCCGGTTCATCGAATCCGCATGAGCCGTCATCGAGGACCGCAAGTGGGTCGTAATTGTCGAAGATGGCGTAGGTACAGCCGCATGACAGCCCGTCCTCCGCTACATCGAGGGCGATTTCAGCCCCTACGTTGCAGTTGTCATTGGAAATGTCCACGGCATACAGCCCGACTGGCAAGAACGTGAACGCAAAGGGGCTGTCCCCCACCGTATCCGTGTAAGCCACTCCTGTGCTGTCTTGAATGACCATGTCCACCGTCCATATCTGCTCTTGCACCCCTGGGGCGTCGATGTCGATCACCAACGTTCCGTTGCTCACATCGCAATCCGGCTGGAACGCAAGCCACTCCGCGCTGAGCTGCGTCACCACCTTCAACGTATCGGAACTGAAGCAGGATTCCTGGCCCTCGTAGTAGGCCTTCACGACGTATTGCATGACAGGCGAATCGGGCAGGGCTTCCGTATTTTGGGCCGTTGAATCTAATACGTATTCAGCTGGTTCCCAGGACCAAACCACGTCCAAGAAGAAGGGATTGCAATCGATCGTGAACGACATCGGGCTGAAGGTGCCGTCCCCACAGGAAAGCGAATCATTCGTCATCACATGGAAGCTCAGGCAGCCCGACGCATCGGTCGCCCCCCATTCCATGTTCGACAAGTCGCCTGAATACGTCCCAAGCACCGGATAACTCGTGTCCGGACCGTCATGCACCACCACATAATCGCCGATGGAATCGAGTTCCGCAAAGTCAAACATGAGGTTCATTTGTGTGCCGTCGCCTTGGATCATCGGACAAACCGTGAACACGGTGTCCACGTTGTTGCCCACGCACCAGCTGCTTGAGAAGGGCATCCCCGGGCAGTTGGTGTAGCTGTTGTTGACCAACTGCGCCGTCAAAGGGCGCACGTCGGCACAGGCATTCGGATTGGAGCCGCCATCGACGGTGAATCCTAGGCCGTCATTGACTACGATGGCCTTGTACCGCGTGGTCGCACATCCAAACTGGTCCACCCCCGTGAAGCTGATGAAGTAGCTGCCCACCTCGTCCGTCTCATACGTGGCCGTGAAGGAGGCCGAATCTTCGTTGATGGTCGCAACATCTAAAAGGGTGTTCCAATCGTATGCGCTGAGCTCCGGATCGAGTACGCCCGGGTTGCCCAATCCCAAAGAATCCAATTCCGCGTGTTCGAACTGCACGTTCCATCCGAAGAAATGCCCGTCACCGAGGGAATCGACGGTGGCGATGTGCAGGGTCCATTCGCCGTTGATGGGGCAGCCCTCGAGCGCGCACCAATCATCGCATGGGGCGTAGGTGCCGGCGCCGATGGTGGTGCCGTTGAACAACAGGTTGTTGGCATCGTCGAGCACAGAGGCCCCGAATGGGGACCAGCCGTAGTGCATCCCCACACCCGCCGAATCGTTGTCCAACGCCACAACGGGCTCGCCGAGGTAGGCATCGTCCACATCCGCACCGCCGTTGCAGGCGTCGACACTGTCCACGTGGTTGCTCAACAACGTGAGCTGCGAACCGTCGGGGCAGGTGACCCACATGTCAAGGGCGCCGACGTGTGCGTGCTCCAACTCTGCGCGGATGCGCACCAAATCTTGACAATCCGCCAAGGTGGCCGTGTCTGAGAAGCCCGTCACCTCGATGGGGAACAGGTAAGTTTGGTTCATAGAATCCGACAGTTGCTCTGCCCCGCCCGCGTAGTATACCGTTTGGGACAGTGGTGCCGGCGACACCGTGACCTCTGCCTCGCCCATACCGCCCACACAAATCGGAGAATCGGCCCAAAGCGACAAGGTCGGTTGCGGATACACCGTCACGGTGAACGGCTCAGAAACATCGAAGCTCTCATACGGGTCGGCCATGTAGAGCTGCACCTGGTAAATGCCCGGCTCGTTCCATGCGTGGGCCACCGTGTCTGCAAAGGTGTATTCAAGTTCCCCGTCTCCCCAATCCCAAGCGTAGTAGAGCACTTCGCCGCTTGTGGACGTGGAGGCGCTTGGGCTGAAAAACAATTCGTTGGACTCACAGCCATAGAAGGCCAAGGTATCCGGCCCCACCGCCGAACTGTCCAAGACCGTGATGACCGCTTGCACATCGTACAGCGGCGTCACCTCGAGGGTGTCGGACACCTGTGTATTGCAGCCGTCGACGACCTGTGCCGTCAGGACATCGTAGAAATTCGGGAAGAACACGTGACTTGTGTCCATGCCGCTTGCCACCAAGGAGTCGTTCACAAACCACTGCGTGAGGTAGGCTCCGAGCGGGTTCCATCCGCCTTCGATTTGGACCCATGCCAAAACCGAGTCCCCCTCCAAGATGTCCACGCTGTCCGGCATCAAATCGAGCTGCAACGGAATCGAATCGAGCAACTCAATAGTATTCAAGGCGTATGCCGTATCCAGCCCGCACGTGTCGGTGACCGTCAGCATGCAGCTCCAGTTCTCGTCCACCAGCACCGCAATGCTTGCGTTCTCGGAATTGCTGCACTCCCAGTCGTAGCTGTAATTCCCAAAACCGCCCGTGACCTCAGGCTCAACAAGGATTTGCAATCCCCCACAAACTACCGAATTGATGGGGTCGATCACAATCGGATCCGGACCATCTTCCAACGTGTACGTCAGGTACATCAGCCCGTCGGTGCAACTCACGAGCGAGGTGATGACCACCACCAACGACTCACTTCCTTCGTCCAGCCCGTCTGCTTGCGCAATCAACGTGAGGTGAATCGCTTCCTCTCCCGCCGCAAATGACAAGGTGTCAGCGAAGGGCTGCACGCTGCCATCGGGCATGAGCTGGCCAAAATCCACCCCGTTCTCAGCCTCACCGGCATCGAAATTGAACAAAACGCTGTACGGCTCATCGACCGGCACATCCGCCGGACGTTCAAAGGTCCAATTAACGGTACCGCAGCCTTCGAACACTTGGTCCGCCCCATCCGTTCCCACTTCAAAATCGTCCGTCACCAACACCGGCACCTCCGAGGTGAACGAGCCTTGCTCCAAAATCACCACGGATTCCACTCCCGGATCAGTGCCATCGGCAATGGCGAGTTTCAGGTGGTAGGTCTCCCCGCATTGAACGGGATGGCCCGCGTGGAAGACGCTCGTGTAGCCATTGATGCAAATCCCATCAGGCGGAATATTCAGCACGAAATATTCCGAATTGAGCAGGTGATTGACGGATGAGACCGTGATGGGCAAATTCGGATCCGACCCCGGAACGCCCGCGATGTTCACTGCTCCACCGGGGAATCCGGCGGGGCTGGAATAAGGCCCATCGATGCCAGGCCCACTGAGGAAGAAACCAAACACATCGTTGTAGGACGTGTTGATCCATTGCAGGTATTCATCCGACCCGAAGATGTAATCAAAGCCAATGGAATCGCCGGAAGCAATGAAGTCAAACTCCAAGACGCTCACATCCTGCACCGTGCCCACCTCGAATTCCTGACCGATCAATGCCGGCACCTCGTTTGCAAGGGCCAACAGCGAGGAATCCGTGGTTTCCATGCCCAAGCAATCCGAGCACACGGCTGAAGAGCATCCAATGCCTTTCGCATGGGAGGTGGACATGACCAATCCTTGGTTGAAAGCGAAGTCGGAGCTGGCTCCGTCCATCATTTGGCCCAACTGATCCAGTCCTCCCGTATACGTAATGTTGAACGCCGTCACGCCCTCACCGAGCAGCACATCGTTCACGTATTCGTCCACTGAGAAGCCGTTCTCAACGTCCAACTGTCCGCTTGCTGTGTGCGCGCTGATGGCGAACAGGCCAAACAGCATGAGCATTCGGCAACTCGTGGCACTTGTTTTCATTGTTTTCATCGTCTCGCTGCTATCAAGTAATTCAGTCCGCGAGCAACCGCAATTCCGTCCTCCGATTCTCCTGATGCATCGCTTCAGTACAGGGCACGCAGTCCGATTGGGCCGGAGGCGCGCAGCCGCAGGCAGAAGCATCTGAGCAGTGGTTGAGCAATTTGGTCTCGCCGTATCCGATTGCTAATATACGTCTTTCATCTATTCCTTTTGAAATAATGTAGCGAACACACTCATCGGCCCTTGCTTGGGACAAATCCAAATTTCGCCCCTCGTCGTCACGGCAATCGGTGTGGGAGGAAAGCTCTACCCGGATGTTCGGCCGGTCCGAGAGGTATGCCACCAGCTTGTCCAATTCTGTGCGGCTCTCCTCAGTTAAAGTGAATTCTCCTGAGGCATACATAATCGACTCGAGGTCAATGCGGTCGATGTTGGCTCCCACGGGCTGCAAAACCAAGGTGTCGCGCCACTCGAATTGACACGCATCGCCGCTATTTGGTGCTTCAACCGCGGCATCTTCGTAGTTGATGAGGCTGGCCACCACGGCCAGCAGTTCCTCGCTTGCATCCGCTGTCGACCACGTGAATTGTCCCTGTTCATCCGTCACTTCCTTCAATGAGTTCCCTTTCGCATTGGTAAAATCGAGCAACACACCGGCAGCAGGCGCTCCGTTCTCGTCCACCACGACCAGTTGGTTTTCGATGGACGAGTAAGGAACCGTCAAAGTGACCTCACCCGCCGGCTTCGCGAGCACCAGGCTATCCCGAGGGAGCAACTTGCTGCCGGGCCGCTCAAGCACTTCAACGACGTATTTCTCGCGCGGCCAACCCATGAACTGAGCTTCGCCGAAGTTGTTCGTCTCCAGCGTCAAGTCCATCGGGTAGCGGCCGGAATGGACCACGCGGACGGGGATTTGGGCCAACGGATTCCCATCGCAGGCCAGCACCCGAATGGCGCATGGAACCTCGGCGGGCAGCTCCTCCACGCGGTAAATGGCGTCCACGCCAGTGCCCCTGTTGGAACTGAGCCACCCTGATTGGGTTTCCTCCTCAAAATAGAAGGCAAAATCATCGGCATAGGAGTTGATGGGGTGGCCCAACTGTGCCAACGATCCGTCGGCGAGGAGCTGGAACACATCGAGGCCGCCCGCACCTGCTCGGCCGTCAGAAGCGAAATAAATGGTGCCGTTGCTGCTGACGTAGGGAAACACTTCGTTGCCTGCGGTGTTCACGTTGGGAACGAGCGGCTCCGGTTGCTGCCACAAACTGTCCTGCCACCGGCTGATGTACAGGTCCATGCCCCCTGCTCCACCCGGCATGTCCGATGCGAACACAATGTTGGTGTCGGGGTCGAATACGGCGTGTAAGCAGGAATAATCGGGGGAGTTGAACGGCAGTGGTTCAGCGGGCCGCCAGGAGTTTTGGACCAATTCGTACCGCGCGATGTGCAGGCGGTCGATGGTGCTGCGGGAAGCGCCCGAAGCTGCATTCGTAGTGAGCAGCGCCCACGTACCGGAAGCGTTGAAAGACACAGGCCCGTCGTGTGTGCGAGAATGCCCAAAAAACGGGAAGGGCTCAGCGCCTTGCAGGTCGCCGGACCCGCCGCGCGGGGGGTGTGGGTAGGATGCATTGCGGAGGTAGGCCAGCTCGGTGAACGGCACCCCGCTCCAGGCGTCTTGCCCAGCGCCGATGCGCTTGTCGTCTGCTGTGATTTGGAACACCACACCGCCCCGGTACGTCGTGGCAGCGTATTCGTGGGTGCTCGCGCGCGGCCTGTAGCGCTCAGCGATGAGCTTTAAGGTGTCTTGAGGGATGCCGCCGTCGATGGCTGCACGCAGGAGCTCGATGGAATCGGGGGACAAATGGCGGAGGGCTGAAGAGTCAAACAGCCGCTGGATTTGGCCTTCTCGGCGGTTGATGCGCAACAAATTCACGTGCCGAATCAGCTCTTCCCAGCTCGCGTCTCCCCGCTTCACCACCACCTTGCTCCAGGTCAGGGCCTCTTCGCGCAGGCCCGCCCGCTGCGCCGAAACCACCGCCATTTCAGCGAAATGCGCCGGCTCGCCTCCCCGATCCTCCGCGCGCCGAGCGAGGTGATCCCACAACGGATAGGCCTCGGCAAACTGCATCAACCCCATGTAGTGCTCCGCCCGGCGCTCCAGGGTGGACTGTCCTGAGGCGACGCTCGCCCAAGCGAGGAAGAAAAGGAGGAAGGCGCGTATCATCATCAAAAGAAACGGGGGCTCGTGATGGCCCGGTTGAGGCGTCCAACATCACGGACAAGGCCGATTTCATGGGATCCGAAGGAACGGGACATCAGGCCATTTGTTGGAAAGTCCACCGCGTATGCCATCCGGAAACCGTCTTTGAATGTGTAACTCGCCTGCACGCCCATGCCTTCGCCGTACCGCCCCATCACGCCCAACGAGAACAGGTCGAACAACCACCAGGTCACCTGCACATCGACCGACGTCGGAGCATCCTGCACGCGCTTCACCAAGGCACTCATTTGAAGCGATGTGCTGCGGCTTAAGGAGTGGGCATAGCCGAGGGCGAGGAACCCGTGCCGCACGCTTGTTCCCAGCGGGGCCAAATCCCGGAACGCCGGCTGCAACAATTGCGGCACCGCCAAACTCGCAAACCACCGCTCTCCGGTCACCAAAAGTCCGGCACCCGCAGCCAGTTGCCCCTGCCGAAAGGGTTGCGCCATCAGCGGATCGTTCCCATCGGGTACGTACAAGTCCATGAACGACACGCCCACCGTTTCGAGTCCCACGCTCAACCCTGCGGACACGTTCAACCCGCTGCGATTCAAAGCCAAATGGTACGCGCCATGGAGGCGGGCCGTGCGGTAGAACCGCCCCCCGGTCGCGTCGTTCATGAGCGAAATTCCCCCGCCTGCACGCCCGCGGCTAAACGGCGCCGTAGCTGACACAAACTGCGTACTGGGCGCCCCTTCCCACCCAGTCCATTGGGTGCGGCTGATGGCCGTCAATCGGGTCGCCCGCTCCACGCCGGCATGTGCCGCATTGTAATGCAACGGGTTGCGTTGATACATGGAAATTTGAGGCAGCTGTTGGGCCCAAAACCCACTTGCCCACATCGCACCGGCAGCGATCAACAAAATGGTTCTCATGGTACCTCGTTCATTAATTCAATGAAGCCCCGGAATTTGGGCGCCCAAGCCTCCCGCGGATCAAACAAATAGTAATACGTACCCGACGGCAGCGGCTGGCCATTGCCCGTCTCCCACGTTCCTGCCCAATCATTCAAGTACGGTGCCGCCTCGTACACCAAGCGCCCCCACCGATTGAACACCTGCACCGCATGATTCGGGTACAGGTACAAATCCTCCACCACCCACACATCGTTGTGCCCATCGCCGTTGGGCGTCACCAACTGCACCGCCCCGACTGGAATTTCCGACAAGCATTCCAACTCGAAAGAAACGTCCGCAGTGCAGCCGTTTGCATCGGTGATTTCCAGCACATGCGCGCCTTCCCCTACTCCCCAGATCCAGGGGTCCGGTTGGCTCCCTTCGGCCCACTGTAATGTCAATTCTCCCCATCCTCCGGATGCCTCAGCTTGCATGTAGCCGTTTGGCTGTCCGCAAACGGCATACCCCACATCCACCAAATGCGCTTGAATCGAATCGATGTCCACCACTTCAATCACTGCAGAATCCATACAATTCGAGGCATTGGTGACCCACACCTTATAGGTGCCCGCTCCGATGCCCTCGGCAGCAGCACCGAAACCCACTGGCGGCTCCCATGCATAGATCAACTCGCTCGAATCCGCGGCAAAGACGGAAACCCACCCATCGCTCGCACCGGGACAAATCAAGGTGTCCCACGTAACCTGTTCAATGACGGCTGGAGCCGCGGGGAGCACCACCACATAGGCCGCGGAATTGCACCCCGTTTCATCATCCACAAACGACATGGTGTACGTCCCCGCTTCCCCCACCTCCGCCCAAGTCCCGTCCGTTTCCAATACGCTCGGCCCCTCCCATGTATACAGGCCTGTACCGGTCGAGGCTTCCCCTTCGATGAACCCGGTCTCCAGCTGGCAGTCCAATCCGTCGTTTGGGGAGACCGTGGCGGACAAAACCGGGGTGGGATGCACCACCACTACATAAGCGGCTTCCACTGAAGGGCATTCCCCCACGGCGGCAGTTACCTGCAGCACCGCGGTCAAGGCCTCATCCGTGCCGTTGTTGGCATTCCACGTGATGGCATTTCCGGTGCCCGTGGCGGGCAACCCCACCACCACGTTGTCCACGGTCCACGCGTAGTTTCCTCCCGATACACTCAACTCCAAACCCGCCACTTCGGCGGCATCGCCGTTGCACCAATGCGCCGAGTCCAAAGCCGGAAGGGTGTAATCCGGGAGCACCGTCACCGTCTGGACCAATGTGTCCGATGGGCAAAAAGCCCCCTCGGCCCAAAGCATGTAGGTGGCCGAAGCCAGCACATCGCTGGGATTGTTCAAGGTGTCCGCCAAGAGTGTTCCGGAGCTTGCTGTTTGGCCTTGAACGGTTCCCAAATCAAGCGGTGCCCAAATCACCACAGCGGTGTCCAAAGAAGCTGCCACCCCCCAATCCAACGGGGCATCATTGCACACCAGCGCATCAAAACCCACGACTTGAACCGAAGGCATCGGATCCACGCGCACCTCGAAAGCGGTGCTATCCAAACACCCTTCAAAGTCCGCTACGACCACCACTTGGGCCGAATCCGGCGCTGAATCCGATGTGGAGCCCGCTACCCAATCGGGTAACAGCCCCACTCCGGCGTCCCCCAGCCCGATTTCCTCCCCGCCTTCCGCCTCCCACGCATAAGTCACCCCGGCAATGCCCAAATCAACATCCACCCATTCCGGCGACATCCCCGGGCACAGACGCAAATCCGGCTGCTGTGGCAAGGCCAAGGCCGGCGCCACCGCCACATCGAAAACCGCGGTGTCCACCGGGCAGATGTAATCCGTCACCCAAACCGCGTAATGCACTGTATCCGGGGTCAGCCCACCATTGTACAGCGTATCGGTGAAGGTAGCGGCATGCATGGCATTGCCCGCGCTGTGACCGGTGGTTGCCGCTTGCGCCGCCGATTCCCAATGCAGGGAGAGCGAATCCAAGTTCGCGGTGAGCTCCGCATCAATCGGTGCACCGGAACAGGCCGTGGATGATGTGGCCGTAAGGTCGAAAGCGGGGGCGGGATGCACGGTCAGGTGCATGGGAGTTTGGTCCATGCATGCCGCTATGCCCGCCGTCAAATGCACCGTGGCAGTCGCTTGCACATCCAATTCATTCCCCAAAACCAACGAGTCAAGGTACCCCGTCCCCTGCGCATCGAGCCCGATGTAATCGCCATCCACTGCCCACCCATACTGCATTTCAGGCACCTGCAGCCCATAGGAGCTGATGGGCACCACCTCTCCGGGGCACCCCACAATGGAATCCGTCACCGCCAGCAACTCAAAAGCCGGCACCACCACAACCGGGTAATCCAACGTGTCGGCCGGGCACGCCTCGAACGGGGTGTACAAATGGTAAGTGACCGTTCCCAATTGCCCTGATGTGTTGGTCAATTGGTCGTAAATGACCGGGCCAAAACCGTCCACCGCTCCCTGCACATTGCCCTCCGATTCCGCCGTCCATTTGACTTCCACATTGTGAACCGTTGTGCCGACGAGCGCAAAAACTTGCTCATCGTGGCAAATGGTGTCCGACGGCGCTAGCGGCCCCAACACCACTTCAATCGTAGGCGCCACCTCAATGCTCAAATTTCGCTCGAGCGATGCATTGCTCCAAGCCGTGATGGTGATTTCCTTCGCCGAAATGGAGGCGTTCGTTACCGTTCCGATCGGAATGATCGCTTGCTCCAAACCGCTCCCGTTCAATGCCTCGAGCCCCGTCACCGAAGCCGGAACCTCCAAGCTCCAATGCACCGAATCCCCGTCCACCGAGGAGTGCACCACAAGCTCCCCCAAGTCCGTGTTGTTGCAAACCTCCACCACTTCCATGGACCAAACCACTTCTTCCTCAACCGACGAAAACCACAATGAATCCGGGACCATGGCCTGCGTGGAAAACGAAGCAACCGCCAAGCAGGTGAGGTTCACCCCCTTGACAATCCGCCCAATGCGCAAGGCAAACCCATCCGCTTGCTTCCCATTCATTGCACAAATGTAACAGAAATAATCCAACACGAATGTACAATAATGACTCCCGAACACCTGCATTCGCGGCGGCGGCGCCCCCGTAACTGGGAGCGTTTGCAGTCCCTTAACTCTGCCTTCATAAACGCACTTCCGCGCAGGACGTAATTTCACCGCCATCATGCCGCAACGTGGTGAAACCGAGCAGCCGCTTCTGTCGAAGGAGGAATTGGCTGCAGTATTGAAGACGGACCCCCGCAATCCGTATGTGTCCGTTCTGTACCGGCTCGCGGGGTTGCAGCACGTGGAACGCGCAGGCGACGAGGAACCGGGGCCTTTCGTGGAGCATCTGTTGGACCTGCTCGCAGTGCGTGCCAAATGGGCGCATGAAGGGCGTAAGGTGCCGGAATCGGGTGCCCTGATTGCGGTGGCGAATCACCCGTTTGGCGTCGTGGATCAGTTGGTGGTTTTGGGCCAAATCCTGCCCCAACGCCCCGATGCCAAGCTCCTCCTCGCCCCCGATCAGCGCACCTTTGACCCGCTGGCCCCCTGCGTGGTCCGGAGTGAAGCCGATGCGCAGGCCCACCTCGAACAGGGCGGGTGCCTCATCCTGTTCCCCGCGGGGAACATCAGCCGCCTGAGCCGGGACTTGAAAACGGTGGTGGACGGCCGG
>CBFHPD010000242.1:0-22360 GCA_965657495.1 uncultured Flavobacteriales bacterium
GCAGGCCGTTTCATCGGTGCAGCCCACGCCTGGATCGGCGGAAGGGTAGCCATCAAGGATCAAGGTGCCGGTGTTGTTGGGGTCGAGCCAGTCCTGCAGCCGCGAACTAGCCGAACTGCCTGCATCCCAAGAAACGTGGAACTGCCCGTAGTAGTCGTATTGGCCGTTGTTGCTCGTGCCGCTGCAGGCCGCCGCCCCGCCGTAGAGCTGTCCGATGATGCGGTGGTTTTGGTCGAACAACGGCGAACCCGAGGATCCCGGCTCCGTCACGCCGAGTTCCCAGTCATCGATCCACCACACCTGTGCGCCGGACGCCGTCGATGCCGTGGGAGCGTTGCCTTGGAAGCAAATCTTCTTCACATCCCCGGACGGGTGGTGGATGCCGGTGGCGTTGGTGGGGTTGACACCGGTGGCGTCCCAACCTGCGTAATGCACATCGTACGCGGCCGGCGGGGTGGAACTGAGCTCCACCAAGGCGACGTCTGAACCGCTGTTGTTAGCGAGCAGGGTGGCACCGCTGATGCTTTGGTTCGTCGGCCCCGTCGACCCGGAGCAGGTGCTGCTTTCGTGGTTGAAGTAGAACACCCAGCTTGCCGGCGTGCCCAAGCAGTGGTTCGCCGTCAAAAAGTAAGGGGTGCCGTCTTGCGTTACGTTGTTGACCAAGGCCCCTGAGCAGGATGCAAAACCGCCTGAGGTGATCAGGGCCACTGACTTTTTCTCGGTCTGCCAGTCGGCGCCCTCGGGGCAATTCACGTTGATGTTGCAGGCCCCCGAGGTGCCAAAAGGTCCCAGGGCGGCCATGTCCGCGTACACGTCTTCGGCATGTTGCAAAAGGCTGCGGTATCCGTGGATGATTTGCCCCACGACGAGGGTGTTCAGGCCTGCTTCAACGAGGGGTTCCCGCAGCTCAAGGACGGCGCGATCACCCGCGAGCAGGCCGATGGCCAATCCGCCCCAATCTTTTTCGTTCGCTTCGGTAAACGCCCCGAGGTATTCCGTGCGATCGGCATTGTACACATAAAGCGCACTCCCCTTGGCGAGGTCGAACGCGTCCAACCGGAAACTGATGTTGACGCCCGCCGGGCAATGCACTCCCAAGCGCCAAATGCGCTCACCACCTTCCTCCGTCCACGTTCCGCTGTTGTCCAGCGTGTAGTGCACGTCGCGCTCCACGCCAAACCGCCACGGCGCCTCCTTGTATTGATCTGTCACGGCATCCGCCGCCTGCAAGGCCGGTAAATCCAACGGTTCCATGGTCACGTAAGCGACCTCAGGAACCCCATCGGTTCCCCAACCGAAAGGGGCACCTTCGTGAGCGATTTGAGCGAAACAGGAAACAACAAGGCCACAGGCGGCCAAGAGGGCGGTGAATTTGGCAAGCATGAAAAAAACGGGTTCTAATTCAGTGACGAAATTAGAACCCGTTCGTTGCCTGCGCCTGACCGATGTACGGTTGACAGGCAGAAATTCACAGACGTACCTTATTCAATGACGAGGCGTGTCGGAAATCCAGTGGCGCCGATGCTCACGACGTAGATGCCCGTGGGCAGGTGGGCGATGGAGAGGCGCGTCAGAGCGGGGCTGAGTGGGGTTTGGTCCACCACTCGTCCGGCCAAATCCCGCAACACCAAATCCCCCGGCTGCCCCTCGCCCTGCCACTGCACCGTCAACACGTCCGTCGCCGGATTCGGGAACAACTTCGCCAACGTGGCCGTGCGCTCAACGTCCTCGACCCCCACGCCCATGGCACCGAGCAGGCCCATGTACTCCTGGTAGAAAAGGTTCGCGATGCGCGCGTCGTGCACGATGACCGTGTTTTCGTCGTTCGTCGTTTCCGCCGTCGTCGACCAGTTGTGCGAACCGGTGATGACGCGGGGGTCGGAGAGCGGTTGGCTGTGGTCCACGATGCCATACTTGTGGTGCAGCTGGCCGGAAATGCCTTGGTGCGAATAGACGGGGATGCCCGCTGCCGCGATCACGTCGAATTCCGAACCGCTGTTGTTCACGTCCTCCATCGCACCGCTCACCGTGGTGAAAATGCTCGAACCCACCTCAACCACAGCTGCTCCGAGGTCGTTCCGCGTGAAGGACAACGTAGCAAAGTGGAAATCGTAGTCGGTCGTCAGGATGCTCTCGAGGATGGCTTGGTTCGTGCCGTCGCTCGGGCTGAAGTACAGTTCAACGGGGCTGCCGCCGACAATGAAGCGTTCCGGCGTGTTGATCGTCTTCTCCGGACCGAAACGGCTGTTCATGGCATCGGGGGTGGTGCCGTCGCTTCCCCACATCTCGTTGAATTCGAGGGTGTAGGCGCGGGCCAAACTCTGGTCACCAAAGATGATGAGGTTGTTCGGGTCCGTGTTCAAGTTGGCCGTCGTCCAGTTCGTGGAACCGGTCAGCACAAACGCGTTGTCGGTGTATTCGGCGTCGCCGATGATGAACTTGTTGTGCATGCCCGAGCCTTCGCCATCGGTGCGCATGAGCACGGGGATGGAAGCGTCGAGTTCGGAGAGTCCGAGGTTCGCGTTTTGGCCTTCGGAAATCCAACGCACTTGCACGCCGTTGGCCACCGCCTGGTTCACGGCGTTGGTGATGGTCGTGTTGTTCGTGTTGTAGACCGCGATGTCCAAGGTGTGTTCCGCCGACAAGATGTAGGCTGCGATGGTGTCGTTGGTCGCCGTTCCGAGCGAAACCGCCACCTCGTCCGTGGCCACCGAGGGGTCCACATCCGCCACGAAGTAGGCGCGGATCCAGCCGGGGCTTTCGGAAACCGTGGCATATGGGCGGATTTGGGACATCGTGCTGTCCTCGCCTAAGATGGAAATGACGCGGGCGTAGTAAATGGTGCCGGGGGCCAAATCCGTGAGCATCACGCTGTGGTCTTGCGTCAACGTCGCGTCGCTCATCATGGAACCGAGGGCTTCGGTCAGCCCGTACTCCACATGGCTGTCCCCTTCGACGTCGGTCAGCCAGTTCAGGCTGAAGCCGGTCGTGCTCAAATCGCCTTGAACGACCGACGTGGCGAGGTTGATGGCCGACGTGGCCACGATGTCCGCGATGCCCCGCGGCAGCAGCTGGTAGCCGCCCACGCCGTCAAAGCTGAACTGCGACACCACGCCGTACAAATCGACTTCACCAGCGGACAGCACCTGGCCGACGAGCTCGTTGGAGTTCCGGATGTAGATGATGCCGTCCTCGCCGTTCGCATTGAACGCGTAGGTGTTGTTGCCCGAAATGATCTGCCCGCCGTTGACGAACATGGCGCCCTGGATGTGGACGAGCTGGCCTTCAAGGGATTCGCCCAGCTGCGCAGGGGTGATGAGCAGCGGTTCGGGCAGCGGGTTGCCGGTCGAGAGGACTTCCACGTTGGAAATGTTCGCGGAACCCACTTCGAGTAGGCCGTTGTATTCGGTGAGCTCGGCGGTCATGGTCACCTCGTCACCGGGCTGCGGGTCGGGGTAGCCCGTCCAATCCGAACCGGGGTAGAGGGCGATGCCAGCGGTTTCATCCTGGATGTACCGCACCGAACCGAGGTTATCGTCGGAAGTGACGATGCCGGTGACCGTCACGACTTCGCCCACGTTGTAGTTGGTGCGCGCGTCGAGGATGGAAGTTTGGGCCCAGGCCAAAGCCGGGGCCAAGGCAAGCAAGGGGAGGAGCAATCGTTTCATGTTCATGGCTTGGTTAGGAGCTTAAAACCGCACCCGCACACTGAAGTTCGTGCGGAAGGGATACCCCATGTAAACGGAGCTGGAAGCTGCGTCGAAGTTGTTTTGCGTGAAAGCGTAGTTGCGTTCTGGATCGGTGAAATACCACTGCCCGAAAGCGTCGTTGTTCTGGGCGTTGCCGATGAAGGTCGTGTTGAGCACATTGAATAAACTCAGGCGGAAGTCCAAATTGGTTTCCCCCACGTCCATGTTGTATCCCGCGTGCACCTCGAACTGCCCGTAGGAGGGGATTTGCCAGCTTTGGCGCCCCGCGTTTTCACCGTTCAAGGAGAAGGGGTCAAAATCCGAATAGTACCGGTCAAACCACGTAAAGCGCGGCTTGACGTACCACTTCTTGTGGAAATAGCGCAGGGCGATCGAGTAGGAGCTCTGCGGCGCATCCCCGACGGAGACGCCGGCCGCATCATACTCCACCGATGCCACCGTTCCGTCCTGGTTGAGGTAAGGCAGGTTCGTCAAGTCATCGAGCAGCACCAAGCTGTCTTCCGAGCTCGTCCAGCGCCAATCGCCGAAGGAGGCGTAGCCCTCGAGCGTCCATTTGGAGTTCAACTGGATGGCGCCGTCGGCTTCGAGTCCGCGGTGCAAGGCGCTCATGGAGTTGACGTTGGCCCGCACGATGTCGCCTTCCACGGTCTCGAAGCGGAGGAGTGACTGCAACGGCCGGTTGTTCCAAACCGTCCAATACCCGTTCACGTTGAACGACCACGGGTGCTTGCTGTAGCTGTAACCGAGCTCGATGGATTGGATGATTTCGTTCTTCGTGTTGCCGACAAACTTGTTTTCGAAGTCCACCACGTTCCGGAACACCGGCGTGCGGTTGAGGTAGCCGAGGTTGACGAAGGCGTTGGCGTACTCGCTCAGGTTGTAGTTGCCGCCCGCTTTGATGGTGAACCCCGGGAGCCACTTCCATCCCGAGGAGGAGGAGGAGGTTTCGGCGTCACCGTGTTGGATGGCGGTGGTGCCGAGCAGGGTGTCGCCGTCGGCGATGTGACCGCCTGCGATTTGGCTTACGTCATCCGCAAAGTAGGTAGCTGCCACCCCGTCACCGATGAGCATCACTTCCCCGATGGAAAGGGCCTGTGCATACCGCGTGCCCTCGTATTCCACGTCCAACGGCGCGAAGTAATCCACCGCTTTGTACCCTTGGTAAACCCCCGACACGTTCACAAACGCATTGTACAAATACCCCTTGTATTCGAGGAGGCCAAAAACCCCGCCCCAGCGGACGAAGGCATCGTTGTGGTAGCCCAACTTGTCTCCCACCCGGCGCATTTTCGACTCGGCATTGGCGTCGCGGTTGTCCACGGCATAATCGCCTCCGAGCAAGTCGTACACCTCACCGTAGTGTTCGCCCTGATAGGTCCGCAAGTCCAAGCCGCCCGAAACCGTGATCTTCTCCGAAGTCTCGTGGCGGAAGGTGCTCAGCGCGCCATACCAGTAGTGGTTGTTGTAGAGCTTCCGCAAGAACCGCCCCGACTTCAACAGCGAATCCGAATACGCCGGGTCGATGGGCGGACCGAAGATGCCGCCGATGGTGTTCGACGCGTAGAACTTTTCAAAGTCCACTTGTCCGTCGGGCGTGTAATCCCCCGCGCCGAGCGCGTTCTCGAGCCGCGTGCCCCCGCCGTAACCGTAGGAGGCGTACAACATGTTGGAAATGTACAGCTTGTCTGTTGCGCGCCAGTTGTGACGGAAGCTGAACAGCGGCTTGTGGTACTGGTTTTCGCGTTCGTATTTGACTTCGCCACCGAGCAGGCCCCAGTGGGTGTTGTAGCCCAAACCGTAACTCACCACCCCCGTCGTATCGATGAAATCCATCGAGGCCGCTTCCTCTTCAAATTCCTGGACGTTGGCGTACCCGTATTGCGCATTCAAGTTCGCATAAGCATCCGCCTCCTCCGCAGCCAAAAGCGTGTCGTTGTTGAAGATGGCGTCGTACCCGACCGCGTAGCCGCGCAGGTTTTCGTATTCGTTCGTGGTCCCACGGAACAGCGAACGCGCGTATTCGCTGTCGTAGGTGGCGATGCGCTGCTTGTAGGACCGGGACGCATTGGCAGAAGGGCTGCCGGTGGCACTCAACGAGAACGTGTGGTTGCCCACCGCCTTCTGCACCTTCGCATAGTAAAAGAAGGAGCGGTTGTAGTCCTGTTCGAAGTACCCTTGGCGGTTTTGGAAGGATCCGCTGAGGGTGTAGCCCCAACCGTTCGAGAGGCGCCCGCTCGTGTGGCCGATGGACGTCCGGGTGAACCCGAAGCTGCCTACTTCCTGCTTCACGGAGGTCTTGCGCGCGCTTTCGATGCCTTGGGTGACGATGTTCACGGTTCCCCCGATGGCGGGCAGCGCGAGCTTGCTGGCGCCGAGTCCGCGCTGGACTTGCATGGTTTGGGTCACCAAATCAAGTCCGAACCAGTTGTTCCAAAACACCGCCCCGCTCTCCATGTCGTTCACCGGCACCCCATCGACGAGCACCGAGACATTCCGCTGCTTGAAGCCGCGGATGGAGATGCTGGGGCCGTCGTTGTCCGAGCCCGTGGGGGTGGCGTACACCCCTGGGGTCGTGTTCAGGATCATCGGAATCGGTTGCGACCCGAGTTCCTCCTGAATTTGAAGCGGCTTGATGTTCGAGAACGCCACCGGCGTCTCCCGCTCAATGGCCACATCGGCGATGACCTGTGCTTCTTGTAGGACGATGGTGTTCATCTTGAAGTCCTGCCGCACCGTCGGGGCATCCACTTCGAGTTGAAACCGCTGCGCCTCGTACCCCACGTACGATACGTTGACAGTGTACGTGCCGTAAGGAAGTTCGGCTTCGTACCGCCCATCGAAGTCGGTCATGAAGCCCTGCGTCCCAAACATCACCGCTGCTTGGATGAGGGTTTCACCGGTGATGGCGTCGGAAACCGTTCCGAAGACCTTGCCGGTTTGGCCCACCGCCCAGCCGGTGCACAACAAGAGCGCCCACAGCCCCGCGGCTGCGCGCATCGTGAGCATACGCATCCTCAACGGCTTACTTCACCCACCAGCGGTGCGCAAACGTAGCGCCGCCTTCCATGTGGATGTTCACGATGTAGGCACCGGCTGGTAAGCCGGGCAAGGAAACCGCCACGCGTGCGAGGCGGTTCACCGGGGCGTCGTGTACGAGCTGGCCCGCAGCCGTGTGCACGGTCACGCGCTCCACCGGCAAGGTGGCGGTGATTTCGAAGTCGCCCGTCGCGCTGGGGTTGGGGAACAACTGCGCTTCCGGCTTCACGGTCAGCACTTCCACGTTGTTTCCGCCGCACTCGCACACATGCATGCCCAAGTTGTCCCAGGTGTTCACCGACAAGGTGTCCCATTCGGCGAACGTGTCGAACGCCACCGGAGGCAAGGTCACGCCGCCGGTCACTTCGAACTTCCGGCGCAGGGTGTGGTTGGAGGTCAACCAGGTCGCGCCGTCTCCGACGTCCACGAAGCCGTTGTCGGCGTCGTTCGTCCACGCCGCCCCCGGGTCTTCACCGGGCTTGCCGAAGATGTCGACCACTTGGTTGCCGTTCTTCAACAGCACGAGCGCGTCGTCACCGTTCATGTAGGTCGGGGCCGGGTAAGGGTTGTCGAGCTGGTCGGCGAGGTCTTGCATGGCGGGGTCGGCCATGGGGCTGGTCGCGCCGCCGCCGAGGTCCACGTCTTCGGTTTGGCCATTCACAAGCACCCACGTTCCGTAGGCGGGAATGGTGCCGATGAGGTTCGTTTCATCCGTCATGCCAGCTTCGCCGTTGGACCAGCGTTGCAAGACGTAAGGGCCCAAGTCAATCGGGCTGCCGGTGGGGTTGAAGAACTCCAATCCCTTGTTGTTTCCGGTGCCTTCGCAGTACTCGGAGATGAACAATTCGGTGCATTGGGCGCTGACCCACGCGGGGGCGAGCAGGGCCAAGAGGGCCGTGGTGGTAGCAGTTCGCATCATGATTTGGATGTAGAAACGGCGCGAAATTAGGGGAACTTTAGCCCAAAACCCATGAGCATGCGCAATTTGCACCTCGACGAGCTCCGCAACCACTGCCTCGCCAAGCCCGCCGTGACCGAATCCTTCCCCTTCGACGCCTCCACCCTGGTCTTCAAAGTCGCCGGCAAAATGTTCGCCCTTTGCGACGTCGACGACTTCACGGGCATCAACGTGAAGTGCGATCCCGACCACGCCCTCGATTTGCGCGAACGCTACGCCGCCGTCGCCCCCGGCTACCACATGAACAAGCAGCACTGGAACACCGTGGCCGTGGACAGCGACGCCTCCCGCGCCGACCTCCTCCGCTGGGTCGACGACTCCTACGCCCTCATCGTGGCCTCCCTCACGAAGAAGGTCCGCGCCGAACACGGCCTTTGACGTATCCTTGTGGCATGCAGTTGACGACTCTGGATTGGGCGATCATCGCCGGATATTTCGTGTTGGCCTTGGCCGTGGGCGCATGGGCGAGCCGCCGCAATGCGTCCGAGGGCGCCCGCGGGTTTTTCCTCGCAGGGGGCCAAATGCCGTGGTGGCTCCTCGGCGTGAGCATGGTCGCCACGACCTTCTCCACCGACACGCCCAACCTCGTGACCGGCCTCGTTCGGACGCAGGGCGTGGCCGGCAATTGGGGGTGGTGGGCCTTCTTGTTGACGGGCATGCTGACCGTGTTCGTCTATGCCCGGTTGTGGCACCGCAGCGGCGTCCTCACCGACATCGCATTCTACGAACTGCGGTACAGCGGGCCGGCGGCGGCCTTCCTCCGCGGATTCCGCGCGCTTTACCTCGGCCTCGTATTCAACGTCCTGGTCATGGGCACGGTGTCCCTTGCGGCCATCAAACTCGGGGGCATTTTGCTCGGGTGGCCGGGCTGGCAAACCTTGCTGGTCACGGGGGCGATCACCTTGGCCTACAGTACTTGGGGCGGATTGCGAGCGGTCATCCTCACCGATTTCGTGCAGTTTTTCCTGGCGATGGTGGGTTCGGTGTGGGCGTGCGCCTACATCCTGGGACTGCCGGAGGTAGGGGGATTGGACGCCTTGCTGGCGCATCCGAACGTGGCACCGTTGACGCCGATGCTGCCGGACTTCAGTGACCCGGGCGTGTGGGTGCCGGTGCTTCTAGTGCCGCTCGCGGTGCAGTGGTGGGCGAGTTATTACCCGGGAGCGGAGCCGGGGGGAGGCGGCTACATCGCCCAGCGGATGTTCAGTGCGCGCTCGGAACGGGATGCGGTGGGAGCGACCTTGTTCTTCAACGTGGCGCATTACGCGTTGCGGCCGTGGCCGTGGATCTTGATCGCCCTCGCTTCGGTGGTGGTGTTTCCCACGTTGGCGGATTTGGAGGCGGCCTTCCCGGGGGTGGAGGCGGGGAAGGTGGGGCATGATTTGGCCTACCCGGCGATGCTGTCGCTGCTGCCTGCGGGGCTGCTGGGCTTGGTGGCGGCCTCCTTGCTGGCGGCGTTCATGAGCACCATGTCGACGCAACTCAACCTCGGCGCGAGCTATTTGGTCAACGACTTTTACGTGCGGTTTGTGAAGCCGGACGCCACGGAACAGCAACAGGTGGCCGCGGGCCGGCTCGCCACGGTGGTGAGCATGTTCCTCGGGTGCGGATTGGGGCTCCTCCTCACAGACGCAGGCCAAGCCTTTAACCTGTTGCTCCTCATCGGAGCCGGTACCGGCGGGCTGTTCATCCTGCGGTGGTTCTGGTGGCGCATCAATGCCTGGACGGAGATCGTGGCGATGGTGGGGTCGTTGCTCGTTGCTGGCTATTTCACTTTTGTGCACGATGCTTTGGCGGCGGAACCGGTGGCGCTCGTGCCGGCGCTTGCGGCACACATGAAATTGATGTGGGGAGCGCTCATCACCACCGTCATTTGGGTGGTGGGGACGCTGGTGACGCCTGCGGAGTCGGAGGAGACGCTGCGCGGGTTTGTGGAGAAGGTGCGGCCAGGTGGGCCGGGGTGGCGGCGCTTTGAGCATGCGGGCAGCTGGGCCGTGCCGCGCGGTTTGCTGGCGATGGCGCTCGGGTGCACGGCGGTCTATGCGGCGTTGTTCGCCACAGGGAGTGGCTTGTATGGCGATGGTGCGACGGCGGCGGGGCTGGGCGCAGTGGCCGTGTTAGCGGGGTGGGGGACGTGGAAATGGGGCCTGCGGTGACGTCGTTCCGGGCGGTGGCGCCGGGGCGCGTGTGTTTGTTTGGGGAGCACCAGGATTACCTGGGTTGGCCGGTGGTGGCGGGCGCCATTGATTTGGGATGCCAAATCCGCTTTCGCCGCACCGCCGCACCCCACCTCCACCTCGCACTGCCCGACATCGCCGCCGAGGCCTCCTGGCCCCAACCGCCCAACGGCCGCCCTTTCGATTACCTCACCGCGGCCTGGGACCGCCAGCCGGTCACGGGCTGGTCAGCCCAAGCCCAGGGCAACCTGCCTCGCCAGGCAGGCGCCAGCAGCTCGACCGCGCTGGTGACGGCCTGGACCGCCGGGCTGCACCACGCGGCGGGCAGTCCGTTGGCGCCTGCGGATTTGGCCCGCGCAGCCCACCACGCCGAAGTCACCGCCCTGGGGGAACCGGGCGGCCAAATGGACCACCAAGCCATCGCGCACGGCGGGCTCCAGGTGTTCCACTTCGACGGCACACCGCCCGAGCGGCTGCCGCTGCCCGACGCGGCCTGCCTGCTCATCGATACGCAATCGCCCAAGCAGACGCTCGCCGTACTGCGCCGTTCGAAGGCCGCGCGCATCAAGTGGGTGCAGGATCCGGCTTCGGCCCAAACCCCAGCCGACCGCGCCCTCCTCGCCGCCACCTTCGCCAGCCGCGACACCTCGGCCGCCGGCACCGCCGCCCTGCGCCGCGGCGACCTGCCCGCCATCGGCGCCGCCCTCGATGCCCACCACGCCTTCCTGCGCGACCACCTCCACGTCAGCACCCCCCGCCTCGAAGCGGTGCTCGCCGCTGCGCGCACCCACGGCGCCTACGGGGGCAAGCTCAACGGCAGCGGGGGAGGCGGCACCGCCGTGGTCCTCGCACCGCACGACCGCGTCCCCGCCATCTCCACGGCCGTCCGCGCGGCCGGAGGCTGGCCCTACCTCGTTCAACTCGGCGCCCCCGGCGCCCGCATCCTTCCCGCATGAATTGCAACCGCCTCATCGTCCTCGCGGCTGGCCGGGCCACCCGCATGAAGCAAAGCGCCTCCCTCGACGGATTCCCCGACGCGTGGAAAGCCGACGCCGCCGAGCGTCCCAAGCCCTTGGTCCGCATCGGCCCCGACGGCGAGCCCTTCCTTGAATTCCTGCTCCTCCGCGCCGAACGTGCCGGGTTCACCGAAGCGACCCTGGTCATTGCCCCCGAAGACGAGCACACAGAAGCCTGGGCGACCGCCTGGAACGCCACGCCCGTCGGGCCCCGCCTGCGCCTCCGCATCGCAGTCCAGTGGGCGCCCCTCGGCACGGGCGATGCGGTCCGGGAAGCCCTGCTGCAAGACCCCATCCACCCCGGCGAAGCCGCCGTGACCTGCAACGGCGACAACCTCCCCACGGTCGCCGCCCTTCGCCGCATCCGCACCGCGCCCTTTACGCCCTCCTTCCTCGCCTACGACCGCGATGCCCTCGGCCTGCCCCCCGAGCGCGCCCAAGGCTTCGCCGTCGCCCACCTCCGAGAAGGCCGGCTCCAAGCCCTCGTCGAAAAACCCGATGCCTCCCAAGTGGAAGCGGCCCGCGGGGCCGACGGGGCCGTTCGCGTCTCCATGAACCTCTTCCGGTTCGACCCCACTTCTTTGCTCCCTGAGCTCGTCGCCCTCGAACCCCATCCCACCCGCGGCGAACGCGAACTGCCCGCCGCCTTCGACCGGTACTTCGAGGTCCGCGCCCTCGCCGAGGCGAGCCCCGTGCTCGATTTCACCTCCCTCGCCGATGCCCAGGCCGTCCACGAGGCCCTCGCGGCCGACCGCGTCCACACCGAGGTCGAGGTCTGCGCCTCCACCCCCGAGGACGTGCGGCAGGCCCTCGCCGGCGGAGCGGATCGCGTCGAACTTTGCGCCCATTGGGAGTGCGGTGGCCTCACGCCGCCCGCTGCCGACATCCGCCGTGCGGTGACTGCTGGCCTGCCGGTGCACGCGCTCATTCGCCCCCGCGCAGGCCATTTCAGCTACACCCCGGACGAGTGGGAGTGGATCGCGGACCAAATCCACGACGCCCTCCAAGCCGGGGCCACCCGCGCCGTGGTCGGCGGTTTGACACCTGAAGGCCGCTTGGACACCATGGCGCTGGCATCTTTGGTGGAGCGGTTTGGCGGCCACCGGTTGGTGGT
Source organism: uncultured Flavobacteriales bacterium (assembly GCA_965657495.1). GTDB lineage: Bacteria > Bacteroidota > Bacteroidia > Flavobacteriales_D > Sanyastnellaceae > JALQTD01. The sequence goes on from CBFHPD010000242.1 coordinate 12,012, forward strand.
GCACCGCGCCTTGGACGCTTCGGTGGATTGGGCTGCGGACGCGGAGCGCCTCCGGTACGTGGGCATCCGGCGCGTGCTGACGAGCGGCGGGGCCGAGCGGGCCGTGGAGGGCTGGGCCGGGGTGGCCACGTTGGTGCGAGCGGGCTTCGATGTGACGGTGGGCAGCGGGGTCGGTCCGGACAATGCGGCCACCTGGACCGGGCTGAAGGTGTCGGCTGTTCACGCGTCCTGCCGCGGGGAGGAGCCCCACGCCACCCGGCATTTCGACGGAACCACCCGGCCGGTGGAAGGCTGGCGGGTCAAGGCACTGCGCCGCTCGGTTTCGGCTTAGTTTCGCACCATGACCTTCCGCACCTTCTTCGCCGTGGCGGCCGTAGCCCTCGGCTGCTCCACCCCCGAACTTCCTCCCCTGCCCGCTGGTGGCGCCGATGCCTTGATTCCGTTGCCGGCGGTGGTGGAGCGCGACAGCTTGCAGCCCGATGTGGCCGTCCGTGGCGTGGCGTGGCACATCGCGGAAGTGTGGGCGGATTCGCTCGGATGCGCCTCGGATTGGGTGTTCCCAGCGGGCGAGCCTTCGGGAGACGCAAGCACGGCCATCCGCATCGAGCGGGCGGCTGGTTATGCGCCGGAAGGGTATGCCTTGACCATCGGAGGGGAAGGGATTGCGATTGAAGCGTCGGCTGCCGCAGGGGCGTTCCGTGCGCTGACGACGCTCCGGCAGCTGGTCCCAGCGGATTGCGAACGGCCCGGCCGCTGCCCGGACGGGTGGACGCTTCCCGCTGTGCACATCGAAGATGCGCCGCAATACGCGCACCGCGGGTTGCTCTTGGATGTGTGCCGCCACTTCATGGAAGTGGCGTTCGTGGAGCAGGTCTTGGACGGTTTGGCCCTCCACAAATTCAACACCCTCCACTGGCACCTCACGGAAGATCAAGGGTGGCGCATCCAAATCGAAGCCTATCCCAAGCTGACGGAAACCGGCGCTTGGCGGACCGAAGACGACGGCAGCACGCACGGCGGGTTCTACACGAAGGAGGACATCCGCCACCTTGTCGAATACGCGGCGCAGCGGCACATCACCATTATCCCCGAAATCGAATTGCCGGGCCACAGCCGGGCGGCCCTTGCGGCGTATCCGGAGCTCGGGTGCACGGGCGAGGCGCTGCCGGTGCCGAATGATTGGGGGGTGTACAAGGACATTTATTGCGCGGGCGATGAGCAGACGTTCGCCTTCCTCGAGCAGGTCCTGACGGAGGTGCTGGAGCTGTTTCCGTCGGAGTACATCCACATCGGTGGGGACGAGGCGCCGAAGGTGCGGTGGGAAGCGTGCGCCAAATGCCAACGCCGGATGCACACCCACGGCCTCCCCGACGAGCATGCGCTGCAGTCCTATTTCATCGGCCGCATCGGCGACTGGCTGGCCGAGCGCGGCCGCAAGATCATCGGGTGGGACGAGATCCTCGAAGGCGGCCTCCCCGAAGGCGCCACCGTCCAAAGCTGGCGCGGCCTCGACGGCGCCCGCGCAGCCATCGCCAGCGGCCACGACGCCATCCTGAGCCCCACCTCGCACTGCTACCTCGATTACCCGCTCGAGGCCACGGACCTCGAGGAGGTCTACGGATTTAACCCGGGCGAGGTGAGCGGAGGACCGGGCCGGGTGCTGGGCGGCGAGGTGAACCTGTGGTCGGAGCACGCCCCGCAGCACCTCGTCGAGTCGAAGGTGTACCCGCGGGCGACGGCCTTTGCTGAAGTGATGTGGACGGCCCCGGAGCGTCGGAATTTCGAGGGCTTCCTCGATCGGCTCGACGCGCATTATGACCGCATGGACCGCATGGGCATCGATTACGGCCTCGAGACGGTGCCGGTGGAAATGACGGCGGAGGTGACGCCGACGGGGGTGCTGCAGGTGCGCGTGGATCCAGCGATGCGCGGGGTGTCGGGCGTGGCGGGGTTTGTCCCGAAAGGGGCGCAGCAGTCGGACACCTTGCGGGCGTGGGGCGAGACCTTCACGGTGGAAGGCGAAGGCCAAATCATGACCGAAGTCGAGCACCGCTACCGCCTCCTTACCGAACCTCCGCGCTTCCCGGTAGCCGGGCACGTGGGCCTCACTGCCCCCACGGTCCAAATCGACCACGCCCTCAACCCGTATTACCCCGGCGGCGGCGAGCGCGGCCTCGTCGATGGCCTCCTCGGCTCGCACGACTTCCGGGACGGGCGGTGGCAAGCCGTGTCCGGTGAAGACATGGCCGTCTTCCTCAGTTGGCCCGACCCCATGCACATCGACTCCATCACCTTCCACACCTACCTCTACCAGAACGCCTGGATTTTCAATCCGGCCCGCATCGAAGTGCAGTGGTGCGTGAACGGCTCAGATGTTTGGGAAGCGGTGGAAATCTTTCCGGAAGCGCCGCTCGCCCGCAACGACAAGCAGGGCATCGAGCGCTGGAGTGCGCCCGTGAACAGCCACGCGTGGGCCGTTCGCGTCGAGCTGAAAAACCCCGGTCGCTGCCCGGATTGGCACGATGCGGCCACCGAGCCGACGTGGATGTTCCTCGACGAAGTGGTGGTCCATGGCCGTCCGCGGCCTTAATTGCACGGGGTGCCCCAGACCGCTAAGAACGCCATCAGGTCGGCGGTGCTGCACACCCCGTCCCCCGTCAAATCCCCGGCTCCGGCAGGGGCGTTGCCGTATTCCAGCAGCAGGACGAGCAGGTCCGGAATCCCCCGGAGCCCGTCCGCGTTGAAGTCGCCCGGGCAATCTCCTGCGAGCGCTCCGCCGCCCCATCCGTCGAGCGGCCGGGCATAGGCCTCGGCGTGCAGGAACGCTTCGATGCCCACCGTTTCGCCAATCGCGCGGCCGGGGAAGTCGTCGATGGGCGGGTGGATGCCGCCCCAGATGCGGCTGAGTGCACTTTGGTCTGCCGCATCGCGGTAAGTGGCCCACTGCAAATCGAAGCTGACGGACGGCCCATCTTCGAACACCAGGAACTCGTTCGCTTCCACGGGGAAGACGCCCATGCCGCCGGGGAAGAAGGCATCGCCCGTCATCAAGGTCAGGACCTCGGCTGCCGCCCGCGAGAACGTGCTGTGGCCGCTGACGTATCCGGCAAACGGCGGCGTCACGAAAGTCGGGCGCTGGTACGGCCACCACTCGGCAACTCGGATCCACCCCACGCCTGCCACGTCGGTCGCTGGAATGTCCACTGCAGAAGGGCCGCGCCACGCCCGGATCTTCAGCTCGTTGATCCACTCGCCGCCCTCCCCGGTGAGTTCGACCGGATCGGCGTCGGTGATGAGCTCGATGACGCCTTCCACGAGCGGGAGGCCGGCGGGGGAGTAGTTCGGGAGTTCGGGATCGGTGCTTTGGCCTTGATCCGACATCCACCGGATGGCAGAGACCGGGCGCACATAATCGTACCAACCCTTCACGCTCCACGCGCTGATGGCCGCATCGTGCATCGCGCCACCCATGGCGAAGTAGCCCATGACATCCCAGGCGAGGGTGTCAACGAGCGGCCCTTGACCGCGCCATCGGCGCTGCATTTCGGGTTGGTCGTTCGCGTGGTTCATGACGGTGAACCAGTGGCCGGGCGGGGTTTCGGAGTCTGGGCCGTCGGCCCAAAATTCCGCCAGGACGCGGCTGAAGTCGCCGCGGGGCACGAGGTTGGGCGCATAGGGCTCGCCGGTGGCGGGGTTGAGCGGATGGCCCGGTGAGCCGTTCACGCCGCCTTCGAGCAGGTTGTAGAATGCGCGGGCGGAGGCGACGTCAGTGGGGTAATCCCCGAGGCGTCCCATGGCCCCGGGCGAGATGTCCCACAGCACGCCATCGGCCGGGTCGAGGTGGCTGCTCCAAACAGCCGTCATGGTGTGCCCCCATTTGTAGTCGGAATCGAGGTCAGCGGGCACGCCCGGTTCGATGTAGGGAGGCGGGCCCGGGTCGTGGTAGACTTGGTATTGGGCGCCGTAGCGTTCGAACACGCTCATGTCTTCCGGTTGCAGGCTGAAGGGCACCACATCGCCCCATTCTGGGCTGAGGAATTCAAGGTTCGAGCCGGAGGCGGGGTTGCCGCTTTGGTCGATGAATTCGGCGAGTTGCAGCGGTTGCCACCGGTTCGGGTGATCGAGGTTGGGGTTGCCCGGGTTGTCCATCACGAGGAACCAGTTGATGGCGTTATAGTAAGTGTTCGCATAGCCGAGCGCTTCGTGCGATCCATCTTGTAAGCCAAATGCAATGACCTGCTGCGCGAGGTAGTTCCCGAGCGCCGCCGCACGTTCTTCGAGCGTTCCTAACGTGTAGTCGGTCGCCGTGTAGGCCAAATCATGCCCCAAATCCGCCATCCGGTTCTCCACTTCCGCCAGGATCACCCCCGCCTGTGGAGCACCAGCAAAGCGGTGCTGGATCAACCGAGCCACCCCGTAACTGATGGTCGCTTCCTGCGCCGCCCGCCGTGCTTCAGCATTGGATGCGGGTTCGAGGCCGGTGAACGGGCAGGTGTAGCCGGCTAGGGTTTGGCCTAGCAAGTAGGGCGCCGGCGCCCCCACCGTGTCCGGCTCCCACGCCGCCCACGCGTCGTACATCAGCAGCGACGTGTGCCACAGGTTGCGCGCATGCACCGTCGGCCGCGCCCAGTCGTGCCGCACCCCGTGCAGCACCACCTCGTTCCAAATCCGGGCCACCGAATGGGTCTCCGGCGACACCCCCTCGTCGATCAAATTGCCCTGGCAATCCTCGCCCAACAGGGGGTACACGCAGCTGCCATCGTCCACCACTGCCGCCGGCACGTAGTTGCACGCCGCATCGTTCGTGCACCCCTCAAAAAACCACGGGTCCGCCCCGGGTTCGAGGAAGAAGTAGGCGCTGTCCGCGGCCAAGGGGCCGTGCGTGCTCGTCACCCCGCTTGGCCACTGCACCACCAAGCTGTCCACCACGTCCGATGCGCCCAGCCCCCAGTGCAGGTCGAGCGGTGCGCCCCCGCTGTATCCGCGCCCGCAGTGGACTTCAGCGATGCGGGCCACGCCGCCGGCGTACGCGGTGGCACGCGCTCCGATGGCGTCTCGGTTGGAGGACGTTCCCTCGAGGTGGACCAGCAGGCCGTGGCCCGTGGCCGCGTCGTTGCGCAGAATGGTGGGGCCCGGCTGTCCGGTGCTGCCGTGCGTGGCGATCACGATGTCGAGGTCCCCGTCCCCGTCGAGGTCGCCCATGGCCATGCCGTTGTCAGAATACGCGTGCTCGAGCACAGCATCTCCAGCGCTGACGTTGGTGAACGTGCCATCCGGCTCCCCGCGGTATAGGATGTTGGGGGCCGGGCTGAACAAGTAGTCGTTCGCGATGTAGAGGTCGTGCAATCCGTCCTGGTCGTAGTCAAAAAACGAGGTGCCCCACGTCATGCCGGTATCGTCCACTCCCGCTTCCGCACCCGCAGCGACGTAAGTACCGTCCCCGTTGGACAGGAACAGCTCGGAGGGGTAGAGGTTGGAGATGTACAGGTCGAGGAAGCCGTCGCCGTTGACATCTGCTGCGTCCACGCCCATGCAGTTGCCTTCGTAGTCGAGGCCTGCAGCGACCGCGCCGGAGGTGAATACCCCGTTGCCGTTGTTGAGGTAGAGGAGGTTGGTTTGGTTCGCGTCGTGTGTGAGGTAGAGGTCCTGGTCGCCGTCGTTGTCGATGTCCAGGAAGATGGTGCCCATGGCGACGCCGTAGTCGAGGGCGCCGGAGGCGAAAGTGGCGTTGGTGAATCCGGTGCCACCGTTGTTGAGCCAAAGCGTGTTTTGGGCTGTCAAATTCGAGCAATACAAGTCGATCCACCCGTCGCCGTTGACGTCCGCCGCATTGATGCTCCGCGTGGTCGCCATCACCCCCAATCCCCAGTCATCCGTGACATCCGTGAAGGTGCCGTTGCCGTTGTTCAGGTAGAAGCGGTTCGCCCCGTTGCTGTTCCCCGTGGCCAAATCCGGGTCCCCATCGTTGTCCACGTCCACCCAAATCGCCGACATCGTGTTCCCCATGTCCGCGACCCCAGCAGCGCTGGCCTTCTCCTCGAACTGCATGTTTCCCAAGTTGCGGAACAACCGGTTGGGGCCAAGCCGGGTGCCGATGTAAATGTCGAGCAGCCCGTCTCCGTCGTAATCCGCCAGGGCGATGGCGTGGTGGAAGCCCGGGCTGCCGCCGAGTCCGCTGGGCTCGGACACGTCCGTGAACAACGCTTGGCTCGAGGCGCTTTGCGCGCCGCAAATCAACAGCCCTGCCCAGGTGAGGGCGCGGAGGCGGTGGGGGAGTTCCAACATGACGCGGATTTTGGTGCCTAAATGTAACACGTGCGGGGGGGTGAGCGGATGATTGGCGTTGGATAAGGGTGTTCTTCGGCCTTGTCCTCAAGATATATCAATTCGTCGAAGCGCATGATGGTTATATGTGTTAAATCCCTATGTTCGCGACGTATTCATTCAACGAATGGATGCAAGTAGATTGTTAGGATGGGAGGGCGCAGGGGTGCGCCCTTCTTTTTTTCTGTGGGTGTGAACAGGATTTGGTGGAAAAGGTTTGGCGTGAATAGAAAAAGGACTATATTTGCCCTCCCTTAAACGAGGAGAACAGAAAATGGCTCATCACAAATCAGCTCTGAAGCGCATCCGTTCCGACGAGAAGAAGCGCGCTCGCAACCGTTACTACCACAAGACGGCGCGTAACGCCGTCCGCGACTTGCGCGCGATGACCGACGCCAAGGAAGCGGCCGAGGCCCTCCCGAAGGTGAGCTCGATGCTCGATCGCTTGGCGAAGACGAACATCATCCACAAGAACAAAGCTGCCAACCTTAAATCCAGCCTCGCCGTTCATGTAGCGAAGTTGGGATAAGCTTATGGCTTCCTGATATTCGGCCTCCTGGAAACAGGGGGCCTTTTTTTTGCGCAAGGGTGCGCGGGGGGCCGCCGAAAGGACAAGCTTATGAACGAGGTGAAGGAGATGGGCGTGGATTTGTCGGCAATGATGCCGCGCGAACGGTTGATGGTGGAGGGGCCAGCGGCGCTCTCGGATGCGGAGCTGCTCGCGATTTTGATTCGAACCGGGCCAGCGGGGCGTTCGGCACTGCATGTGGCTGAGGAGTTGCTCGCCCTCGCGGGAGGGCAATTGGCGGATTTGGGGCGGATGCCGCCTGAGGCGTACGAGTTGGTGCATGGCATCGGTGCGGCGCGGGCAGTGGGGTTGGCGGCGGCGATGGAGTTGGGGCGCAGGCGGGCGCAACCGTCGTCGGAGGGCACGCCGGTGAAGATTTCTTCCGCGCGGGATGTGTTTGTGCGGTTCAATCACCGGTTGGGGGATTTGGGACACGAGGAGTTTTGGGTGGTCTGCTTGCGCCGTTCGAACGCGGTGCTAGCGGAGGTGTGCATTTCGCGGGGAGGCTTGTCGGGGACCGTGGCCGACCCGAAGGTGATCTTTGGGAAGGCGCTTGCGTTGCGGGCTGCGGCGTTGATCTTGGTGCACAACCACCCTTCGGGCAACCGGTCCCCGAGTGCGGCCGACCGGCGGTTGACGGCGAACATGCGGGGCGCGGGCCAGTATTTGGACCTGCCGGTGTTGGATCATGTGATCGTCACCCAGCACGGATATTTCAGTTTTGCCGATGACGGGGCACTGTGAACCGGACAAGCCGGTGCGTAACTTGCTGGCATGCGAAAATTGTTGACCATCGTGGGGGCGCGGCCCCAATTCATCAAGGCTTCGGCGCTGAGCCGGACCTTGCAAGATGCGAAGTGGGGCATTGAAGAGGTGGTGTTGCACACGGGGCAGCATTACGATGAGGCGATGAGTGACGTGTTTTTTCGCGAGTTGGGGATGGCCGAACCGGCGCACCGGTTGCACCTGCAAGCCACTGGAATTGCAGCCCGGATGGGGGAGATGGTGGCGGGAATCGCCGAGGTGGTGGAGCGGGAGCAGCCGGGAGCCTTGTTGGTATACGGCGACACGGATTCCACGTGGGCGGGGGCGTGGGTGGCTGCGCGGATGAACCTGCCCCTTGCCCATGTGGAAGCGGGATTGCGGTCGTATGACCGGGCCATGCCCGAGGAAGTGAACCGCGTGCTAACCGATCATGTGGCGCGGTGGTTGTTTTGTCCCACGGATGAGGCGGTGCGGAATTTGGCGCAGGAGGGGATTGTGAATGGGGTACACCGCACAGGCGATTTGCAATGGGACACCGCTTGGTGGATGGCCCAGGAGCAAGGGTCGCGCAGTGAAAAACCGGAGGGCGTGCTGCTGACGTTGCACCGGCCTTCGAATGTGGACGAGCCGGAACGGTTGCGGCGGTGGATGGAGGGCATTGCTGGCTTGGGTCAGCACGTGCATTTTCCAGTGCACCCGCGTACGGCGGCGGTGTGCGAGCGGGTGTGGGGGCCGGATTGGCCACAGGTGTTGGCGGGATGGGGATTTGAGCTGTTGCCGCCGTTGGGCTATGCGGATTTGATCGCCACATTGCAGCGCGTGGAGGCGGTCATCACGGACTCCGGTGGGCTCCAGAAGGAGGCGTACGGTTTCCAAAAGCCGTGCATCGTCGCACGGCCGGTCACCGAATGGACGGAATTGGTAGCGGCTGGCGCAGTGCGGTTGTGCGGTGAGCCGGAGGGACTCGCCGGTGCATGGCAGTGGGCAGGCCAAGCGGTCCCGCCCGCCGTCGGCTTATACGGTGCAGGTCAGGCCGCGCAGGAGGTCGCAACAACGTTGAGCCAGGCGCGATGGTGACGGTGGAGTTGGCAGCGGACTCGCGCACCGAACGGCATGGGTATGCCGTGGAATTGGTGGTGGGCGAGGTGCTGGGACTCGCGTGGGAATGGACGGAAGAGCCTGGGGACATTTCGGTGCGGACAGAGGGACTCCTGGCGGGGAAGGAGGTGGTGACGGACCCGCCGATGGGGACTTGGAAGGGGTGGGAATTGCCGTATGCCGCAGGTGGCGAACTGGACGTGTTCGCCTTTGCTTTTTGGGTGGTGACGCGCATGGAAGAATGGACTGAGGCGGGACGCGATGCGCACGGGCGTTTCATGGGGTCGGCCTCGTGGGCGGCTCGAACGGGGGTGCTGGAGGTGCCGGTGGTGGAGCTGGTGGTGCGCGCTTGGGCCGCTGAACGGGGCTTGCCAAATCCCGCACCACGTTCTTCCACGTGGTACGCCACCATCGACGTGGACAACGCCCTGGCCTTCCGCGGCAAGCCCCCGTGGCGGGTGCTGGCGGGGTTTGGGAAGGACGTGGTGGACGGCGCCTGGTCGCGGTTAGCAGAGCGCTGGGCCGTGGTGCGGGGACAGAAAAAGGACCCGTTCGATACCTATGCGGAACTGCTCGAACTGCACAAGCGCGGCGGCGTAGAAAGCGTGTTTTTCTTTCTGATGGCGGACCGGGGCCCCCACGATGAAGGGTTGCCATTTGGCTCAAATGGGTTGGCGGAGGCCATCCACCGCGTGGAAAGCCAGGCCCTGGTGGGCATCCATCCGGGATATGCAAGCCATGGCGATCTGGAGCGGATTCGCCGGGAGGCGGGGCGGCTGCGAGCGGTCGTGGGCCGTGAGGTTGCCCATGCGCGCCAGCATTACCTGTTGCACGATGCCCGGCGGGCGTGGCCGGCACTGGTCGCCGCAGGCTTGCGGGAGGATTGGAGCATGGGGTATGCGGACCAAATGGGATTCCGGGCAGGCATGGCGCGGCCGTTCACGGCCTACGATTTGGCTGCTGAACGCCGGTTGCCGCTGCGGGTGCATCCCGTCCTCGTGATGGAGGCGACGCTCGGGAGGTACTTGGGGTGGACGGCGGGGGAAGAAACGTTGGAGCGGGTCTGGCGCGGTGCGCAGGCGGCGGTGGACGTCGGGGGCGATGTGGTGACGATTTGGCACAACGAAACCTTCGCGGGAAGAGGGGAATGGGAGCCGTGGCGCCAATTTTACCAAACCTTGATCCTCGAGCGGCCCGCATCACTCCGCTGAGCCCTTTCGCTGTGTACCTTGGAGGTATGATTCAGGACCTTTCCAAGTCCCCCGGCATGCTCGGGGTGTATGTCGCCGAGTTGCGCGACCTGGCCATCCAAACCGACCGCATGCGCTTTCGTCGCAACCTCGAGCGGGTAGGGGAATGCCTAGCCCACGCGATTGCCCCAACGCTCGCCTATACCTCGACCGAAGTGGTGACGCCGCTCGGCGATGCGAAGGGGGTGGCCTTGGCTGCACAGCCGGTGCTGGCGACCATCATGCGGGCTGGCATGCCGATGCACCAGGGGCTTTTGAACGTCTTCGATGCCGCGGACAATGCGTTCGTGAGCGCCTACCGCAAATACGACGATGCGGGCGACTTTGAAATCGAAGTGGAGTAC
>CBFHPD010000243.1:0-1443 GCA_965657495.1 uncultured Flavobacteriales bacterium
ACTGACGCGTGAGGTTCACCGCTTATCACGGGTGGTTTGCGCGGCGGTGGCGATGATGTTCGTGTCCATCGGGATTGCGCAAGGAACGTGGCTTTCAGGGGGAGAAGAGGTGGAACGTGATGCCGATCGCATCATCCGTGAATTGCGTGACACGACCTTGCTTCCGGTGTTGGATGAGTTGCGGATGAATTGGGTGAGGCTGGGAGACGCGAATGGCGATTTGGCCCATTGGTTCTTTGGGTTGGACACGGTGTTCTGGGTCGATGGCCGGCACGATGCGGTCAGCTGGAACACCGGTTCGCGCTCACGTTCCATGGAACAAACAGTGGGGGTAAATCAGCGCGCCTATGCGGCGATGCGGCAAGGCAAGTTGCACACTTTGGGGGGGACCGGGATTTATCGGGAGCATTCCAATTTGTTTGTGTTCAATGTCTTGATGGGGTGGGATTTGGTGAAGGTCATCGGAGATGAGCCGCCAGCCATTACTGCCCGGCGGGTGGTTGAGCGCAATGGAAATGCGTGGATGGTGTTGGGGAGTTTGGCTCAGGCCTTGGGGAGTGATGAGGGGATGGAGTCCGTGGTATGGGAATTGGATTTCCTCACCATGGAGTGGCGCCGGGTGGGCAACATTCACCCCCGATTGCTCCGGCGTTTGGGTGATTTCCGCGTCTTTTCGGTTGGGGAATATGCCGTCATTTATGGGGTCGGCACGGGGGGCATTTTCCACCCGGAGTCGGGCAAGTTTGTTGAACTGACAGGGTATTCGTTTTCCGAAATGCCCAAATTCCAGGCCCACGGAGGACGGGATGCGGAAATTTTTTGGCTCAGCCGCGGCCCGGACGGACAATGGCGGCACCAGCATATGGACCTCGAGGCGGAGTTCAGCAAGGGCAAGGCCACGGATTTCTTTGGGGATGAAGACGAAATGGCTTCTTCCGCTCTGGTGTGGTGGTTGATCGGGGTGTTGCTGTTGGGGGGAACCGGAACGTGGTATGTCCGCAGCCGTGAGGTGGTGGAGCCGGTGGTGCCCGTTGAGGAGGTGGTGGCGAGGCCGGCGGCTCCTGCGGTGTCCGGGGCCGAGGATGAGGCCGACTGGGAGCTGGTGCTGTACCTGTTGGCCCAAGACAAACGGCTGTTGAATGCGCAGGAGATGAACCTCCTGTTGGGCATCGGTGAAGGTGTCAGCGATGATTCGTCAAGAAGCCGGCGCGCCCGGGCGATTCGCAGGATGAACGCCGCCTTTGAGCGCCGTTACCAGGTGCCGTTCATTACGCGGGAGCGGGATGTTCAAGACCGCCGCCACCTGCTTTACAAGGTCAACGAGATTCCCGCGGGGAACGCTTAATTTTGCCTCCCGGCGCGCGGCACGTTTTGGACGGCCGCCCACCTTGGCCCCGTAGTTCAATGGATAGAATAGAAGTTTCCTAAACTTTAGATCCGAGT
>CBFHPD010000244.1:0-6172 GCA_965657495.1 uncultured Flavobacteriales bacterium
GGTCACACCGCATTCCGGCACGCCGGCCTCGTTGGTGATATCGGTGATTTGGTCGAGCGTTGCACCGTCGAAAATCGGCGTCGCGTAGGTCCGGCCCAATTTTTGGCCGGCCCAGCCCAACACCGTTTCGTAAATCTGCCCCAAATTCATCCGAGAAGGAACGCCCAGCGGGTTCAAGACGATGTCCACCGGCGTGCCATCCTCGAGGAACGGCATGTCCTCTGCGCGGACAATCCGCGCCACAATGCCCTTGTTCCCGTGGCGTCCGGCCATCTTGTCCCCCACTTTCAGCTTGCGCTTCTTGGCCACGTAGACCTTCGCCAGCTTGATGATGCCGCTTGGCAGCTCATCGCCGACGGTCACTTGGAATTTCTTCCGCTTGTAAGCGCCAAGCAAGTCGTTGTACTTGAGGTGGAAGTTGTGCACCAAACGGCGAACCAACGCGTTGGTGTCCTCGTCGCGGACCCAGCCATCGCTGTTGATGGTGAGGTAGTCGAGGCTGCCCAGGATGCGCTGAGTAAACTTCACTCCCTTCTTCACTTGCTCTTCCTTGTAGAAGTTGCTGACGCCTTGAGAGACCTTTCCGCCCACAAGCTTCATCAGCTTGTCGACCAACACCTTCTTCAAGTCAGCGGCTTCTACGTCGAATTCCTTGTCGATTTTCTCCAGGATCGCCTTGTCTGCGGCCTTGGACTTGCGGTCCTTGATGGCACGGGAGAAGAGCTTCTTGTCGATGACGACACCTTGGCCGGAAGGAGGCATTTTCAGGGATGCGTCCTTGACGTCGCCCGCCTTGTCACCGAAGATGGCGCGCAAGAGCTTTTCTTCTGGGCTTGGGTCAGATTCTCCCTTCGGCGTGATTTTACCAATGAGGATGTCGCCCTCTTTGACTTCTGCGCCGATGCGGATCAAACCGTGCTCGTCGAGGTCCTTCGTCGCTTCCTCAGAAACGTTCGGGATGTCGCTGGTGAGTTCTTCCACACCGCGCTTCGTGTCCCGCACTTCGAGGACATACTCGTCGATGTGCAAGGAAGTGAAGACATCTTCGCGCACCACGCGTTCTGAAATCACGATGGCATCCTCGAAGTTGAACCCTTTCCACGGCATGAAGGCGACCATCATGTTTTGGCCCAACGCCAATTCACCGTTGTCCGTGCTGTAGCCTTCTACCAGGATTTGGCCCTTCTCCACCTTCTGTCCTTTCGTCACCAATGGACGGAGGTTCGCACACGTGCCTTGGTTCGTACGCATGAACTTCGTCACCGGGTACACCACCGTGTCATCGTCGAACGACACCAAGCGGTCGGACTCGTCCATGTCGTATTGGATGTGGACCTCGTTGGAGTCCACATACGTCACCACGCCGTCCCCTTCCGCACGCAGCAAAACGCGGGAATCTTCCGCAACACCGCGCTCAATGCCTGTTCCGACAATCGGCGCATCGGGACGCATGAGCGGCACCGCCTGGCGCATCATGTTGGATCCCATGAGCGCACGGTTCGCATCATCGTGTTCCAAGAACGGAATCAACGATGCGGCAATGGATGCAATCTGGTTCGGAGCCACGTCCATGAGGTGCAAGTCTTCCGGCGCCACCTGAGGAAAATCCCCTTCCAAACGCGCCTTGACAATGGCATTCTCGAACTTTCCGTCTTTGGTCACCGGTGCATTCGCCTGGGCAATCAAGTGCGTGTCCTCCTCCTCTGCACTGAGGTAGATGACATCACCGGGATCGGTCGATACTTTTCCGTTCTCAACCTTGCGGTAGGGCGTCTCGATGAAGCCGAGGCGGTTCACCTTCGCATAAACACACAAGGAGCTGATCAATCCGATGTTGGGTCCTTCAGGCGTCTCAATGGTGCACAAGCGGCCGTAGTGGGTGTAGTGTACGTCACGCACCTCGAAACCTGCTCGCTCCCGTGACAAACCACCCGGTCCGAGCGCAGAGATGCGTCGCTTGTGCGTCACCTCGCTCAAGGGGTTGGTTTGGTCCATGAATTGCGACAGCTGGTTCGTACCGAAGAAGCTGTTGATCACGGAGCTCAACGTCTTTGCGTTGATCAAATCAGTCGGCGTGAACACCTCGTTGTCACGGACGTTCATGCGCTCTCGAATGGTCCGCGCCATCCGCGCCAAACCGACGCCGAATTGGTTGTAGAGCTGCTCGCCCACCGTCCGGATGCGGCGGTTCGACAAGTGGTCGATGTCGTCCACGTCCGCATTTGAATTCACCAAGTCCAACAAGTACTTGATGATCTTTAAAATGTCCGCGGTGGTCAGCGTGCGGTCTTGCACATCATCCTCAATCCCCAATTTCCGGTTGATCCGGAAACGACCGACTTCGCCCAAATCGTAGCGCTGTTCAGAGAAGAACAACTTGTCAATCACTCCACGAGCCGTTTCCAAATCTGGTGGCTCAGCATTCCGCAGTTGCTTGTAGATGTACTCCACTGCGTCCTTCTCGGAGTTCGAGCTGTCCTTCTGAAGGGTGTTGTAGATGATGGCGTAGTCCGCCTGGTTGATGTCCTCTTTGTGCAAGATGATGGTCTTCGCACCAGACTCCAAAATCAACTCCACATGGTCCTTCTCGAGCTCCGTCTCCCGATCCAAAATCACCTCATTCCGCTCGATGCTCACCACCTCACCGGTGTCCTCATCCACGAAATCCTCTACCCATGTGCGCAAAACACGCGCCGCCAAGCGGCGACCGATGACCCGCTTCAAGCCGGCCTTGCTCACCTTCACCTCGTCAGCCAAATCGAAAATATCGAGGATATCCCGGTCTGTCTCGTAACCGATCGCACGGAGCAACGTGGTGACCGGCAACTTTTTCTTCCGGTCGATGTATGCGTACATCACGCTGTTGATGTCCGTGGCGAATTCAATCCACGAACCCTTGAATGGGATGATCCGAGCGCTGTAGAGCTTTGTTCCGTTCGCGTGGCGGCTTTGTCCAAAGAATACGCCAGGCGAGCGGTGCAATTGATTTACAATAACCCGCTCGGCACCGTTGACAACGAATGAACCCTGCGGCGTCATGTACGGAATGGTTCCGAGGTAGACGTCCTGAACAATCGTTTCGAAATCCTCGTGCTCCGGATCGGTGCAATAGAGCTTCAACTTCGCCTTAAGCGGCACGCTGTAAGTGAGGCCACGTTCGATGCATTCTTGAATGCTGTACCGTGGAGGATCGACAAAGTAATCGAGGAACTCCAGCACGAATTGGTTTCGCGTATCGGAGATGGGGAAGTTCTCGCTGAATACCTTAAACAACCCTTCCTTCTCGCGATTTTCGGGGTTGGTCTCCAGTTGGAAGAACTCTTGGAAGGAGCGCAATTGGATGTCCAAGAAATCTGGACGATCCGCAGGCAACTCAACTGATGTGAAGCTGAAACGCTCCGGTTTTGGGGTTTTCACCAAGGTCATGGTGCAATGCAATCAAGGGTGAGAACAGACGGCGGTGGTGATGCAGGTTCAGATAAGGCAAAAGAGGTCCAGGCGGGGACCTGCTCCCCACCTGGACCTTAAAATAGGTTCAGCAGTTGTGCTTACTTGAGCTCAACTTCTGCACCGGCTTCTTCGAGTTGAGTTTTCAAGGCTTCAGCCTCGTCCTTCGCAACCCCCTCCTTGATAGGAGCAGGTGCACCGTCGACGATTTCCTTCGCCTCTTTCAACCCGAGACCGGTCAATTCCTTCACAGCCTTCACAACAGCGAGTTTCGCGCTGCCGGCAGACTTCAAGATGACATCGAATTCGCTCTTCTCTTCAGCAGCGCCAGCGTCTCCGCCTGCGCCACCTGCAGCGACTGCAACAGCAGCAGCAGCGGGCTCAATGCCGTATTCTTCTTTGAGGATGTTAGCCAGTTCGTTGACGTCCTTAACGGTCAAGTTAACCAGCTCTTCGGCCATTGCTTTCAAATCAGCCATAGTTCGTGTTTTTGAGTTGTTCGTAATGATGATGGATAGCGATTAAGCACCCCGCTCTTCGAGGGCCTTAACCAAACCAGAAATCGTGTGACCACCGGATTGCAAAGCTCCGAGGACATTCTTCGCAGGCGATTGCAGCAATGCCACAACGTCCGCGATGACCTCTTCCTTCGACTTGATGGACGACAATGCGTCCAATTGGTTGTCACCGATGAAACAAGCTGCTTCGACATAAGCGGCTTTCAGGAGTGGCATTTCCTGCTTCTTGCGGATTTCCTTGATCACCTTAGCAGGAATGTTTCCTACCTCTGAGGTCATCAGGACCGTTTGCCCCTTCAAGGTTCCAAAAAGCTCGCTGAAGTCCTTGCCTTCAACTTGCTCCATGGCCTTCCGAAGCAACGTGTTTTTCACCACACGCACGGTAATGCCTTTGCTGTAACACTCCCGACGGAAATTCGTCGTTTGCGTTGAGTTCATTCCTGACGCATCGGCCAAGTAGACCACGTTACGCTCTGCCAATACCTGAGAGAGCTCTTCGATCAGGAGATTTTTATCTGCTCGAGTCATAGTTTCTCACGTTAGGCAATCAAGCGATTGCAGTTTTCAAGTCCACGCGAATACCAGGTCCCATGGTCGAGCTCATAACGATGCTCATCACATAGGTACCTTTTGCGGCAGCCGGCTTCAACCGCATCAAAGTAGAAATCAGCTCTTGGGCATTCTCTTCGATTTTGTTTGAATCGAAAGACGCCTTCCCAACTGAAGCATGGATGATGCCATACTTGTCCACTTTGAAGTCAATCTTACCCGACTTCACTTCTGTCACAGCCTTGCCAACTTCCA
Organism: uncultured Flavobacteriales bacterium; assembly: GCA_965657495.1. Lineage (GTDB taxonomy): Bacteria > Bacteroidota > Bacteroidia > Flavobacteriales_D > Sanyastnellaceae > JALQTD01. The sequence continues at coordinate 4,770 of CBFHPD010000244.1, forward strand.
TGGTCACGGTTCCCGATTTGGGATTCGGCATGAGTCCACGAGGTCCGAGGATACGGCCCAGTGCACCAACCTTGCCCATGACCTGGGGGGTGGTAATGATTACATCCACGTCGGTCCAACCCTCCTTGATCTTCGTCACGTACTCGTCAAGTCCCACGAAATCAGCACCGGCGTCTTTTGCCTCCTGCTCTTTGTCAGGGTTGCACAACACCAAGACACGCACGTCCTTACCCGTTCCATGAGGAAGGGAAACAACGCCACGCACCATTTGATTCGCTTTACGCGGGTCTACGCCGAGGCGCACAGCCAGATCCACAGAAGCGTCGAACTTCGTGCGCGAAAACTCCTTCACGAGGGAAGAAGCCTCCGACAGCGAATACGCTTTGTCAGCGTCGAACTTCTCGGCAATGGCCTTTTGGTTCTTAGTTAATCGTCCCATTTTGCGCGTTTTCTGACGTTAGAAGGGTCGTTCACCTTCGACAACGATGCCCATGCTCCGCGCCGTACCAGCTACCATCCGCATAGCGGATTCTACGCTGAAACAGTTCAGATCGGCCATCTTGTCTTCTGCAATCACGCGGACGGCATCCCAATTCACTTTCGCGACCTTCTTCCGGTTCGGCTCACTTGATCCACCTTTCAATTTGGCAGCTTCCATGAGTTGAACAGCGGCAGGGGCCGTGCGGATGACGAAGTCAAACGACTTGTCATTGTAAACTGTGATGACCACGGGGCATACTTTCCCAGCTTTATCTTGGGTCCGAGCATTGAATTGCTTACAGAACTCCATGATGTTCACCCCCTTCGCACCGAGAGCCGGTCCGACGGGAGGTGATGGGTTAGCAGCACCACCGCGAATTTGCAGTTTGATGAGTCCAGCTACTTCTTTAGCCATTATTCATGTATATATTGAACAGTCCTCGACACGCGCAAAGGGAAGCATTAAAGGGACATTGCGACCGCCCAGGCTGTCTGTTCCAATTTATTCTTTTTCAACCTGCAGGTAACCCAACTCCACCGGCGTCTTCCGCCCGAAGATTTTGACCATTACCTTCAGTTTCTTCTTGTCTTCGTTTACCTCTTCGATGTTGCCGGTGAAGCCATTGAACGGACCGTCGGTCACCTTCACTGCCTCGCCCACCTTGAATGGGATGTTGATTTCCTCTTCGGCATCGACCATGTCGTCGATGACACCCAAGATCCGGTTCATCTCATTTTGGCGCACAGGCAAGGGGTCCCCGCGCTTTTCAGCACCAAGGAATCCGATGACCCCCGTGACATTGCGGATCAGGTGAGGCACCTCTCCTACCAACGCGGCCTCGATGTACACGTAGCCCGGAAACATGTTCGTTTCCTTGCTGACCTTCTTGCCGTTACGGATGGTGAACACCTTCTGAACGGGG
>CBFHPD010000245.1:0-4250 GCA_965657495.1 uncultured Flavobacteriales bacterium
GCATGTAGTGCATGAGCACGGGCAGGGGGTTCGTCTTTGCGACGGGCAGCGGGGCCGTGGGCCCGGCGGGTTCAACGGCGGTTTCTCGGCAGCCGAGGGCGAGGAGCACGGTGAAGAAGAGCAGGGGGCGCATGCCGCGCAAGTTACGGGGTGCCTTAAATTTGAGGACATGCATCGGATGATTTGGCTCGTGTGGTGGAGTGCTTGGTGTGCGCCGGTTTGGGGGCAGCAGGTCGTGGTGAACGAAGTGGGGGCGTTTGGGGGGCTGCTGGACGCGGCGGGGGCGGATTGCGATTGGGTGGAGTTGCGGAATGTGGGGGCGGAGCCGGTGGATTTGGCGGGGATGCACTTGTCGGATGACCCGGACGATTGGGCGGCGTGGACGTTTCCGGCGGGGGTGGAGCTGGCGCCGGGGGAGGTGTTGGCGGTGGCGGCTTCGGGCCGTGCGGCGAGCGTGGTGGCGCATTGGGATTGCGTGGTGGAGGAGGGCCAAACCTTTTTCTACCAAACCGAGTTGCCCCCTCCCGCTTGGCGCGAGCCCGGCTTCGACCCCGCGGGGTGGGCGCAGGGCACGGGCGGCTTCGGTTACGGGGACGGCGACCACGCAACGGATTTGCCGGCGGGCACCGGGGCGGTGTACCTCCGGCGTGACTTCGAGGTGGACGATCCGGAGGCCGTGGTGATGGGGCTGGTGGCGGTGGATGCGGACGACGCGTTTGTGGCCTTTGTGAATGGACGGGAAGTGGCGCGGTCGGAGAACCTGGCGGGGCTGTCGGTGGTGGGTGCGGGGGTGGTGCCGCTGTGGGCGGCGGAGGCGGAGCTGGTGGCGGGGGGGACGCCGGGGGCGGTGGTGGTGGATTTGGCCCGCTACCTCGTGCCCGGCACCAACACGTTCGCGGTCCAAGTGCACAACGTCAGCGCCACTTCGAGCGACCTCAGTGCCCGGCCGTTCCTCGCCCTCGGCCTGAGCGCGCTGCCCCCCGGCGGCCTCACGCCCCTGCCGAGCTGGCTCGCCCCGCCTGCGGACCCCGTGCACGCGAGCTTCAAATTGCGCCCCGGCGAACCGGTCATCCTCTCGACCGCCGGCGGCGAACTCCTCGACGCCATCACCCTCCCCGACGGCCTCACCCACCCCCTGTCGTTCGGCCGCCCGGCGCCGCAACCCTTCGCCACCTGCGTCTTCAGCACCCCCACGCCGGGCGCCCCCAATGCCGGACCCTGCCTCCCGGCCATCGCTGAGACCCCGCACGTGTCGCCCCCGTCCGGCTGGTTCCCCGACGACGGCACCCCCATCACCCCTTCCGCCCCCGGCACCGTCCTCCGTTACACCCTCGACGGAAGCGAACCCGGCCCCACCGACCCCCTGCTCACCGACCTCAGCCTGACCGAAACCGCCGTCCTCTCGGTTCGAGCCTTCTCCGAAACCGGCGACGCCCACCCCGGCCGCACGGTCACCCGCACGTACATCCGCCGCAACGACGCCCCCATCGTCCCGTTCGCCAGCATCACCACGAACCCGGACCACCTCTGGGACTGGGAAACCGGCATTTACGTCCTCGGCCCAGGCGCCGCCCCCGACTACCCGTTCCTCGGCGCGAACTTCTGGCAACCTTGGTCGCGGCGCAGCCGGTCCGAGTGGTTCAACGCCGCCGCCACGCCCCTCGCTGCCGCTGAACTCGACCTGGAAATCCACGGTGGCTGGTCGCGCGGCGAACCCCAAAAATCCTTCCGGCTCGACTTCAAGAACCGCTTCACCGGCGACCTCGACGGCCCCGAGCTCTTCCCCGAAGTCCGCCCCGGCCTCACCCGCTTCAACAACCTCAACTTCCGCAACGGCGGCCAATCCAGCTGGATGAGCAAAATCCAGGACGGATTGCTCAGCAACCTCGCCCTGAGCCACACCGACGCGCCGGCCGGTGCATGGCAGCCCATGGAGCTGTGGCTGAACGGCGCGTACTGGGGCCTCTACGGCGCCCGCGAAAAGACGGACGAGCGCTGGATCGCGGACACGTATGGCATCACGCATCCGGACCTGGCGAACCAGTGGGAGCCGCTGCAGGGACCGCGTTCGGCCTTCGAGGTGTCCACGTCGCCGCTCCTTGCGCTCGAGGGTGCGGCGTTCGCGTCGGCCTTCCAAGCGACCTTCGATGTGCCGGCCTACATGGACTACTTCATTTTCGAAATCCATGGCCAAAACGTGGACTGGCTCTCCGCCGATTGGGGCCTCAAGAACCTGAAATTCTTCCGCGACGCCGCCGTGCGTGGCCCGTGGCGCTACGTCCTGTTCGACCTCGATGCGTGCTTCGGCGCGTGGGGCACGCCGCCGTCCTTCAATTCTCTCCAGTCCGCCCTCAACCCGCCCTACCCGTCGCTCCACAGCGACCTGTTCGAGGCCTTCCTCAACCAACCGACCTTCCGTTGCGGCTTCGCCTCCCGGTACTGCGACTTGCTGAATTCGGTGTTCGAACCGGACGCCTTCTCCGAGGCGGTCTTCGCTGCGGCGGAAGGGGTGACGCTGGTGATGCCGCGGCACATCGAGCGGTGGGGCAGTCCGGTGAGCATGGACGAGTGGTTCAGCAAGGTGGAGGGCATTGCGTCGCACAACGCGGCCCGGGTGCCGGCTTCCCGGGAGCACCTGCGCGGCGCGTTCGGGTGGTCGTCCGCGAAGCAGGTCACCACAACGTGGTCACCGGTTGCTGGCGGTTCGGTTGCCGCAAACGGATTGCCCGGCGCGTGGCCGGCGTGGTCGGGGGAATACTTCGGGGAGTGCCCGGTCACGTTGGCCGCTGAACCGGCCCCGGGCTTCGGCTTCACCGGCTGGTCGTGTGGCGTGCACGGGGATGCGGACTGGTTTGACGAGGGCGCTCCGTTTTTGCAGGCGGCGTTGACGGCGGACGACACGTTCGAGGCGCACTTTGCACCGTGTTTAGGCGGCGTGGAGTTGTTCATCGCCGAATCGCCCGGCGGTTTGCAGGCGGTGGCGCTGGGTTTGCCGGCGCCAGGTTCCTACACGTGGTGGCACGAGGGCGTGGCCATCGGCACCGGGCTCACGTTGGAAACGCCGGTCGAGGGCGCGGTGGTCGCCCTCACCGTGGCCGGCTGCACGCTCGTGTCAGGAGCGTGGGGCGAGGCCGCAGTCGCGGTGCCCGAGTTGCCGACTCCTGCGCTCAAGGTCTACCCGAATCCCACGTCCGATCACCTCGTCATTGCTGCTGCGGGCAAGCCGTGGGAAATCTTCCACGTTGCTTCAGGCCAAACCCACCTCACCGGCACCCACCCGCACATCGACCTCTCCACTTGGTCCGCCGGAGTCTACGCCGTCCGGGTCCCCGGCCACCCCCTCCAACGGTTCGTCATCGTCCGTTGACGGCTCCCGCCTCACCCCGCCGCATCCATCGCCACCCCTCCAAAACCGGCCACCCGACCGCCACAACCCCCGTCCAAGCCGGCCACGCCACCACGAAAATCATCCCGTTCACGTCGTAATACGACCAACCCAGTGCCCTCCCGAGCGTTAGCGTGAAGTCCGTCAAGTAGGCATACAGGTCGCTGCCCGTGTAAAGGAAGGCCAAGCTCCCAACGGCCGCCGCCGCCGCGCCCCACGCCACGACCCCAAGCCAGCGGCCCGGCCGAAACGCTAGCCGGACCATCCGCATCGTCCCCACCGATAGCAGCAACGGCCAAACTGCCGCCAGCAGCACCAAGTTCGCCAGCTGGTAGCTGCCCGTTGCGTGCAGCCCATTCACGATGCCATCGTACGCCGGGCGGATCGCCTCCCGAAAGGCCGGCGACAATCCGTCATGACGGCCGAGGCAGTGCGAGCTCGTGGCGTTGTGGCACCCCCACCCGCATTCCGTGGCCGTTCCGAGACCGTGGATCTTCGTCCCTTCCGGGGCACCGAGTTGTGCCCGTTCCCATTCGTTGCCGACGACGACAAGGGTGTAAGCGAGCAAGAGCGGGAGGAGGGCGGTGAGGAGGCGGGTCATGGGTCGGTTGTAAACCTCTCCTTCAACGACGCGAAACGCGCAGAAATTGGGTCGCGGCCTTAAAACTTCCGGTGCTCGTGGGCGTCCCAGAGGCCCCAGAAGGCGCCGACGCTGCCTTCGGCGCCGACCTTCCAGCCCTCGTCGAAGGCCGAGAAGTAGAACATGGGGATGTCCTCTTTTTGGGACCAGCTTTGGGCGTTGATGAAGTACTTGAGGGCGTTGTCGTAGCCGGGTTCGGCGGCGCCTAGGGATTCTCCCGCGCTG
>CBFHPD010000246.1:0-34867 GCA_965657495.1 uncultured Flavobacteriales bacterium
TTGGCCCGCTCACTCCCGGGAGTGCCATCATCGAGACCGAGGAAACCTTGGCCTGTCGCCCCTGCGGCGCACACGGACACAAAAAATGCCCCGAAGGGCATTTTTCCTGCGCCCGCTCCATCGAGGTGGTGCGGGTGCGCGATGCGGTGCTGAACGCGTAGCTTACTGCTTGGCGTTCGCCTCGCCGATGTAAATAGGCGTCGGTGCGCCTTCGGTGCGGTCCATGAACACGCGGATGGCAGAGGTGCTGCCCCCGAGGTCCTCGGTCATGAACACTTGCGATGTGCCGGTGTTGGGGTCCTTGAGGCCGACTTGGATGGACACCAGTTCCCCATTGATCCAATTGATGTTGTCGTATCGGAAGGAAAGGCCTTGCTCGTGCAGGTCCTTTTGCATGCGCGCGAGTTGATCCCGCGTGGTGCTGGTGGAGATGGTCAAATCCACAGCGGTTTCCGTGATCGTGCCGACGTAGCTGTCGGATTGAGCGAAGGCGAGCGTGGAGAGTCCCATGCTGGCCAAAAAGAGCAAGGCGTGTAGTTTCATGGTGGAGTAGTTTCTATTTCCCAAACCTCGTGAATTTCCGGCAATTTATTGCATTCGGCGCACGCGGGTTTGGCCAATCAAAAAACCACCGAAGTACCAAATGGGTTGCATGTGGAAAAAATGCGGGCAAACTCGCGCCCATTTCAGTCCGCCTTTGCCAAAGTTGAAGCATCTTTGGACTTCATTATTGAGCCATGCATTTTATCGTATCGAGCAATCACTTGTTGCGCCAACTGTCCGTGTTGAGTGGAGTCCTCAGCAGCAACAACACGTTGCCCATTCTGGATAACTTCTTGTTTGAAGTGGCACCGGGTGAGGCCGTGATTTCAGCGAGTGATTTGGAAACGACCATGACGGTCAAGGTGGAGGTGAAGTCGGAAGACACGGGGTCGATTGCGATTCCGGCGAAAATGTTGCTGGACATTTTGAAAGCGTTCCCGGACATTCCGTTGACTTTTAAAGTGGATCCGGAAACGTTCGGCATTGAATTGATTTCGGATGCGGGCAAGTACAAGTTGACCGGAGCGAACGGCGACGAGTTTCCGCAGTTGCCCGAGCTCGAGGAGGCTACGTCCATCAACATGTCGGCGGATGCCCTGCTCATGGCGGTGAATCGGACCCTGTTCGCCACCGGAAACGACGACTTGCGGCCGGTGATGAGCGGCATCTTCTTTGAGTTCTATCCGGACAGCGTGCGCTTCGTAGCGACCGATGCCCACCGGCTCGTACGGTACAGCCGGACGGATGTTTCTGCCGCCGATGCCGCGCAGTTCATCGTTCCGAAGAAGCCCTTGAACCTGTTGAAGAACGCGGCGTCTCACGCGGAGAGCGTGGCGCTGAGCTACAACGAGAGCAACGCCTCGTTCGAAGTGGATGATGTGAAGTTGGTGTGCCGCTTGATCGAGGGCAAATACCCGAACTACGAGGCGGTCATTCCGAAGGAGAATCCGAACCGCATGGTCATCAACCGGACAAGCTTCCTGCAGGCCATCCGCCGGGTGTCCATCTTCGCGAACAAGACCACGCACCAAGTGCGGTTGCGCATCGCTGGCACGGAGTTGACGGTGAATGCGGAAGATTTGGACTTTGCCAACGAAGCAAGCGAGCGGCTGAATTGCTCGTACACGGGGGAGGACATGGAAATTGGCTTCAACAGCCGCTTCCTCATCGACATGCTCAACAACTTGAACTGCGCGGAGGTGTCGTTGGAAATGTCAGCGCCCAATCGGGCAGGCATCATTCGTCCGGTGGACGGCAGCGACGAGGGCGAAGACTTGCTGATGCTGGTCATGCCCGTGATGTTGAACTCGTAAGGTTACGGTTCCCGGCGCCGCCGGGTGGCCCCGCGAAGCGGAGCGTCGGGACCAGTCCTGAGCTCCGCTTTGTTGCGTTGAACGACGGTGTACCGGACTTCCGTGGGGGCGTCGTGGGCAGAGGAGGAGTGGGTTTCGGGCTCTTTGAACGCGTCGCGCCCAAACTGGGCGATGACCTCGGGGTCGTCGGGGTGGTGGACGGCCCACCAGCGGGGGAGGGGATCGGTTTGGCCTTCAGGAAAAAAATCGGGGTCATCCACCGGTCCACGGAAACGGAACGCAAGCGCAAGCAGGGCCCCCGTAACGGCCCCGGACAAGTGCCCTTCCCACGAAATGTGGTCCTCGATCGGCAACATCCACCAGACCATGCCGCCGTATAAGAAGGCGACGAGCAGCGACACGCGCATCAAATCCTCCGAGCGCCGGATGACCCCGCTCGTGAAGAGGAAGGCCGCCAATCCGTAAATGATGCCGCTTGCGCCGATGTGGTTGCCCCCCACGCCGATGAAGAACAGCCCCCATCCGCTGATGACGTAGAGCAACCCCCAAACCCGCAGGGCGAGGCTGCGGTAGAAATAGAACAGGAGGGTGTTGAGGGTGAAAAACGTGGCCGTGTTGTTCCACAGGTGCTCGAGGTCGCTGTGCAAAAACGGGTAGGTCAACATGCCCGTCCAATGCGCCCACTCGCCGGGTCGAACGCCGTGTTCCCGCCACCCCAATGCCAGCACTTCGTTCAATCCGTAGACGCTCCAAATCGCCACGAGGAAGGATCCCGTTGCCCAAAAGGCGTAGAACAAGCGGTCGCGTTCGGGGACCAGTGAGGCCATGCGGGAGGGGCGTCGTTTCACCATAATCCGAAGGTACGTCCGATAAGGTGCACGGAATGAAACCGTTGTCGCCCATTCAACATTCCGGATTGGAAAACGCGCCTGGGCATGCCGCACAGGCCCGCGGTCGGCGGTTAGTTTTGAGGTCGATGCAATTGAACGAAATCCACGCCCTGATCCAATTGTTGGACGACCCGGATGAAGGGGTCTACAGCCACGTGCGTGAGCGGTTGATGGAGCGCGGGCAGGCTGTGTTGCCACTGTTGGAGCAGCACCGCGATGAAGCCACGCTGGCGGAGGAGCACGCGAGCCGGGTGGACGAACTCTTGCACGGGTTGCGGTTCAAGCAATTGCACGAACGGGCATTGCAATGGGTGTTTGGGGAGGAGCACGATCCGGTGGAGGCGGCGATCATCGTGCAGGCGGCCGTTCAGCCGAAGTCGAAAGAGGAGGACGTGCGGAAGGCGTTTGCGGATTTGAAGCGGGCGGTTTGGCTGGAGTTCAGTGAGGACCACACGGGGTTCGAGCGCTTGCAGGTGATGAACCACTTGCTGTTCGACGTCATGGAATTTGGTGGGGCCGTGGGGGCGACGTTGAAGCCGGGGCATGCGCTGCTCGGCGAGGTGATGGCGCGGAAGCAGGGCAATGCGTTGGGGCTGGGCTACCTGTATTGGGCTTTGGCACGTGCGTTGGGGCTGGCGGTGCATTTGGTGGACAGCCCGCACCATTTCCTGCTGTGCTACTGCGATGCGGGGAGCATGCCTTCGGAGGCGCAGCCGCATGGGGCGGTGTTGTGTTACATCGATCCGTTTGCGCAGGGAGCGTTCATTGCGCCGGACCAAATCCCGGCCTACCTCAACCTCGAAGCCGTTCCCAGCCCGGCTCCGCCCGCCTTGGGCTTCGAACGGCTCATCCGGTTCGTGAGTTTGTCCTTGCTCCGCGAGGAACGGCAATTCTTCGCCAAGCACCTCGAGGAGCTCACGCGGGGGTGGAGCAAGTCGAACGACTGATCAGCGCCCGGAGGCGATGCGCTGGAGGGTGCGCAGGATGATGGCGAGGTCGGAACGGAGCGTCCGGGTGGCGAGGTAAGCGATTTGGGCTTCCACCTTCGCCGGCATCAGCACCTCGAGGTAGTGCGCGTCCGGATCCGCCACTTGCGACAACGCGGCGCCTTCATCGAACCCCTCTAAGCTCGCTGGATCCGTCAATCCCGGCCGCGCGCGCAGGACTTCCCGCTGGGCCTCCGTGTAATGCGCCACGAACTGCGGCACCTCCGGGCGCGGCCCCACGAGCGACATGTCGCCCACGAACACGTTCCACAGTTGCGGAAGTTCGTCCAATTTGGTGCGGCGCAACCACCGGCCCACCCGCGTGATGCGCGGATCCGCGTCGCCCTGCGTCAATCCGCTCCCTTGCGAAGGGCGCATGGTCCGCAGCTTGAGCAGCCGAAACGGCACGCCATCCTTCCCAATTCGCACCTGCTGAAACAGCGGCGATCCGGGGCTGTCCCACCGAATGGCCACTGCCAAGACCAGCACCACTGGCAACACCGCGACCAGCCCCAGTCCGCTCAACACGACGTCCAGCAACCGCCTCATGCCCCGAGCCGGTTCACGTGGTGCACGAACCGGTCGATGACCCAATCCTGCTGTTCGTCCGTCAGCAAGGTGTGCAAGGGCAGGCTGATCGCGCCGGCGAAGTAGCGCTCGGCCACGGGAAACGCAGCCGGCTCAACGCCCCGAGCGCGGTGCACGGTCAACCGGGGCAAGGGAATGAAGTGCACGTTCGTCGGCACCCCGTCCTCCCGCAGCGCATCAATCAGGGCATCCCGCGACGCTTCGGTCCACCCGCCGAGGTGAACCGGGTAAAGGTGGTGCGCGGAGTGGCGCATCGCGTCGGACTGGGCCGGCAATTGGAGGCCGGGCATCCCGTCGAAGGCGCGGTGGTAGCGCTCGGCCAGGGCCGCCCGGCGGGCGAGTTGTTCCGGGTACTTGGGCAGCTGCGCCCGGCCGATGGCGGCCTGGAGGTCCGTCATGTTGCACTTGTAGCCGGCGCCCACTACGTCGTACTGCCACTGGCCGCCGCGGGTTTTTGCGAGCGCATCGCGGGTGGCCCCGTGGAGCCCCCACACCTTCAGCCAGCGCATGATTTCATCGCGATCGAACCCATCGGGCAAGGCGCAAACCACCGCCCCGCCTTCGGCCGTGGTGAAGTTTTTGACGGCATGGAAGCTGAAGGCCGTGAAGTCCGCTTGGGTGCCTACCGGCACGCCGCCAACTGTTGCCCCAAAGCTGTGGGCAGCATCGGCAAAAAACAAGGGGCGCCCCAGTTGGGCTTGGTGCGCGTTGCTCGCCTCAAACGGGGCCGCCTCCACCACGGCCCGGATGGCTGCGTAATCCACCGGCCACCCCGCGAGGTCCACCGGCATGACGCCCTTCGTGCGGGGCGTGCACGCGGCCGCAATCTGCTCCGCCGAAACGTTCCAATCCGCCGGGTCCACGTCCACAATGACCGGAGTGGCCCCGCAATGGAGCACGGCATTTGCCGTAGCCGCAAAGGTGACGGCCGGCACGATGACCTCGTCTCCCGGCCCGAGCCCCCACCACCGCCACACGAGCTCCGCAATCTCCGTCCACGACCCGAAGCACCCCACATGGCTCGCCTGCAAGTAACCCGCCAGCTCCCCTTCGAGCGCAGCCACCTCGGGCCCCGTGGTGATCCACCCGGACCGCAACACCCGCTCCACAGCGCGCACGGTGTCGTCGTCGATGGGCGGCGGGGCAAAGCCGATGGGGGTGGATGGGCGTTGAGGCATGCCGCGAAGTTAATCTGCCCTCCGCTTTTTGTTATCTTGCCTCACCAACAAGCAGGAAGTGGACGGAAGACAAATGGTGATTGCGGAGCGGCTTGCGAGCCTCTTTCCGATGTTCAGCCCGGATTTGCGGGCCAAATTAGCGACCCTCGGCGAACTCGTTCGGTTCGAAGAAGGCGAAACCATGATGCGCACGGGGCAGTATTTCCGCTCCACCATGCTCATTCTATCGGGCACGGCCAAGCTCTACAAAGAAGGGCTCGACGGAGGTGAACACTTCCTTTACTACCTCGAACCCGGCACCGCGTGCGCGCTGAGTATGATATGCGCTACCCAGCGCAAGGCCTCCATCATCAAAAGCACCGCCGAAGAAGACGTGGAGGCGTTGGCCTTGCCCATTGAGCACATGGACACCTTCATGCGGGAGTACGTGGATTGGTACCACTTCGTTTTGGAGACCTACCGCTCCCGGTTTGAAGAGACGCTCGAGGTCATCGATCAAGTGGCTTTCCGTTCGCTTGATCAGCGCCTGATTTTCTACCTCAACAAGCAATTCGCGGCGCGCGGCACCGAGGAATTACGCACCACGCACCAGGACATCGCCACCGACCTCAATTCCTCGCGGGAGGTGATTTCGCGGTTGTTGAAGCGGATGGAGCGCGAAGGCATGGTCGAATTGCATCGCCACGTGGTGGTGCGGAAAAACATGCCGTCCAACCAGGACATTTTCTAGCCGATCGTCCTCATTGCACAATGAGGCGCAAGTGCTCACCGGGGTGGGGGGCAACGACGTACACACCGGGAACGTCGGGCGCTTGCCCATGGGGGTGGAACACACGTCCATTGATGTCATGCCATTTGGCTGCACGCCAGTGCGTTGGCAAGGGGGTGCCAGCGGATATGGGGTTGGGTAAATCGGCTGCGGGCGCGTGCACGGCGGAGACGTTTGATGTGGCGATGCATGTTGCGCGGTCGCTTTCAAGTGCTGCGTGCAAGGCTTCTTCTACGGTATACCAGCTGCTCACCCCGAATCCATAGCCGTTCCAAGCTCCGTTGGTTGCAAATGCAAATCCCCATCCGGTCGCAGCTTCCACGTAGGCATCGGCAATCAAACCGTAAGCTTCACCTGCGTGGCCGATGAACAGCGATCCGTCACCGAAAAACGCGTCGCCCGCAGTGAGGTTAGCCCGGTGGAGCCCCATGCTCCAACTGTTGAACAGGCCGTAATAGTTGTTCCCGTTGCTGCCATCGTGCGTCCAAGCGGACTCATGAAGGTCCACTAAGCCGCTTGGGCTGAGCAGTTCTTGGCCGTTGAAGGTGCCGTCGTGCCAAATGCTGGCGATGCGCGCCAGTTCAGCAGTGGAGGCGCGCAGGCCACCCTGCGGGGCAAAGGCCAGTCCGTTAGTACCGGGTGCATAGGACGACCAGTCCCAGGCGACGGGCGGGACCTCGTTGAAGTTGTCTGCTTGCGGTGTCCAGCCGCCGAGGTTGCGGTAGAGCGTGGCGATTTGGCCCAAATCCTCCAGCGCACCCACGTTGAATGCCCCCGTGATCCCCAACGGTTGCAAAACCAGGCTGTCCATGAGCAAATCGAACCGCATTCCGGTCGCCGCCTCCATCACCGTGGCCAGCACGCCATAGTTCACGTTCGCGTACTGGAAATACGCGCCTGGCCCCGCCGAGCCCCACATGTCCGCCGTAAAATAGGCTCCCCCAGGTGAGACCAGTTCTTCAATGTTCGGTGCAAAGGGCCCTGCCGCATAGGTGTCTGACAGGAACGCCTGGTACCCACTCCCGTCCCGCAGCCCGCTCCGATGCGACAACAAATCCGCCACCGTGACCGGCACCTCAGGCGCCTCCGGATGCACCACATCCCACCCCAACACCGCATCCACGGCCTCCCCGTATTCCAACACCCCGCCCTCAACCAACCGGGCACAGGCCAAGGCCACAACGCCCTTCGACACAGAAGCAACCCGGTACTTCGTTTCCGCTTCCACCGGCCATCCTTCGCTCACGTTTCGGATGCCCACGTGCACTTCCTGCTGCACCTCATCCCCACACACGGTCGTCACCGACATCCCGAGAAGCCCAAAGTCCGCTGCGATTTGATCGATTTGGGACAGGCCACTCCCGGCAATCCCCAACCCCAAGACAAATATGATTCCGCGCATGGTGCGAAGTTAGGCACCTGCCAACAAGGCACACCACGCGGCGACCGCGGCCTCCCGGGTGTGGTGCCGCAAATCGCGCGCGCCCCGCTGCTTGCCAGCGACCTGCTGCAATGCCGTTGCGAGGGCGGCCGCATCGCCCGGCGGGTACAGGGCCGTGGCAGGCTGCCCGTTCAGCAACTCGGGCGTACCCCCGGCGTCCGTTCCCACCACCGGAACCCCGCGCGTCAGCGCCTCGAGCGTCACCATCCCAAAGGTTTCCGAAGCACTGCACATCGCAAACGCGTCCAAGGCGTCGTAAGCCGAACGCAGGTCCTCTGTGGGCGGATCGAAACGGACCCGATGATCCACGCCGTGCTCACGGGCTAGCCGCTCCAACTCCATGCGGTAGTCGCCCGCTTCGTTGACGGTCGACTCGCCGATGAACCACCCGTTCCACTCGGGCAAGTCCACGAGCGCCCGCAACAAATCGGCCTGCCCCTTCAGCGGGTCGAGCCGCCCGAACACGCCGACCACGCGCGCTTCCGCCGGCCATTGCCAGCGCACCCGGACGTCGGCGGCGGGCGCCTCGAACCACTCCGGCTCGAGCGCGAGGGGGATGACGGAAACTTGGTCGGGGCGCAGTGGGGTTTGGGCGAGGGCTTGGTTGGCCATGGTTTGGCTCGGGGCGACCCAGTGGGTGACCCGGGCGAACCGCCGGTGGTGCCATGGCATGCGTTTGGGCCGCGCCACCTGCATCCCTTGCTGAAAAATGAGCGGAATGCCCGCGTGCTGCGAAGCGAGGCCGGCGAAGGCCAAATCCCGCGGATCCCGCACCCACAGCACCTCCACTTGCCGCCGCCGCAATTCCCTGCCCAACCGGCGGGCCGCCCGAAAGGGAGCGTGCCGCACCTGGCGCCGAATGGCACAGACCGCTCCTTCAGCCCGGGCGGCCAGCGGTGTGCCCGCCACCACGAACGCCACGGCCGTGTGCCCGGCTGCTTGCATCCACTCCGCATACCGCAGCAGGTTGCGCTCCAGGCCGCCCCATCCCGTCGAACTCGAAAGGAAGCCGATGTTCACCGGCGGTCGGGGCGCAGCGTGATTTCACTGAACACTCCGCGGCCCTTCGCTTCGAGCGCCGAGACGATGGCGTCCGCCACAAACTCGGCTGACATGCCCGCATCGAATTGCGGCCGGTAGTCTGCACGAAGCGACTCGTTCGTGGTCCGGTCGATGAAGGGCGTGTTCACGGCCCCGGGGTTGATGGTCGTCACGGCCACGTCGGTGCGGTACTCGAGCCGGATGGCCTCGCTCAGCGCCAGCACCGCATGCTTGGTCGCGCAGTAGACCCCGCTGTTGGGGAAGACCTGCCGGGCGGCAAGCGATCCGATGTTGATGACGTGGCCCTTGCTCTCCGCGAGGTGCGGCAGCGTGGCGTGCAGCGTCGTCAGCACCCCGTTGATGTTCACGTTCACCATTTCGTGCCATTCCGCAAGTTTCCCTTGTGGCAAGGGGTCGAAGTAGCCCAAACCCGCATTCGGAATCACCGCGTCGAGCCCTCCCCATGCCGCAACGGCCGCGTCGACCGCCGCCTGCACCGCCGCCGGGTCCGTCACGTCGCCCGCGTGGGGGAGCAAGGTGCCGGGGGCGTCGCTGAGGCGGGCTTGGAGGGCCTCCATGGCCGCTTTGTTCCGGGCGAACGCCAACACATGCCAGCCCTTTTTTACCAGCGCCTCAGCCGCAGCTGCGCCGATGCCGCTCGAGGCACCGGTGATCAAGATTCGGTTTTCCATGGGGGCAAAGATAGGACGGGGTTTGGCCCGTCAGTTCCAGACCCACGGCACTTCCAAATGGAAGCGGGGAATGGTCACCTCGAAGCGCTCGTCGCGCGCCAAATCCGCAAACCCATACCGGCCCTGCATCGTGCCCAACGGCGACTTCAGCACCGCTCCCGACACGTAGCTGTACCCCGTGCCCGCGCGGATGACCGGCTCCACGCCGATGACCCCGCGCCCTTTCACCACCTGCAATTCCTCGGCTAAATCCGCAATGCGCCACCGGCGCCACAGCAGCTGCACGTCCCGTTCGGTGGTGTTGCGGATGAGGACTTCGTACCGGTGGATGTGGAGCACCCCCTCAGGAGTGGGGCGCTCGCCCATGTAGGCGGACTGCACCATCACGTCGATGCCCGAAGTGACGGCGCGTGCGAGTGGAGGCGTGTACATGCTGATAAAACTAAGTCAAGCCCCAAAAAGTTCCAACGGGTGCACTCAGGGCTTGCGGGCAGCAGCGCCCACACCGATGACGCGGTCGTAGCCGATCGGATCCCAGTAGTAGGCGAGGACGGTGTAGAAATTGGGCACTTCGTCGTGCGAGCCCTCGAGGGCGATGACGTCACCGGGGTGTTCGGCGAGGGAAGCGGCCGAGTGGTCGGCGCCGGTGGGACGGGTGAGCAGCAGGTAGTCGTAGTACCCCTGTTTGGTCAGCAAATTCAGCTCATAGCGGTGGCGGGACTCGTTCCAGAGAAACCGGTGCGACGGCAAGTACATCCCCTGCGAAATGCCGCCGAACAGGAAGATGTCCACCCCGTAGAGCGGCTGGTCCAACTCGAGCACAAAGTGCACCCAACCGTAGTCGCTCCCCGTGGCGTCGTCGAAGCGCTCGTTCGCCACCACGAAATGCCCGCTCAAATCCTGCCGGCCGCGGTAGGCCTTGTAGGTGCGGCGCTCCAGCGGCTCCATGTAGTAGTCCAGTTGCGGCCCGCTGTCGTCGATGCGCGCCATGCCGAGGCTCACGAAGCGCCGGCTCTTCAGGTCGATGAAGCGCTGGGTGTTCCCGCCTGGGAAGGCGTTGTCGTAGCCGCGGTTGAAGTCGATTTCGCGGCCTTTGACGAACTGCGGCTCAAGGCCGACGATGGCGTTGTCCCAGCGCCCGTTTTGGAGGATGACGGTTTGGAGGGCGTCGTAGGGATCGGTGAGCGGGTAGTTGTTCGCGCGCAGCGTGAAGTCCACCTCTTGGTGCGTCATCATTTCGTCGATGCGCGTGGCTTTCGTCACTTGAACGTCCACCTCGATGCGTTCTTCGAACAGGACGAAGCGCTTCACCACGAGCGGGTGGTCGGGATCGGTGGGGTCGAAGACTTCGACGGCGTAGTTGCCGCTGCGGGTGAATTGGACCAAATCGTTGGGAAACCGCAGCCGGTAGTGCGTGTAGTCCACTTGTGTGCCAAAACTCGCCTCGACGTCTTGGATGGCCACCGGGTGAAATCCCGACACGTAATCCGCAGGCCGCAGGTCCGGGCTGGGGTACCAATCGAAGGTGCAGTGGGTGAAGCGGGCTTGGAGGGATCGGATGCCGGGCTTGAGGTCGTCGAAGCCGAGCTCGAGCTGGCCGCCGTCGAGCGGCACAATGGGGTCCGAAGTGGGGGCGTCGGTGGGGTGGAGGGTGGCGGTGTGGAAGTCGGGGGCGAGGTGGGCGATTGGGATTTGGCCCGCTGCGGCAAGACCAAAGGTGCAGAAAGCCGCCACGGCCATGAACCGCACGCGCGCGGTAGCTGTTAGCAAAATCGGAAGGTCAAATGTGGATGCCATGCGGGTGATTCGTTAAAAATTGCTCGGTATGTGATGATGCGCACATCAGGCGTGCGTACTACCTTTGCCCCCCGAAAAGTAAACCCGTGAACTGATGTCCCGTACCATTCGGATTCGCAAAGGTGCAGATATTCGCTTGAAAGGCCGCGCCTCCTCTGAGGCAGTACAAGCCGCTCGATCGACTGTTTATGCCGTTCAACCCCCTCACTTTCACGGCGTAACGCCGAAAGTGACCGCCAAGCCCGGCGACCGGGTGGAGGCGGGCAGTCCTTTGTTTTACGACAAGTACAACGATCAAATCCACTACCTCAGCCCCGTCAGCGGCGTGGTGAAGGAGGTGGTGCGTGGTGCCAAGCGCCGGGTCCTCGCCATCGAGGTCACAGCCGATGTCACGGACACCTACCGGTCGTTCCCGACGCTGAACCCGAAGGAAGCGGACCGTGCCGCGGTGTTGAACGCGCTCCTCCAAGGGGGGATGTTCCCGTTCATCGAGCAGCGTCCGTTCGCGGTGCCGGCTTCTCCCAAGGACACACCACGTTCCATCCACATCTCAGGATTCTCCTCCGCACCCCTGGCCCCGGAAACGGCGGTGGTCATGAAGGGGCGCATGGAAGAGTTTCAAGCCGGCTTGGATGCCCTGGGCAAGTTGGCCGGTCCCGGAGGGGTGCACCTCGGTGTGCGCGCGGGCGACGACACGTTCAACGGGGTTACAGGTGCTGAGGTCACTGCATTTGATGGCCCACACCCTGCGGGCAATGTGGGCGTGCAAATCCACGCCGTCGCCCCCATCAACCGGGGCGAAGTGGTTTGGACGGTGCACATGGAGGACGTGGCCAACATGGGACGCCTCCTGCTTGCGGGCCAGTACCGCCCGGAGCGCGTGATTGCCGCTGCCGGCAGTGAACACCCGGCGCCGCAGCACTTCGCCATCCGCTTGGGCGCCCAGGTGTCCACCGTTTTGGCGGGCTTCTCCGGTTCTCCGGACGTGCGGGTGGTTTCCGGCGACCCATTGACGGGCCAAACCACGGACGTCAACGGCTACATCGGCGACCTCCACCACCAAATCACGCTGCTCCCCGAAGGCAACAAGCCCAAGTTCCTCCTGACCACCGGGTGGCTCGGTTTGGGGTTGGACAAGTTCTCCCTTTCCCGCGCATTCCCGACGTGGCTCCTGCCCAAGTCGAAGGAATTCACGATGGATACGTGCAACAACGGAGAAGAGCGGGCCTTCGTGGTCTCCGGCCAATACGACGCCGTTTTCCCATTTGACATCTACCCGGAACAACTGCTGAAGAGCATCATGGTCAACGACATCGACGCCATGGAAAAGCTCGGCATTTACGAAGTGGCGCCAGAGGATTTTGCCCTCTGCGAATACGCCTGCACTTCGAAGATTGCTACACAGCAGGTGGTGCGGGAAGGCCTTGATATGCTCCAAAAAGAACTCGGATAAACAGCACCATGAAAGCACTTGAGAAATTGCTCGACAGCATCCGCCCGAACTTCGAAGAAGGGGGCAAGCTGAGCCGCTTCTGGGTCGTTTATGACTCATTGGAAACCTTTGCCTTTACACCGGGTCACTCCACGAAGAGTGGGGTGCACATCCGGGACGGCATCGACATGAAGCGCACGATGTTCCTCGTCATCGTGGCCCTCATTCCGGCCTTGTTGTTCGGAACGTGGAACCAAGGTCACCAATACTACCTCGCCCTCGGTGAAACCGCCTCCTTCATGGACAAGGTGTTCTTGGGCGCAGGCAAGGTGTTGCCCCTCATCATCGTTTCCTACGGCGTGGGATTGGGCATCGAATTCCTGTTCGCTGGCATGCGCAAACACAGCATCAACGAAGGCTACCTCGTGTCGGGGATGTTGATCCCCCTCATCATGCCGGTGGACGTGCCGCTTTGGATGCTGGCCATTGCCGTGGCCTTCGCGGTGGTCATCGCGAAAGAGGTGTTCGGAGGAACGGGCATGAACATCCTGAACATCGCGCTCACTGCGCGGGCGTTCATGTTTTTCGCCTACCCGAAGCAGATGTCCGGTGAAATTTGGATCCACAACGCTGGGAAAGAGACCTTTGTGGACGGCTACACGGGTGCTACGGCCTTAGGTGAACTGGCCAACACGGTCGGGAAAGACCCCGCGAGCCAGGAAGTGGCGGGCATTTTGTCCCAGTTTTCGGCAGAGGGCATGTACTCGTTCATGAACAGCTTCTTGGGTCTCATCCCCGGTTCGGTTGGAGAGACCAGTGCCTTGGCCATCTTGATCGGTGCAGCGTTGTTGCTGTGGACCGGGGTGGCGAGCTGGCGCGTGATGAGCAGCTTCCTCGTGGGCGGACTCGTCATGGGCGGCCTGTTCAACCTGTTGGATTTGAACGGGTTCATGTCGATTGCGCCTTGGCACCAAGTGGTCATGGGCGGCTTCATGTTTGGCATGGTGTTCATGTCAACGGACCCGGTGACTGCTTCCCGAACGGAGACGGGCAAGCTCATTTACGGATTCTTCGGCGGATTCTTCTCCATCATGATCCGGGTGTTCAACCCGGCGTACCCGGAAGGGGTGATGATGGCGATTTTGTTCATGAACGTCATGGCTCCGCTCATCGATCACTACGTGTTGGCAGCGAACATCAAGCGCCGCGAAAAGCGCGCTCAACTGGCAACGGCATAACCTCTCGACATGGCTATCAACAAGAACAGTACAGGTTACACCTTCACGTTTGCCATCCTGATGGTGGTGGTCGTGGGAACGGTGTTGGCGTTCACGGCGATGTCGTTGAAGGACCGCCAAGCAGCGAACGCTGCCGACAAGAAGATGATGGACATCCTCGGTGCCATCGGTGTGGATGCGAACCGTTCCAACGCGAGCGAGTTGTTCGCCGAGTATGTGACCGAGCGCATCGCCATCGATTTGAACGGAAAAGAAATGGATCGCCGTACGGGTGAGCTGGACATGAAGGACAAATCCGATCCCTTCAGCATCGATGTGCAGCGCGACTACCGGGGCTCAGTGAAGGCGGCGGCGAAGGCGAACAAGGACGACATCGCGGGCCTGAAGGCGGCGTTGTCGGATGAGTCCTTGACGTTCCCGCTTTTCCGATGCAACTCGCCAGAGGGCAAGGACGTCTTCGTCGTGCCGGTCGTGGGTTCCGGGCTGTGGGGTCCGATTTGGGGCTACGTGGCGTTGGAATCGGACATGCAGACCGTCTACGGGGCCAAATTCGATCACAAGACAGAAACCCCAGGCCTCGGTGCCGAAATCAAGGAGACCATGTTCACGGAGAAGTGGCCAGGCAAGCGTATGAACGCGAGCGGGACGGTGCTCTTTGAGGTGGTCAAGGGCGGCGCCCCCACTTCGGACTACCAAGTGGACGGCATCACGGGCGGTACCATCACTTCCAAGGGCGTGGGTGAGATGGTGAACCGCACCATGGCGATTTACGCCACTTACTTCAAGTCACAAACCCAAGCCAGCGCACAGCGATGAGCACGGAAAGCACCCCCAAAGAGTCCCTGTTCTCGAAGAAGAACCGGAAGCTCCTCTCGGATCCGTTGAGTGATTCGAACCCCATCACCATCCAGGTGTTGGGCATTTGTTCTGCCCTCGCCATCACGGTGCAATTGCAGCAAGCCGTCATCATGAGCTTGTCCGTGTTGTTCGTGCTCATCGGCGGTAACGTCATCGTTTCGCTGCTGCGCAACCTGATTCCGGACCGGATTCGGATCATCGTGCAGCTCGTCATCGTGGCTTCCCTCGTGATCATCGTGGACCAGGTCCTGCGGGCTTTCCAGCCGGACATCTCCGAGAAGCTCAGCGTCTTCGTGGGCTTGATCATCACGAACTGCATCATCATGGGCCGCTTGGAAGCGTTCGCTTTGGGCAACAAGCCCGGGCCATCCTTCCTCGATGCCATCGGCAACGGCATGGGGTACGCGTGGATCCTCCTCGTGGTCTCCATCGTCCGAGAATTGTTCGGTAGTGGAGCCATCAGTTTGCCGGGCATGGGCCAAGTGAAGTTTCTCCCCCAGGAGTGGTTCATCTCCAACGGAGGCTTCTATGAGAACAACAACCTGATGATCCTGCCTCCGATGGCCTTGGTGACCGTGGGCATCATCATTTGGATTCAGCGCAGCCGTAACAAAGCATTGATCGAAGAGAACTGATGGAATACTTGAGCATTTTCGTGAAGGGCATCTTCATTGAGAACATGATTTTTGCCTACTTCTTGGGCATGTGTTCTTACTTGGCGGTGTCCAAAACGGTCAAAACCGCAAACGGTTTGGGCCTGGCGGTCATCTTCGTCCTCGGCATCACGGTGCCGATCAACTACCTCCTCGAGAACTACGTGTTGAAGGAGGGCGCGTTGGCGTGGCTGGATCCTGATTTTGAGGCGGTCGATTTGAGCTTCCTCAGTTTCATCATGTTCATTGCGGTCATCGCTTCGATGGTGCAGCTGGTGGAAATGATTGTCGAGAAATTCGCCCCCGCCCTCTACGGGGCACTCGGCATCTTCCTGCCGCTCATCGCGGTGAACTGCTCCATCCTCGGTGGCGCCCTGTTCGTCCAGGACCGCCAATACCCGAGCATCGGCGAAGCCACAGTCTTCGGCCTCGGTTCAGGCGTGGGCTGGTGGTTGGCCATCGTGGCCATCGCTGCCATCCGGGAAAAAATTCGCTACTCACACGTTCCAGCTCCCCTCAAGGGGTTGGGCATCACCTTCATCATCACCGGACTCATGGGCATTGCCTTCATGAGCTTCATGGGGATTGAAATCTGATTTGAGATGAGCACGACCATTCTGTTGACCCTTGCGTTCTTCCTTACCGTCATCTTGCTCCTCGTGGGCTTGTTGCTGTTTGCGAAGGCCAAATTGTCCCCCAGCGGGAAAATCAAGCTCACCATCAACGGTGAGAAGGAGATCGAAGTGGACGGCGGCAGCACCTTGCTGACCACCCTCGGCAACAACGGCGTGTTCTTGCCGTCGGCGTGCGGCGGGGGCGGAACCTGCATCCAATGCCGTTGCCAAGTCATGACGGGTGGAGGCACCATCCTCCCCACGGAGGAGCCGCATTTCAGCCGGAAGGAGGCGGCGGACCACTGGCGCCTCGGCTGCCAGGTGAAGGTGAAGGAGGACATGGACATCCGGGTGCCGGAAGAAGTGTTTGGCATCAAAAAGTGGGAATGCGAGGTGGTATCCAACTACAACGTCGCTTCGTTCATCAAGGAGTTTGTGGTGCGCTTGCCCGAAGGCGAGTCCATGGATTTCGAGGCGGGTGGTTACATCCAAATCGACGTGCCGACGGTGACTGTGGACTTCAAGGACATCGACATCAAGGCGCACCCGGATCACCACAAAGACCCGAACACCTTCCAAAGCGAGTGGGATAAGTTTGGCCTGTGGGACCTCAAGATGGTCAATGACGAGCCCATCGTACGGGCCTACTCCATGGCGAACCACCCCGCAGAGGGCAACATCGTAATGCTCAACATCCGGATTGCGACCCCACCTTGGGACCGCGCTCGGAATGGCTGGATGCAAGTGAACCCCGGTATCTGTTCCTCTTACGTGTTCGCACAGAAGCCCGGCGACAAGGTCGTGGTTTCCGGTCCGTACGGCGAGTTCTTCATCAAGGAAACGGACGCCGAGATGGTGTACATCGGCGGTGGTGCGGGCATGGCGCCCATGCGTTCGCACCTCTTCCACTTGTTCCACACCCTCAAGACAGGACGGAAGGTCACCTACTGGTACGGTGGCCGCTCGAAGCGTGAGCTGTTTTACCTCGATGATTTCAAGAAAATAGAGCAGGAGTTCCCCAACTTCAAGTTCTACGTGGTGCTTTCGGAGCCCTCAGAGGAGGACAACTGGCAGGTGAAGAAGGACGTGAACAGCGAAGGCGACGGGTTCTTGGGATTTGTGCACAACGCGGTCATCGAGCACCACTTGGTGCACCACGAAGCACCCGAAGACATCGAGTTCTACTTCTGTGGACCTCCGATGATGAACCAAGCTGTTTTGAAGATGTGTGACGATTGGGGCGTGCCGCCCGAGAACGTCAGCTTCGACGACTTCGGAGGTTGATCCGATGAAGGGATTTGCAGTTAGATGGACGAAGGTCGCACGTTGGAGTGCGGCCTTCGTTGTGTTCGGTTGGTGGGGGTGCGGCGGCGGCTCGGTGCCAGAGGCAGTGGTGTCCATGTACGAACACCACGGGGAAACCCAAGGCACGACTTACTTGGTGAAATACCTCGCGGAGGAGCCCATGCCCCAAGCTGGCATCGATTCCATCCTCGCCGAGGTGGATCAGGCCGCTAATTTGTGGCTTCCGGAGTCGACGATTTCACGCCTCAACGCGTGGGCCCGGGAGGACAGCGTTTTCGCATTCCACGACAGCAGCTTCGTGTTCTCATCGCTCTGGTTAATGAGCGAAGAAATCAACCGCATCACGGAAGGCGCTTTCGACCCGACGGTCTTGCCGCTGGTGGAGCTTTGGGGATTTGGGCTGAGCGAGCGGGGCCAGGTGACCGCTGCTCAGGTGGATTCCGCCATGCAGTATGTGGGAATGCAGCGCGGGGTCATGGATTTGAACCACGTGGAAAAGGATTACCAAATCACGGCGACCCACGTCCGCAAGAAATACGCTGAGGCACAATTGGACTTCAACTCCATCGCCCAGGGATTCACGGTGGATTTGGTGATGGAGTGGTTGCGCGAGGGGGGCGTGGAGAATGCGATGGTTGAAATTGGCGGAGAGGTCCGTTGTGCGGGAGTCAATGACCGGGGGGAACCGTGGCACATCGCCATCGATCAGCCCATCATGAGCGGCGCCGACGATCGTCAATTGGAGGCCATCATTGCGTTGAGCGACTTGGCCATTTGCACCAGTGGCAGCTACCGCAAGTTTTACGAGGACAACGGCGTGGTGCGTTCGCACACCATCGATCCCGCGACCGGTTACCCGGTGCAGCACGGCTTGTTGAGCGCGACCGTCCGTGCTCGGTCAGCGGCGAAGGCCGACGCCCTCGCCACTGCGTGCATGGTGATGGGACCCGAGGCAGGCGAAGCGTTCATCACGGCGCATCAACAGGTGCATCCGGACGAACAGCTCGAGGCGGTGTTCCTGATTGCTACCGAAGGGGGGAATTGGCGGACGTGGATGACGGAAGGATGGGGCGAAACCCTCATCCCATTGCGGGAATCAAGCCACTGATTCGTCGCGCAAGCACTGTTCTTGTGGCCGGGCGCCGCACACGCTGCAGCCCCCATCGTCTTCCTTCAGCATGGGGTTGGCGCTCGCACAGGTGCCTGCGAACTCCCCGTCTTTCTTGACAATGAGCTTGATGGCAATTCCGGCAAAACCCAAGGCGAGCAGGCCGATGGCCAAAAGGATGACTTTCCATTCCATGGAGCAAAGTTAATGCATACTTCATGCGGGGGGCGCGCAGAAGGTGCCTCCAGTCACGGATTGTTGCGGTTCACGGCGTATCTTCATCCAACCAAATTTGAGCCATGTACCCGATGCCCTTGCGCCATGCCGTCTTGGGGCTCATGGGGATCGCTTTGAGCTTGGCATCTGCCGCCCAAAACGGTCCCTGCGACTGCCCGCCCTTCGCCTCCCGCGAGGTGGTGTACGTGTCAGACAACAACGGTTTGGGCACGGGAACATCCACGTGGACCTGCGACCACACCTATGTGCTGACGTCTACCGTCTTCGTGAACCCGGGCGATGTCCTGACCATCGAACCCGGCACGGTCGTTCAAGGGCGCGCCGGGGTCATCACCGACACCATCACGTACACCCTTTCCAACGGCACCCCGTCCCAACGGGTGGATTACCTCTTTTCCCAATTGGCGGGCTCGCTCGTGGTGTCCCGAGGCGCGGCGTTGGAAGCCGCCGGAACGGAGTCGTGCCCCATCGTGTTCACCTACGAAGGCGATGCCATGGACTACGCCGCCGGGTACGATGAACGCGGCCTCTGGGGCGGGTTGATCGTGTGTGGGGCGGGGGAACTCAACACCTGGGATGGCGAGGATTTGGCCGAAGGCGTGCTCGACCTCACCGGCCAACAGCGGCATAAATACGGCGGCAACACGGATCCCATCGGCTCGTCCGGCACGCTGCAATACCTCAGCATCCGCCACGCCAGCACGTCGCTCGGCATCAACCAGTTTGGCAACGGCAACGAGACGAATGCCCTGCAGCTCTGCGGGGTCGGCAGCGGTACGGTGGTGGACCACATTGAGTGCGTGGCGAGCGCGGACGACGGGCTGCAGGTCATGGGCGGGCTCGTGGACCTGAAGTACGTGGTGAGCGCCTTCAACGTGGAAGGCCAAATCCAAACCGACCAAGGCTGGCAAGGCCGCGTGCAGCACGTCCTCACCGTGACCGATGAACTCAACGGCGCCGGCTTGCACAGCGTGGACCTCGAGGGCGACGATTTTGAAGACTTCGACGTAACCATGACCTTCATGCCGTACACGGTTCCCACTTTTTACAACTGGACGGCGTTGGGGCGCGGGGCGGCGCTTTCTTGGCGGATGCACAACGGCGGCGGCATGCGCTTGTACAACAGCCTGACCATCGCATTTGGCCACGCCGTTTCCATGGAAGATGCCGATCCGTGCGACGCGTGGGAGTTGCTGCAATTTGGCGAGACGGAGCTGGTGAACAACCGCTTCTGGGACATCGGCGCGGAGAACAGCATGGACGAGCTCATCACCTACGACGACGGGTTCATTTGGAACGGCACGGAAGTGGTGCAGGGGCATTTCCTGGACAACAACAACCTCGTGGTGGATCCGATGGTGGATGCAGCGTTTGCCGTGGAGGAAGGGTTTGTGGTGGAGCCGGTGGATTTGGCACCCACCAACATGGCCTATGCGTTGGAGGCGGCTTATTATCCGGAGGACGCGTGGTTCGATCCGGTGGGGTACATCGGGGCCTTCGAGCCCGGTGGGGGGAATTGGGCCACGTGCTGGACAATGGTGGAGCAGCTGGGGCTCTTCGGCGAGGATGCCGGGGGCACGGGCGGGGCCGTTTGGGGGTGCACGTATGCGTTTGCCTGCAACTTCGATGCGGAAGCGACCGTGGACGATGGTTCGTGCGAAATCACCTCGTGCGCCGGCTGCACGTGGCCGGATGCCCTGAACTACGATCCGGAGGCCCAGTTCGACAACGCCACGTGCACGTGGCCGACGGAGCCAGCGTGCTTGGCGGACCTCGACGGAGACGGGGCAGCGGCGACTTCGGACTTGCTCATTTTCCTATCGGCCTTCGGCGAGGACTGCCCGTGAGCCCGGAGTCCACGTGAGGCCGACAGCCGGGTGTTCGGCGCGCAGGCTGAACGCGCGCAGGCCCAACTCGACCTGCCAGGCCGGGTGAAACCGCCACAGCAACGCCGCGTCGAGGTGTTTGGCGCCCAGCTCTGCGGACGCATTCGCCAGGATGACGCCGTGAGCGAATTGCAAGCCGAATGCCCCAATCCACGATCGGACGCCCACCAGTACGGCGGGCTGCCACCGCGCCGCGGGCTGTTCCGGGTGGGCCACGCGCTGGCCTTGGTTCAGGGTGAGTTGCGCGGCCAGCAAGGGCGACCACGACGAGCGGCGGCTGAGCGGGCCCGGTCCGGTGCGCACGCTGTGCCAGCTCCAAACGCCGCGCAGGGTGGTGATCGGGTGCAGCGGCCCGCCCGGCAGGCCGATGTCGCGCACCCCGCTGCGAAGGCCCAGTTGCCACATGCTGCGGCGTTGGGCGGTGCCTGGAGGTACGACGACTTCCGGGTAGCGCATGGGGGGCGAGCCGATTTGGCAGGCCAGCCGCACGGTCACTGCGTTGGTGCCGAGGTTGGGCTGTTGGAGGCCGCCGTTCGACAAGTGGGTGAAACCGAGGCCTGCAATGGGGTGGAAGGGCGCGCGCAGCCGGAACCGGTGTTGGACGGCGACGTGCAAGGCCAAATTCAACGGGCCAGCCAACGAGAACGAACCGGGGCCTGAAACCCGGTAGGAGCGGCTCGACCAGCCCGGCCCCACGCCGAGCTCGAAAAACGGGCGCGTGCGCAAAGGGAAGCGCGTCATCCACAACGCCGTGACTTGCTCGCCGAGGGCCTCCGAGCCGGTGTGCGTGTAGGCGAGCTGCACGCCTTGGCGGATGCCCCAACGGCCGTGTTCGCGGGCCCAACGGCCAGCCGGTTCGCGCCACGTGCTGAAGCCGAAGCCGTAGGCGTGGCCCGTCACGAGTCGGCCCATTTCGGGGCGGTGGGGGATGACGTAGCCGCCGGTAAGGAGGAATTCGTTTTGGCCTGAAAGCGCGAACGAAAACGAGCAGAAGAGACCGAGGAAAAGCGCGCGCCGCATGCCCGAAAGGTACGCACGGCGCACCCTACCTTTGCGCCCATGCACACCCTCGACGAGAAACAAGCCGCCTTCAGCCGGCTGCTCACCATCATGGACGAACTGCGGGAACAATGCCCGTGGGACCGCAAACAAACGTTCGAATCCCTGCGCCACCTGACCATCGAGGAGACGTACGAATTGGCCGATGCCATCCTCGATGCGGACCTCGACGAGGTGAAAAAGGAGACCGGCGACCTCATGCTGCACATGGTGTTCTACGCGAAAATCGCGAGCGAGCAAGGGGCGTGGGACATCGCCGATTCCCTCCATGCCATCTGCGACAAGCTCGTGGCGCGGCATCCGCACATTTACGGCGACGTGGTGGCGGATGACGAGGAGGCGGTGAAGGCGAACTGGGAGCAGTTGAAGTTGAAGGAGGGCAACCGCAGCGTGCTCGCCGGGGTGCCGAATTCCCTGCCGTCGCTGGTGAAGGCGTACCGGATCCAGGACAAGGTGCGCGGCGTGGGTTTCGATTGGGACAACGCGGACCAGGTGTGGGACAAGGTGCAGGAGGAGTTGGGCGAGTTCCGGGAGGAGTTGGCGGCGGGCGACCAGGAGCGGGCGACGGATGAGTTTGGGGACGTGTTGTTTGCGCTGATCAATTACGCGCGCTTTGTGGGCATCAATCCGGACGAGGCGCTCGAGCGCACGAATCGCCGGTTTCGCGGGCGGTTCATGCACATGGAGGATGCGGTTGCGGCGGATGGCAAGGCGCTGAGCGACATGAGTTTACCGGAGATGGATGCGTATTGGGAGCGGGCCAAAACCGCGCAGGGATGACCCGACGGACCGCCCGCATCGCGATCCCGGCCGGCCTCGGCGCCTTCCTGCTCGCCTCGTTGCTGGCGTGTTGCGACCGGCCCGACGCACCGCACTGCTTGCGGTCGGCGGGGCGGGACACCGTGGTCCAGGACTGGGCGACCGAGCCGGTGGAGCAACTGGTGGTGCGGGATGGGGTGGAGGTCGTCCTCCGGGCCGCGGGGGACAGCGGCGTGACGGCGTGGACCTGGACGGGGCCGGCCAACGTCGTGGCGTGGGCGGAAACCGCAGTGGATGCGGGAGAAATGCGCGTGGAGGACGGAAACCGTTGCCGGTGGGTGCGGGACTTGGGGGTGCGGTTGCGGCTCGAAATCAGCGCGCCCGGGGTGCGGGCGGTGGAGCACCGCGGCACCGGCGATTTCCGCTGGGACATCGGCGCGGACGGCGGGGCGTGGAGCTTCGACGGCAAGGGCTTTGCGGGGCGGGCCGAGGTCACTGGCCACAGCGACAGCCTGCGCCTGCACCTGCACAACGGCCCGGGGTTCGTCGCGGCTTCGGGCAGCACCGGGCGGCTGGGCGCCTACGTGGCCGGTCTCGGGACACTGGATGCCGGCGAACTCGCGGCGGAACGGGCGTTCGTGAACCAGAGCTCGGCGCATGATTTGGCCTTCCGGGCGGCGGAGTATGCGTACATCGGCTTGCACGGTTACGGCAACGTGATTGCGCGGGTGCGGCCGGTGGAACATCACGTGGATCGCACGGAGCGGGGACAGGTGATTTGGCCTGAATGACCGCCCGACGGCGTGGAGATAACCCGTATATTCGGGCTCCAAAACCGTCAACTGTGAAGCACGTCATCCGCCTCATCAGCGCTTGGGCAATCAGCGGCCTGTTCGTCACCGCCGCTTGGGCCCAACAAAACCCGGCTCCCGAAGCGCAGCCCCCGCGCACGAACACGAACAAGTTCCGGCAGCTCGGCCAGGAATTGCCGACGCCCAACGTGTACCGCACGGCTTCCGGCGCCCCCGGCCACGCCTACTGGCAGCAGCAGGCAGACTACGACATGAAAATCCACCTCGATGACGCGCGCCAGCGCATCGACGGCGAGGAGACCATCACCTACACGAACAACAGCCCCGACGAGCTGCGGTACGTTTGGCTTCAGTTGGACCAAAACCAACGCGCGCTCGACTCCGATGCCCACAAGATCCGCCAATCCAGCATCGACAACCGGATGTCGTTCGATGATGTGATGAAGCTCGAGCCCACGTTCGACGGCGGTTTCAAGATCGAATCGGTGACGACCACGTCCGGTGCCCCGCTCGATTATACCATCAACCAAACCATGATGCGCATCGAGTTGCCGAATGCCCTCAAGCCCGGTGGGAGCTTCGCCTTCAACGTGAAGTGGTGGTACAACATCAACGACCGCATGAAGATCGGGGGCCGCTCCGGCTATGAGCATTTCCCGGAGGAGGACAATTACATCTACACGATTGCCCAGTTTTACCCGCGGATGGTGGTGTACAGCGACAACGAAGGGTGGCAGAACAAGCAGTTCCTCGGCAGCGGCGAGTTCACGCTGAACTTTGGCGATTACCACGTCGAGCTGACGGTGCCTGCCGACCACGTGGTGGCGTCGACGGGGGAGTTGAAGAATGCCAAATCCGTGCTCACCCCCGAGCAACGCCGCCGCTACGACCGCGCGCAAAGCACCTACGATCAGCCCGTGATGATCGTCTCGGAGGAGGAAGCCCGCGCAGCGGAGCAAGGCAAAGCGACGGACGAGAAGACCTGGATTTTTGAGGCCGAAAACGTGCGCGACTTCGGCTGGGCGTCCAGCCGGAAATTCATTTGGGACGCCATGGCCGTGAAGGTGGGCGATCGCTCGCCGTTGGCCATGAGTTTCTACCCGAAGGAGGGCAATCCGCTCTGGGAGCAGTACTCCACGAAGGCGGTCGCCCAAACCTTGAAGACGTACTCGCAATTCACCATCGATTACCCGTACCCCGTGGCCATCAGCGTTCACACGAAGTGGATCGGCATGGAATACCCCATGATTTGCTTCAATGGCGGCCGCCCAGAGCCGGACGGGACGTACAGCGAGCGGACGCGCACGGGCATGATCAGCGTCATCATCCACGAGGTCGGTCACAACTTCTTCCCGATGATCATCAACTCGGACGAGCGGCAGTGGACGTGGATGGACGAGGGCCTGAACACCTTCGTGCAGTACCTGACGGAGAAGGAATTCGACCGCGACTACCCGACCCGACGGGGCAGCGCACGCAACATCCGGGACTACATGGGCGGGGACAAATCCCGGATCAGTCCCATCATGACCAACTCCGAGTCGATTTACCAATTCGGGAACAACGCCTACGGCAAGCCGGCCACGGCCTTGAACATCTTGCGCGAGACCGTCATGGGGCGCGAGCTGTTCGATTACGCTTTCAAGGAGTACAGCCGCCGCTGGGCGTTCCGCCACCCGTCTCCAGCGGATTTCTTCCGCACCATGGAGGACGCCAGTGGCGTGGACCTCGATTGGTTTTGGCGCGGGTGGTTCTACACAACAGATCACGTGGACATCGCGTTGGACCAAGTGCGTTGGATGCAGATGGACACGGGGAATCCCGAAACGGAAGCAGAGTTCAATCGCGCGAAGGCGGCGCGCGAACCGGCGGACATCAGCTTGGTACGCGACCGGGAGTTCATTGAAGAAACCTACCTCGAGGCGGATCCCTCGCTCCATGATTTTTACACGCAGTGGGATCGGTTTGAGGTGTTGGATTTGGACTGGGAGGAGTACGAGGAGTGGATGGCGTCCTTGAGCGAGGAGGAGCAGGCGCTGTTGGGCTCCGACAAGCAGTTCTATGAAATCACCTTCCGCAACGAAGGTGGGCTGGTCATGCCGTTGATTGTCCTGTTCGAGTACGAAGGCGGCGAAACGGAGGTGCGGCGCATCCCGGCGGAGATTTGGAAGATGAGCGAGCCCACGGTGACTAAAGTGTTCGTGACCGACCGTCCGGCCGTGCGCATTGTGCTGGATCCTTTCTTGGAGACGGCGGATGTGGACGTCAACGACAACGCATGGCCGCCGCGTCCCGAGCCGACGCGGTTTGAGGTGTTCAAGCAGCAGGAATGGGGAGGTGGAGGAGAAAACCCCATGCAGCGTTCGCTGCGGAACGCGGAAGAATGACCGCGGAATCGGCCCGGACGGCGACGTTCGGGCCGGTTTGTTTCTGGGCCGTGTTCAAGAGAAGAAGAGCAGCACCATGGCGGTGCAGCCGAGGGCGAGGCCCCACGCGTTGCGCCTGCTCAAGCGTTCCCCGAACAGCATCCGCGCCACGAGCGCACTGGCGAGTACCACGCCGAGGTTGATGAGGGGCGTAATGGCCGAACGGTCGAGCGGAACAGCGGCATATGCTTGGAGCAGGAAGTACAGCGATCCGAAGTTGATGAAGCCCAAACCGAGGCCCGCAGCCCACGTTGCGCCAGGCCGGTGGGAGGTGTCGTCGAGTTGGACGGCTTTTCCGCGGCGCAGTTTTTGGGCCACGAGCATGACCAGGCCGATGAACAGGGCCACCGTGAACGGGATGGTCGTGAATAAGTAGCGGAAGGCGGGTTCGCGCATGTGCTCTGGGCCGCTGAACCAGCCGAACATCAGGTCGATGAGCCCCCCGCCGAAGAAGATGATGAGCGGCATCCGGGCGTCGCGCAGGCGGAAGGGTTCGTCTGCTTTCCAAGAGGCGAGGACCACGGCGGGAAGGGAGCAGAGGAGGGCGGCGGATTTGGTCCATGAAAGGCCGTCGGACGGGTCCGCAATCAGGAAGACGAGGACGGGCAACACCATGCTCAATTTCGCAGCGACGGTGGTGACAGTAAGTCCGTTTACTTGCGAACTGCGGGCCATCAGGTGGAAGAGGTAGAGGAAGAGCGAGCCCACGACCATGGCGGTGTAGAGCCAACTGTCGCCCCACGCGCGCAGGAAGGTGGGCCAGCCCCCCGCGAGCCACCAGCCCAACCCGGCCGCGACCGCATAATTGATGACGATGACTTGAAACGTGTCCGCTCCCCACTTTGGGAAGGCGCGGAAACCCGCGAAGATCGCGGTGGCGAGGGCGATTGCCAGGAGGAGGTAGGCCATGATTGCTCGCGAAAATAGGCGGTGTGCGGCAATGCTTTTTTGAAAAGTTAGGTACTATGCAAAACAAAGTACCTAACTTTCGCACTATGTTTGCCCCATGAATGTGGACAACGCCCGCGCTCAGATGCGCAAAGGAGTGCTTGAAATGTGCGTCTTGCGCGTGCTCTGCCGCGGTGAGGCCTATGCTTCGGACTTGCTCGAAGTGCTTAAAGAGGCTGATTTGCTCGTCGTGGAAGGCACGCTGTATGCCTTGCTGACCCGGATGAAAAATGCCGGCCTTTTGAAGTACCGGTGGGAGGAATCGAAATCCGGCCCGCCGCGCAAGTATTACGAACTCACTCCCGACGGCCGCCAATTCCTGACAGCCCTCGACGCCGAGTGGACCCGATTTGTCACCGCTGTTAACGCCCTTCCTTCCCTCGACTCATGAACAACACCCTCACGTTTGAAATCGCCGGCCGCTTGGTCCACATGGACGAGCAGGCCCACGCCCGGCTCACTGCTTATTTGAATGCCTTGCGGGCTGCGCTCCACGGGACCGATGGGGCCGAAGAAATCTTGGAGGACATCGAGGCGCGCTTGATGGAATTGTTCGACGAACGGCTCGCTGATGCGGGTCGGGAGGTCGTGAATGAGGCGGATGTGGCGCATGCCGAGGGCAAGCTGGGCGAACCGCAGGACTTCATGGAAGAGGGGGGAGAGGCGCCCCGGTCGCGGGCCGCTCGGAAGCTGTTCCGCGACCGCGAGGCGGGCATGATCGGCGGCGTGGTCGCAGGGCTGGCCGCGTATTTTGCGGTGGAAGTTACGTGGGTCCGGCTCGCGTTTTTGGCCTTGCTGCTCACCGGATTCGCCATCCCCCTCTACCTCATTTTATGGATCATTCTTCCCCAGGCCAAAACCCGCGCCGACCGCCTCGCGATGCACGGCGCCGAACCGACGGTGGAGAACTTCAAACGCCGCGTCACCGAGGAGCTGAGCGGGGTGTCCGACCGCGTCAAATCCACGCAATTTCAGGCGGGGATGCGCCGGCTGTTCGGGCAACTGGAGCGGGCGGTGCGCTTCTTGTTTGAGGTGATGGGGAAGTTGGCAGGCGGCCTGCTTGTGTTGGTGGCGGTGGCCCTAGTGTTGGGCGTGGTGGGACTCGTGTCCGGCCTCGGCGGGGTGTCGTGGGGGCCGATGGGGTTCAAGATGGGCGGTGAGCTGCTCGAGGTGGTGCGGCTGACCCTGCCAGCAGGGTTTGGCATGGCGTATGCGTGGACGGCCTTGGCGCTGATGTTGGCCTTGCCCGTCGCGCTGATTGTGGTGGCGGTGCGCCGGTTGTTTTTCCCGCAGTCGGGCCGCCTGATGTGGCTGCTGGCGCTGGGCGGGGTGCAGACCTTGGCGGGGGTGGCCATGGCTGCGGGGCTCGGCGCGCGGTTGGGCGTGGAGTTCAGCCACGACAGCATGGTGGTGCGCCGGGTGGAGTTGCCGAGGTCTTCAGCCGTGCGAACGGTGCGCATGGAGCCGGTGCAGGCGGATGCCGATCACTGGGCGGGCAACGACTTGAGCTGGATGTTCGGGCGGGAGGAGATTTGGTTGGACGACGTGCGGCTGGATGTCGAGGTGGCCGATGGGGAGCAGGCGCGGATGACGTGGCGGCAGCAGGCGCATGGGTTGAACCGGCGCGCGGCGCGGGCGCGGGCGGATCGCATGGTGTTTGACGCCGCGGTGGATTCGGTCGCTGTGGTGCTGCCGGATGGCTTCGCCTTTCCGCGGGAGGACCGCTACCGGGGCCAAAACCTGCGCATCACGCTCGAACTGCCCATTGGTGAACGCGTTTGGTTCGATCCCGCCCTCGAGGACTGGCTCGACGACGTGCCCAACTCGGAAGGTTCAGGCGGGCGCGGTTTGGTGGGCAAGGAGTGGCAGATGACGGCCGAGGGGCTCGTTCCCGCTGCCGGTTAACGGTTTGCTCGGATGAGGCGGTGCCACACTTCTGCGGGACCGCGACCGGTTTCCGTCCAGGCGGAAGGGACGGGTGGCAGGGTGGGGGAGGCGATACCGGTTTGGCCCAAAGGCGCATCCGCCACCCACCACTTGCATTCGTCCCACATCCCTGCATCCACGAAGGCCTGCAGGGTCTGCCCACCCCCTTCGACGAGCAGCGACCGCAGCCCCATGCGCTCCCGCAACAACTGCACCAGCCCCGCCACCCCGCTTTCCGCGTCCCAGGCCAAATCCCGTTCCCCCCGCACCCGCTCCGGCGCCGTCACCCACCACACGTCCTCCGGCGCCTCCCGCTCATGCCGCGGCGCCCAAACCACCCGAACCGGCGACCGCCCCGGCGCCGCACGCACGTCCAACCGCGGCCGATCCACCACCCACGTCCGCCACCCCACCAGGATGCCCTCCTCCTCCGCGCGCCACCGATGCGTCAACCGCTGCGCCCACCCCGACGTGATCCCCACCTGCTCCCGGGCATCCTCCGGCGCCAACCACCCGTCCGCACTCTCCGCCCACTTCAGCACCACCCACAACCCGTCCTTCAAAAACCGCCGGTTCACCAGCCGCGCCCACCCCTCAGCTTCCCCCGCCCATTCCGTCACCACGCCCCCCGCGTCCAGCCGCGCCATCCCCGTCCCCGCCACCCAAGGCGACGGATCCCGCAACGCAGCCACCACCCGCCCGATCCCCGCCGCCAACAACGCATCCGCGCACGGCGGCGTCCGCCCCTGATGCGCACAAGGCTCCAACGTCACGTACGCCGTCGCCTCGCCCAGTCGCTCCCGCAACCGCGCCGGCACCCGGTCCAAAGCGTGTACCTCCGCATGCCGTTCTCCGGCCCGGTGATGCCACCCCTCGCCCCATACCTCCCCATCCGCAGCAATCACACACCCCACGTGAGGGTTCGGCGCCGCATACAAGCGTCCCCGCTCTCCGAGCTCAAAGGCCCGCCGCAAAAAACGCAGGTCCTCGCTCACCGCCGTTCCGCCGCCCGCAGCGTATTCTGCAGCAAGGCCGCGATCGTCATCGGCCCCACGCCACCCGGCACCGGCGTAATCGCCGCGCACTTAGGCGCCACCGCCTCAAAATCAACGTCGCCCACCATCCTGCGCCCACTCTTCTTCGCCGCATCCGGGATGTGGTTGATCCCCACATCCACCACAACCGCTCCGTCGCGCACCCAATCCGCCGGCACAAAATGCGCCTTCCCGATGGCCGCCACCAAGATGTCGGCTTGCCGCGCAATGGCAGGCAGGTCCGTCGTCCGGCTGTGGCAAAGCGTCACGGTGGCATTCCCCGGAGCACTGTTGCGGCTCAACAGGATGGAAAGCGGCGTCCCAACGATGGCGCTGCGGCCGATGACCACCACGTGCTTTCCGCTCGTTTCAATCTCATACCGACGCAACAACTCCATCACACCCGCAGGAGTAGCGGGCAGGAAAGTGGGCAACCCCAAGGTCATCCGCCCCACGTTTTCGGGGTGGAAACCATCCACGTCCTTCTCCGGGCTGACCGCTTGAATGACACGCTGCTCGGCGATGTGGTCGGGCAGGGGCAACTGGACGATGAACCCATCGATGCGCGGGTCGGCGTTCAGTCGCTCCACTTCGTTCAACAATCCCTCTTCCGAAATGTCCGCGGGCAATTCCACCAACGTGCTCTCAAACCCTACCCGTTCGCACGCTTTGACCTTGTGGCCGACGTAAGCCCGGCTCGCGGGGTGGTTGCCGACAAGGATGGCGGCCAAATGCGGCCGATGTTTTCCCGCTTCAACACGCGCTCGGACCTGTTCTGCAAGTTCCGATTGGATGGTCAGGGAGGTGGCTTTTCCGTCGAGGATCATGGGGTGGGCGATTATCGGCGCAGTGCGGAAAGTCCGGCCATGCGGCTCCGCTTGCCGCCTTTTCCGCTGGTCATGGTGTGCATCATTTTCCGCA
This sequence comes from uncultured Flavobacteriales bacterium, assembly GCA_965657495.1. Classification (GTDB taxonomy): domain Bacteria; phylum Bacteroidota; class Bacteroidia; order Flavobacteriales_D; family Sanyastnellaceae; genus JALQTD01. The sequence goes on from CBFHPD010000246.1 coordinate 30,455, forward strand.
TGTCTTCGAATTGCTTCAACAGGCGGTTCACGTCTTGGATGTCCTTGCCGGAGCCGCGCGCGATGCGCTGCTTGCGCGCCGGGTTGATGATGCCCGGATTCGCCCGCTCTTCGGGGGTCATGGATTGGATGATGCACTCCACCTGCTTGAAGGTGTTGTCGTCCAAATCGATTCCCTTCAGGGCTTTGCTCATCCCTGGAATCATGCTCATCAAATCTTTCAGGTTGCCCATTTTCTTGAGCTGCTGGATTTGTTGCAAGAAGTCTTCGAGGTCAAACTTGTTCTTCCGGATTTTGGATTCCAAGCGCGCCGCCTCCTTCTCGTCGATGACCTGCTGCGCCCGTTCGACCAAGGAAACCACGTCCCCCATGCCCAAGATCCGGTCGGCCATCCGGTTCGGATGGAACGTCTCGAGGGCATCCATCTTCTCCCCCAAGCCGACGAACTTGATGGGCTTGCCCACCACCGAGTGGATGGACAAGGCGGCACCACCGCGCGTATCGCCGTCGAGTTTCGTCAAAATCACACCGTCGAAGTCGAGGCGCTCGTTGAAAGTAGCCGCCGTTCGGACGGCGTCCTGGCCTGTCATGGAGTCAACAACAAACAACGTCTCAGAGGGCTTGCTAACCGCCTTGACCTGTTCGATTTCACGCATCATGTCCTCGTCAATCGCGAGGCGACCAGCCGTATCCACAATGACCACTTGGTGGCCGTTTGCTTTTGCATGTGCGATGCCGCGCTCAGCAATGCCGGGTGCGTCGACGACACCCGGTTCCGCGTAAACCTCGGCCCCCACAGATTCCCCGACGACCTTCAATTGGTCCACCGCAGCAGGACGGTGCACGTCGCACGCAACGAGAAGGACTTTTTTCTTGAACTGGTCTTGGATGAAGTGCGCGAGCTTTCCGGAATGCGTCGTTTTACCAGCCCCTTGGAGACCGGCCATCAAGATGACGGAGGGCTTGCCTTGGATGCGGAATTCCGCTGCGGCGTCCCCCATCAGTTTGGTGAGCTCTTCGTGGGTGATTTTGACCAAAAGCTGACCGGGCTTCAAGGAAGTCAAGACTTGCTTGCCAAGCGCTTCTTCCTTCACGCGCTGCGTGAAGTCTTTGGCCGTTTTGTAGTCGACGTCGGCATCGAGCAACGCTTTTCGCACCTCCTTTAAGGTGTCCCCAACATTGACTTCGGTGATCGAGCCGTGTCCTTTCAGAATCTGGAACGCCCGGTCGAATTTCTCTTGTAAATTGTCGAACATAATCGCTGATTGTAGACCGCGAAGATACGCAAGGACTCCGCGGGTTTTCAGTGCATCCGTCTTGCGCTGAAACCCCTTTTTTTTTCGACGGATGCGATTTTCCCCACGTTGTGCTTGTTTGTTAGGTCGATATTTCGTAATTTTCGGTCGCTTAACCTAGGAATAATGCAGACGAAATTCTACTTCCTGCTTGCTGCACTTGTCGGATTCTCAAGTGTTTCGGGCAAATTAGTCGCTCAGACTGCTTGCTATGACTACGGCTCACAACCCGCGGACCACCCCGGATTTGAGTTGTCGATCGAAGAGCAAGCTGCCTTCGGCGCGGACGCCGCGGGCCCCCTTGCAGGGCTTGCTGGTATGACCACTTACCGCCTTTACCTCAACACGCCCAGCGCGATGGACTATGTGTCCGCTGTGCTCTCAGGAGCTGAAGGAGGAACGGTAGCGCTCTCCACCACGAGTGCGTTCTACCAACACCAGTACGGTGGTGCGACGACGAATTTGATCAATCCTGCATTGTTCGGTTTCTTCCCCGCTTTGGAATTCGACAGCTGGGTGTCCATTGGATTGGATGCACAGCCAACCTCAGGTCAGCAGGGTACCTCCTTGCAGGCCGAGGCCGCATGGGCCACTGACTTCGAGAACGGCGCGAGCTTCAGTGTTGGCGGCGGCGTGGACGGTGGATGGTTCATCAACGGCGGATCCAACGGTTATGCCGGTGATGACAACAAAGTGCTTTTGGCGCAGTTGACCACCGATGGTGATCTGAACGGGGAGTTGAACATCACCATCCAAGCGGATGGTGGCGACACGTTCACTCACCAATTCAGCTTCACGTCGGAATTGTGCGGTTGCATGGATGAGGCTTCCCCCTCCTACCAGCCTACCGCAACCATCGACGATGGCAGCTGCATCTACTTCGGTTGCACCGACGCAACGGCCTGCAACTTCGACACCCAAGCCACCGACAACGACGGTTCGTGTGACTACTGCTGCAACGCGTTGACTTCCGACCTGGAAGGCTACGGAGTGGATGTGGAGCTGCACGCTGTTGGAGGCGTGCCTGGTATGCGCACGTACCGCCTCTACGCGACGGTCCCTAATGCAACCGATGAGCTTTCAGCGGTCGCTGGCTTGGAGGTGAACCCGCTTGAGATTGCGACGACTACGTCATTCTACCAAAATCCGTTCTCAGGCGCCACGCCGAACAACATTTTGGCAGCTACAGTAGCGGTATTCCCCGAGATTGCTTATGACTCATACGTGACAATCGGCCTCGAAGAGACGGCATCGGCTGCCGGTGAGATTGCCATTCAAATGGCGAGCACACCTGGAGAAGATTGGGCAGCGGCGTTTGAGGCTGGGGGCAACATCGAAATCAACACGCTCACGGGCGGTGCTTGGTTTGTGCAGCCTGGCGCGTCTAACGCGGTAGCAGGTCCGGACAACCGGGTGCTCATCGGTCAGTTCACGACAGACGGATACTTGAGCGGTTCGCTTTTGATCCAAGTCTTCCCTGAAGGTGACCAAAGCGCTGACCTCACGTACTATGCATCGTTCAGCACGCCGACCTGTGCCTGCACGGATGAATCCGCTTGCAACTACGATCCGAATGCCCTCTGGGACGACGGCACCTGCCAATACCCCATCGATGTCTACGGCAAAGACTACGTGGACTGCGACGAGAACTGCCTCAACGACGAGGACGGCGATTTCGTTTGCGATGAAGATGAGGTCGAAGGTTGTGTCGTGGAAGGGGCGTGCAACTACGTAGCGGGTGCTACGGACATCGTTCCTTGCCAGTGGCCCACCACCGGTTATAACTGTGATGGAGAATGCCTGGTCGACACGGATGGAGACGGTGTTTGTGACATGTATGAAGTGGTCGACTGCACGGATCCGGCAGCTTGCAACTACAACATGGATTCTACAACCGACACGGACAACAGCTTGTGCACCTACCCCGAAGCAGAATACGATTGCGATGGAAATTGCTTGAATGATGCGGACGGTGACGGCGTGTGCGATGTGTTCGAGGTGGACGGATGTACCGATGAGGTTGCTTGCAACTATGCTGCGGAGGCCACCGATGACGATGGTTCTTGTGATTACTGCTGCTATGGCCAAACCACAGTGGATGGATACTCCGTGACCGTTGAGGAACATGCAACCTCGGCGTACGGTACGACTTACCGCATGTACGTGAACACGGATGATGCTTCTGACATCGTTTCGGCCATCACGGGCACAACGGAATTCCCTTCGTCCATCACAACGACGCACGACTTCTTCCAAGGAACCCTCTCGAGCTCACCATTCCCGACATACTTGAATCCGGCCTTCTTTGGCGTATATCCGGAATTGGCATTTGATAGCTGGGTGACTTTGGGCGTTGAAGCCATGGTCACGGAACCGGGTTACAGCGACATTCAAATTGCGAGCACGACGAATTGGACGGAGCAGTTCCAAAATGGCGGCGACATCATCTTGAACAGCACCATGGGTGACGGATGGTTCGTTACGAGCAACTTCAACAACGGTGTAGCAGGCGATGACCAGCGCGTTTTGGTTGGTCAATTCACAACGACCGGTATCCTAGGCGGTCAGTTGTACGTGCAAATCTTTGACGAAGGCAACCAGTCCATTGACCAGCGTGTAACCCTTCCCTTCGGTTACTTGACCACGGATACGGAAGCACCTTACTTCGTCTCGGTTCCGGCCGATGCTACCTACGCTTGTGACGCAACATTGCCAGGGGGGGAAGCTGTAGCGGAGGACGCCGGCTGTGACTTGGGCATTGTGGTCACCTTTGAAGATGCGTACTCTGCTGATGGGTTCACCATCACGCGGACGTACACCGCCATGGATGCTGCTGGCAACACGGCTGAAGCAACGCAGACCATCACGTTGGTAGACGATGTGGATCCGATTGCAGTAGCTCCCGCTGACATCACCGTTGAGTGTGCCGCTGGAATTGACCCCGCTGTAACGGGCGAGCCTACGGCCTCTACGGACAACTGCAGCTCGTCATTGACTTGGTCTTACACGGATGAAGAACTCACGGCATCCGCTAGCTTGGACGGCGTCGTGCTCGATTTGAACTCTACGTTTGGATTGAACCTCCCTGGCTTGTTCGGTCAGCCGTACGTTGTGGCTGC
>CBFHPD010000247.1:0-38736 GCA_965657495.1 uncultured Flavobacteriales bacterium
CGTATAATTCATCTATTCCTAAAAATCATCATGTGAGCTGCACCTCCGTTGAGGTGAAGCAGCGCCCCACACACAGGCGCGAAAAAGAAGAAGAAGGCAATGGAAATTCCACTGCCTTCTTCTGTGCGAGTCAATTAGCGACGCAATCCCAACTCCGCAATGATGCTCCGGTAGCGGGTAATGTCCTTCGCTTTCAAGTAATCGAGCAACTTCCGGCGCTTACCGACCAGCTTGATCAAAGAGCGCTGGGTATGGAAGTCTTTCCGGTTTTGCTTCAAGTGCTCAGTCAAGTGAGCGATCCGGAATGAGAACATGGCGATTTGCGCCTCCGGGCTTCCGGTGTCCTGTTCTCCCTTGCCGTGCTTGGCAAAGAATTCTTTCTTCTTCTCTGAAGTCAAATACATGTCGAAATCAAATTGATGTTCGTGATGCTGCAGAATTGCGGGTGCAAATGTACACCAAATCCCGTCTTATCCAACTTTCTCTCCACTTGCCGGTGCATCCACCATCGCCCGCAAGTAAAAGGACAGCTTCTCCTTGAGTTCCTTCCGCTCCACAATGGCATCGAGGAAACCGTGTTCGAGCAGGAATTCCGAACGTTGGAACCCCTCGGGCAGGTCCTTCCCGATGGTTTCTTTCACCACCCGGGGACCGGCAAAACCGATGAGGGCATTGGGCTCGGCGATGTTGAGGTCACCGAGCATGGCAAACGACGCCGTGACGCCCCCAGTCGTGGGGTCGGTCAGGACGGAGATGTAAGGCAGTTTGGCTTGGGACAACAGGGAGAGGCGGGCGCTGGTTTTGGCCATTTGCATGAGGCTCAACCCCGCTTCCATCATGCGCGCGCCGCCTGATTTGCTGATGCAGATGAACGGACATTGCTTTTTCAAGGCCAAATCAATGCCGCGGGCAATCTTCTCGCCCACCACCGAGCCCATCGAGCCGCCGATGAAGGAGAAATCCATGGCGCTGATGACGACCGGCATCCCGTCGAGTTCGCCGCTCGCCGTGCGGATGGCGTCTTCCAATTCCGTCTTCTGCTTCGCCTTCTCCAACCGGCTCTTGTAGTCCGTCGTGTCCTTGAAGTTCAGCGGGTCGGTCGAAACCATTTTGCCCGCAACTTCCCGGAACTTCCCCCCGTCGAACAAAATCTCGAAATACGCTTGGCTGCCGACGCGTTCGTGGTGACCACACGTAGCGCAGACGTTCAGCGTCCCTGCAAACTCCTGGGACGTCACCACGTTTTTACAGCCGGGGCATTTGTACCACGCGCCTTCGGGAATCTCCTTCTTCTCGGTGCTTTTCGTGGTAATGCCGTCTTGAATGCGTTTGAACCATCCCATGTTGAAGCGAATTTGAGCGGGTAAAGGTACTGAAAGGAACGGGGAATCAGAACGGGTGTCCGATTCCGATGTGAAATGCGCCGCGGGCTTTCGTTTGGCCAATCCAACGGGTGCCCAACGGCTGGGTCGGATCATGCAGCCGCAAGCCGCCATCAAGGCGCAAGAGGAAGAAACCAAAATCCCAGCGCGCGCCGATGCCACCGTTCCACGCCACGCTCCGCCACCGCTGCCCCGACCAAGTCGCCTCCGCCGCCACCGCCTCGGCTTCCCGCATCCAGACGTTGCCGGCATCCAAGAACATAGCCAAGATGAACGTCTCTGTGAGCGGCTCACGGTACTCCACGTTCAGCTCAGCACGCCACTCGCCCAAGCCGCGAATCACCCCGGCGTTTTCGGGGTCCACCACCCCACCCGGTCCCACGTCCCGCGTGGCCCAGCCGCGCAGTCCGTTGACGCCGCCACCGAAGAAGCTCCGGTCGTAGGGCAGTCCGTCGATGTTGGGGCCAACCCATGCCACGCCGAGGTATGCCCGTGCGGCGATTTGGCCCGGGTTGTCCGCATCCTCCCGCGTACCCACGCGCACATCCTGCTCGAGGCGAACAAATTGCGCCACGGGCACGCCTGCGAGGACAAATGCGCCCGCATCGTTCTGCGGCAACTGCAGCGCGTCGCCGAGGTGCCGCCACAATTGGCCGCTCCACTCCACCGTCGACCGCACCCCGCCAAGCAGCAAGGTCTCCCCCCCCCAGCCTGAGCGCCAGGCCACCCGCGTTAAGGTGGATGCGTAGTCCTGAAAACGCGACTTCAGGAAGGGGTTGCCTTGTGCGTCCAACCATGCAACGAAGGAACCCTCCGCCTCCAATTCAGTGTAGTTAAACTCAATCAAATCAATGTTAAACAGGCTATTGCGGGATTCGTTCTCAATGAACTCAAAGCCATAGCGCATGGCGAAGGCTCGGCGCATGTAGTCGGGACGCGACTCCCGGCGGAACAACACCCCCAGTTCCGAACGTGCCGCATTCGATGGGCGCAACCGGTGCAGTCCGATGGGAGGAATGCCCAGGATGGAATAATTTGCCTCGAGCGACCATTCGCCGCTGTTGGGCACCAAAGCTGCTTCGTTGTAGCTGAACGGTTGGGTCGAACTGATGCCCGCTGTGGCCGTCCACTCCAGCTGATCGCCCCTCCCCGACACGTTGCGATCGGTCCAACTCACGCGCAGCAGCGGACCGTAACGTACATCGGTCCGCGTGAAGTCCACCTCGGTCTGCAAGCCGAAGCGCTGGCGTTGCCACAACCGGACATCCACGTCCACCCACCGCTGCCCATCGGCGTCCACCCGGCTCGTCGACGGCATTTCAATGCGGCTCACCGCCGGCAGCCGCATGAGCCGCCGGTACGTGGTTTCCAGCGCTTGCCGGTCGTACAACATCCCAGGTTTGGCCGAAATCAGGTGGTCCAGCACTTGCTTCCGCATGGGCTTGGCCTGGCTACTGTCTGATTCCCATACCGTTATATTCCCCAACCGCATCCGTTCATGGGGGCGGACCAAATCCGATTGCACCACGGGCCGGATGACCACCTTCACCCCAATCCGATGCCCGCCCGCCCGGCGGCTCCCCAACGAATCCGCCTCATACGAGATGTACGCCTCGTCAAACTCAGCATACCCTTTGGACTGCAACAAGCGCGCAACGCGCCCCCGCTCCGCATCCAGGACATCGGCATCAAAGGCCATGCCCGGCTGAACAAGCGATTCGGTCATCACCGCCTTCGGATCGACCCCCGCCCCCTCGGTGCTCCACTCCACCTGCCCCACCGTCCACAACGCCCCCAAATCCATCAAGTAGCGCACGGCCAGCCGGTTCCGCTTCACCGTGTCCAACACCGCCTCACCCCGGGCGTCCAGGTAGCCCGCGCGCCGCGCCAAGGCCTCCAAATTTCGCACGGTACGGTCCCCCACTGCCGCGTCCCACGTCACCGGGGCTTCCCCGTACGATTCAACCAGCCAATACCGCAGCCCCTTCTCCGCTGGCTTTTCCCGCTCCTTCCGCCGGGCCATCCGCCGTTCGAGCACCGCCGGCCGCACCAGTTCATGCGCCCGCAACCGCAGGCGAATGCCGAGCGTCCGGCTGTTCTCCGCCAGCCGCAGCACCGATTCCCCATCGAGCTCCACTTCCCTTCCCCAATCCACCTGCTGCGCCTCCACGAGCCACTCATCCGAGGGCAAATCCCGGGTCAATTGACAACCAGAAAGCGCCACCACCAAGGCCATGGCGTACATTTGTCCCCGCATGATCACCAAAGCTGAACTCCAGTCCGTCCGCACCTTGCGCAACCGGTCAACCCGCGAAGCGACTGGCCAATTTGTGGTGGAAGGGTGGAAAGGGGTCATGGAATTGCTCGATAGCGCACTGGATACCGTGCGAATTTACGTGCGGAGTGAGGTTCAACCGCCTGCCGGATGCTTCCTTCCCGATGCGGCGGTGCACGTCGCGGCCAAGGAGATGGATCGGATGTCCCAAATGAAGACGCCTCCGGGCATCTTGGCCACCGCCCACATCCCCGACCACGGCCCTGCCCCGGCAGCTCCCTCGTCCCTTCCCACGTCCCGCATCCCCGTGGTCCTCTACTGCGACCGCATCGCAGATCCCGGCAACTTGGGCACGCTCATCCGCACCGCGCATTGGTTCGGCTTTGCTGGCGTGGTGTGCGATGCGGCCGGCGTGGACCCGTGGAACGCCAAGTGCTTGCAAGCTTCCATGGGCTCCGCGATGCGGTTGCCGATTTGGACGGTGGACGGGCCGGTTTGGCTGCGCAATTGGGAGGGGCCGATGTGGGCCTTGGACGCGCGGGGAACGGATTTGGCCCAAACCCCGTGGGGCCCCGGCACCTTGGTCATCGGCTCAGAATCCCACGGCCTGTCGGACGCCGCGCGGAACGCGGCCACCCACATCGCCTCCATCCCCGGCTCCGGACAAACCGAATCCCTCAACGCCGCCATCGCAGGCAGCCTCGCCATGTTTGAAATCGCCCGAGCGACTCAGGCCTTTTGAGCGCCCTCCGGGGCATTCACTTCCAACCAATTGAATACGGGCTGGGCGTTGATTTCGCACCACTTCATTCGGATGGCCTCCGCTGAAAACGGTTGACCCTGTTGGACAAAGGCAATCACCTCTTCGAGCCGGGCCTCGCACGTTTCGGCTGCTGATTCCCCTCGCATGTCCAACCCTTCCGTGGAACCCGGTGCAATTTGCTCTGCAGCCCACAATTGATTCGGCCACAGCTTCATGTTGGTGAAGATGATGCGGTCGGTGGCCTCGGCGAGCACTTGATGCGGCCGCCCTTCCGCCTCGACCCAGGGCTCCGGCGTTCCAACCCCCACATGCACCCGCCCCTTCCAGCCGAACAACCCCATCTTCATGCTGCGCTCATCCTCCCCGGGAGATTTCTCGTACTGGCCACCGTTCGCTTCGCGCATGAGCAACTCCCGGACCTTCATGCCGTCGCAGGGATCCCACTCGTAACTCAAGGCCACCGGGTGCACCCGCAGCCCCTCCCAGTGCTCCGCCCCGCCGCCATCGAGCAGCATGCGGATCAACGCCGGCGAGGTCCGGTCGTCCCCGTCCTTCGCTCGTCCTTCGCGCTGCGCCAGCCAAACGCTGCGGCGCTCCTGCATTACGACTTCCCGCACATAGGCGGCCACTTCGGCCGAATTCGCTAGCTGTTCGCGGGGGGTGCCACCGCGCTTAACAATGAACGACCGGTTCAACCGCACGAGCGCCTCCACCCACGGCAGACCGAGCAGGTTGCTGCCAATGCCGATTTCTGTGGTGGAACTGCCGAATTCGACCAAGGCCAAATTGATCAGCGATGGATCCAAGACGATGTCGCGGTGGTTCGAGATGAACAGCGCGCCGTCCGGGTTGAAGTCATCGGGCAGCGAATACGTCACCACATCGGTGGAAGACGTCAACAGCCCCTCGATGACGGGCTTCGAGATGAGGTCTTGAAAGGCCGTCACCGTTGCAATGCCCGACATCCGGTCGAGCAACGCCACTGCTTCTCCCTTGCCCATAAAAGGCTGCAGCACCGTTTGCCAATCGACCGCAGACTTTAGCAAGTCAATGGCAGCGGGCACTTCGTGGTCGCGGTACGGGCGCATGTGCGCAAAAGCGTCTCCTTCCATGGGGGTGCAAGATAACCCACCTACTTTTGTCTCATGACCTTCGAGGAACTCAAACTTACACGCCAGTTCATTCGGGCCGTGGAACACGCGGGATACAACGCACCTACGCCCATACAGGAGAAGGCCATTCCTCCCATCCGTTCGGGACAGGACGTCATCGGCATCGCGCAAACCGGAACCGGCAAGACGGCCGCGTTCCTGCTGCCCACCCTGCAAAAACTCAACTACCCACAAGGGGATGATCCCCGGGCAGTGGTGTTGGCCCCAACAAAAGAGCTCGTGCTCCAAATCCACCAAGAGGCCGAACGGTTTGCCCAATTCACGGAACTTCGCTGCCTCGCGCTTTACGGGGGCATCGGGTACAAAAAGCAGCTGGAAGCCGTCCAGCAGGGGCAGGACTTGTTGATCGCCACCCCCGGGCGGTTTTTGGAAATCTACCAGCGCGGGGGCTTCAATCCGAAGAAAATCACCACCATCGTGCTCGACGAGGCCGACCGCATGATGGACATGGGGTTCATGCCGCAACTGCGGCTCGTGCAGGAACTCGTTCCAAGCAAGCGCCAAAACCTCCTGTTCTCCGCGACGTTCCCCGAGCGGGTGCAGCGGTTGGCGGATGAATTCTTGCTCTGGCCGACCCGCGTGGAAGCGACTCCGCAGTCCACGCCGGTTTCGACGGTCGCGCAATTCAGTGCTGACTTGCCCAACGTGGCCACCAAGTTGCATTTCGTCAAGCACCTGCTGACCGAGCGCTACCCCGAGGCCCGGGCCATCGTATTCGTGCGCGAAAAGGATCAAGCGGAACTCATCAGCCGGGGGCTGACGGACGCCCTCAAGGGGCAGGTTCGGTCCATCCACAGCAACAAGGGCCAGAACAGCCGCATCCACGCCATGGACCTGTTCCGAGAAGGTGACATCCGGTGTTTGGTCAGCACAGACGTTGCGAGCCGTGGCATCGATGTCCCCGAAACCTCGCTCGTCATCAACTTCAGCGTTCCCCGTGACCCACACGATTACGTGCACCGCATCGGACGCACAGGAAGGGCCTTCCGCGATGGGGAGGCCTTCACCCTCGTGGACCCGTCGGAAAGGTACGCGTTGGAGCGCATCGTAGAATTGACCCAGACCCCGATCACGTCCTTTGAAGTCCCGGCTGACCTGCCTGTGGAAGAAACGCCACGGTGGGAGAAGCAGGCCCAAGCCCGCACCATCGATGGAGAAATGCGCAAGCGCGACCCCAATTACAAAGGAGCCTTCCACGAGAAGAAAAAGAAATCGGCGAAACGCCCTGCGAAAAAGGGCAACCGCCCCCCCAAGGCCAAGCGGGGCTAACTCAACGCGAAGCCAGCCGGCGCGAAACCTGCGACAAGTCGCTCCAAGCAGCGCCCGGCTCCGCCACGCTTTGCTCCACATGAGGCCGCTCGAGTTGGGGCGAAATCAGCCGAACCCCGTCCCCTTCTACCACAAACCCTTCCTCATAGCACATCACCGCCAGGCTGCCATCCGCTTGCCCGGCCACGTGGGTGTGAAAATTGAAGTCGTAACCCGCCCGCCGCAGCCACACAAAGCTCGCCACCGGGTCGCTGGCCAATTGCGCATGCGATTGCCGAAAACGCTTAATGAGCGCGCGGTTGTTGTGGAGGATTTGATCGATCTGACGGAGCACGCCAGCGCGGTTGCGGTGGTGTTTCATCCGGCAGTTGTCGTCGCAAAACCGCTTGTCGCGGCGACCGCGCAATGGAGTGCGGCAGGTGGAACAGGTTTCCCTGTGGTGCATGGGATGTTCTTTCATGCGAGCAAGGAACATCCGGGAACGCGCACGCTCCGCGCAGAATTCACCGCCGTGCGCGGTTAGTTCACAAGCGCCTCATCCAAACGGCTGACCAAAGCGGTAAAGAGTTTTGAAAGGTGCCCTTCCGAGCCCTTGGCTGTGGCCAAGATCTCCTCGATGTCCACCGGTGCGAGCCGCTCGGGATCGCACGCGTCCGTCAGGACGCTGACCGCCGCACACGGCATGCCCATGTGTGCACATGCGATGACTTCAGGGGCAGTGCTCATGCCGACGGCATCCGCGCCGATGGTGCGCAAGTACCGGTACTCGGCGGGCGTCTCGAGGTGGGGTCCCGCCACACTGGCGTAGACCCCGTTGCGCAACGGGATGCCGAGGTCGGATGCGATTTGGCCCAGCACCTGCCGCAATCCCGGATGGTACGCGTGGTACAGGTCCGGGAAGCGGTTGCCCAGCGCATCGATGTTCTGGCCCCGCAGCGGATTCTCGGGCTGCAAGTTGATGTGGTCGTCGATGCACATCAAGTCGCCCGTGTTGTGTTCAGGGTTCAAGGCTCCGGCCGCATTTGAAATCAGCATGCACTTGCCACCGAGCAGGCGCGTGATCCGCACCGGCATCACCACTTGTTCCATGGTGTACCCTTCGTAGTAGTGGAATCGGCCTTGCCAAGCAAGCACCTTGCGGCCGCCGAGCGTTCCGTAGAGCAGTTTTCCAAAGTGAAATTCCACGGTGGCCACGGGCAGGTTTGGGATTTGGTTGTAACTCCACTGCTTATCCACGTCGATTTTCGAGGCCAAATCCCCAAGCCCCGTCCCCAGGATGATGCCGCAATCCACGTCGCCCACTCCTTTCTCTTGCAGGTATTCCACGACCTCCTGCAGGGTCTCCATCACGTCTTTCATGTTTTCGCGCTCAAATTCATGTTCCGCCGCGGGTTTTCCAGCGCCTCCAATCGGCCTCCTCGTCCACATCGGCCAAGCAAGGTAGTGCAAGAAAGGGCTCCCCACGGCCCAAAGCCCGGGTGATTTCCTCGGCATGCACCGCGCTGTGGCTCCAGGTGCGGCGAAGGAAGTGGGGTCCGCTTTTCGCCGTCATGCCCACCGCTGCATACCCGCCGTCCACCGTCGGAATCGTCACCCAACTGACGCGCCCCTGCAAGGCCTCGAACATGCGCTGCACGTGGCCGGCCTGCAAATCGGGCACGTCCGTTCCCGCGATCACCACACGCCGCGCCCCGCCGTCAAAGGCTCGATCTGACGCCGCCTGCATCCGCTCACCCAAATCCCCCGGGACCTGCTCCCAGACCTCGCCCGGGTGGTCCCAGTCCCCGCGGCCGGTCAGCACCCAGATCGCCTGCCACCCGGAGGCGTGGACGAGGGCGGCCGCGCGGGCGAGCAACTCCCGGTAGATGGCCAGGGCGGCCCGGTCACCGAGCGTGGCGGCGAGGCGCGTCTTGACTTGGCCCGGTTCCGGCCTGCGGGCGAACAGCAGCAGGACGTTGCCGGTCATGCGGTGGCGCCTTGGCAGCTTGATCCAGCGCCGGCCGTGCACCCGTAACAGTGGTTGGCGACCGCCACGAACCGATCATTGAAGGCGGACCAATCGGTGATGTCGCGCAGGTTTTGGGCCGCTGAAGCCACCGGCAAGTTCAACATCTGGTTGAAATCGCAGTCGAACAAGCGCCCGTCCCACCCCACACTCAGGGTGTTCGTGCACATCACCCCCGGAACGGCGGCCGGATTGAACGCCTCCACGAGGGTGTCGAGGTAGTCCTCCAAATTCCCGCTCGCCTCCAAGTACTCGAGGTACCGCGAAATCGGCATGTTCGTGATGGCAATCAGCTGGTTGAACGCGATGTTTTCCTCCGCCAGCGCCGCGCGGTATTGCGCCTCCATCGCCTCCATGTGGGCCGGCAAGAAAGCGCCCGCGGGATTGTGGACCAAATCCAACACCAACCCCGCCATACGCCCATACCCCACCTCCGTCAGCCGCCGCAAGGCTTGCAGGCTCTTTTCGAACACCCCCTCCCCCCGTTGCCGGTCCGTGCGATCCGCCCGGAAGAAGGGCAAACTGCTCACCACACGCACCCGCTGCTCGGCGAAAAATGCGGGCAAGTCCGCGTATTTGGCGTGCGCCACCAAGATGGTCAAGTTCGACCGAACAATGATCTCAAGCGCGGGATAGCGCGTGCGTGCGCGCTCCACGAACCCCCGGAAATCCGGGTGCATTTCCGGAGCGCCGCCGGTGATGTCCAAGGTGCTCGCGCCACTTTTCCCGATGGCCTCCAGCACGAGGTCCATGAGTTCCCGGGACATCTGCTCGCGCCGGTCGGGGCCCGCATCCACGTGGCAATGCGCGCACACTTGGTTGCACACATACCCCACGTTCACTTGAAAAATCTCCACGCCCACCGGACGGAGGGGCGGCAGGTGGTGCTGGGCCAACTTTTCGGCAAAAGCAGGCCATTCGCCGTCATCGAAACCCGCCCGCCCCAAAGCAGCGAGTTGCTGCACAGGATCGGCCAGCTCGCCCCCCCGTGCGCGCAGGGACTTGTGTGCCAAAGCGGCCATCACATGGACATTTGGTCCGCCTTGCCCATCATTTGGACCCCGTGGACCAACGAGGCTCCTCCGCGGATCGCCCCCGCCACGTGCACCGCCTCCATCATCGCCTCCTTCGACTCCCCGCGCCCCACCAAATCCTGGGTGTAGGCATCGATGCAATACGGACATTGGATGGCATGGGCCACGCCCAACGCGATGAGCGACTTCTCCCGTGCGGTCAGCGCCCCTTCCTCAAACACCTCCCCGTACCAAGCGAAGAATTTCTCCGCCAACGGGCCGTCCCAGTCTGCTATTTTCCCAAACCGCTTCAGGTCTTTCGGGTCGTAATACGTTTTCATGCGCCGAATATCGGAACTTTGCATGCAATGAACGCATTTGTCCACACCCTTCAGGAACTCAGCTCACACCCGGGCACCATCGGCATCATCGGTGCAGGCGCGATGGGATCAGGAATCGCACAAGTCGCCGCAGCAGCGGGCCATGAGGTCGTGCTCGTGGACGCCCACACCGAGGCCTTGGACCGCAGCGCTGCCGCCCTGTCGAAGGTCATGGCGCGCCAAGTCGAAAAGGGGCGCATGACTTCGGAAGCAAGCGCAGCCTTGCAAGGGCGCATCCACCGGACCACCGAAGTGGCAGCTTGTGCGCCGTGCGGCCTAGTGATTGAGGCCATTGTGGAGCGATTGGACGTGAAGCAGGCGGTATTTTCCGAACTGGAGGAGGCCGTGTCCGATGCCGCCGTGCTCGCGACCAACACGTCTTCCCTCGCAGTGACAGCGATCGCCAGTGCCTTGCGCCGCCCGGAGCGGATGGTGGGGCTGCACTTCTTCAACCCCGCTCCTTTGATGCCGTTGGTCGAGGTGATTCCGGCGTTGCAGTCCGCGCAAGGGTTGGCCGAGGCGGGCGTGGCGTTGATGGCCGCTTGGGGCAAGTCCCCGGCATTGGCGAAGGACACGCCCGGGTTCATCGTGAACCGGGTGGCCCGGCCGTTTTATGGGGAGGCCTTGCGGATGCTGGAGGAAGGCGTGGCGGACATGGCGACCATCGATGAGGCGATGCGCGGTGCCGGGTTCCGGATGGGGCCGTTTGAGCTGATGGATTTCATCGGGAATGACGTGAATTATGCGGTGACCGCTTCGGTGTTTGAGGCGATGTACTTCGATCCGCGTTACCGGCCTTCTTTGGTCCAAAAACGGCACGCCGAAGCCGGTTGGCTCGGCCGCAAATCCGGCCGCGGCTACTACGATTACACAGCGGGCGCCTCCCGGCCGGAACCGGCAAGCGATACCGGCTTGCACGCGCGCATCGTGGACCGGATTTTGGCCATGCTCATCAACGAGGCCTACGACGCTGTGTTCATGAACATTTGCTCCGAGGCGGACGTTGAAACCGCCATGACGCGGGGCGTGAATTACCCGAAGGGGCTCATCGCTTGGGCGCGTGAACGCGGCCTCGCGGAGACGGTGCAGGAGTTGGACGGGCTCGCCGAACGGTACGGGGAAGACCGTTACCGCTGTTCTCCGCTGTTGCGCGCGGCGGCGGCAGCGAACCCAGGGTGACGGCGGATGCCCGAAAGGGCGTGGGTCAACAGGGACTGGCCGTCAGGCAATTCGCGGACGATGCCTTCGGCGGTGAGCCGGTCGAGGCGCACTTCACCGGCGGCGTGCAGGATTTGGCCCGGTGCCACGATGAGGCCCACGTGCACCACCCGCCCGGAAGGGTTCTGGAAGAAGGCCCAGTCGCCGGCGGCATGGGAATCGAATGAGGTGGCTTGGCCCAATTGGATTTGGTCTGCCGCATCCCGATCGACGAACGCATCCGGCTGTTCGAGGCGGGCCAGCACCTGCATCAAGCCGGAGCAGTCCACCCCCAACACGGTGCGGCCGCCCCACTGGTACGGCGCCCCCAACCATGCGCGCCACCCGTCCTCCTGATGGGTGACTTCTACCCGCGTCCCACACGGCGCAAACAGCTCGTCTCCTCGTGCTTCCAGCCACCCGCCCGCCGGCAACAACCGGGTAGCGCCATCCTCGTAATGCGCTGGCTGGCAAGCCGAACGCAGGAGGAAATTGGGCGCGAAATCCGGCGCTGATTGCAGCATTTTCCCATCGCACCACCCCGCGTAGCCGTCGTGGCTGCCGCGCACATGCACCCAATCGCGCTCCCCGTGGGCCAGCACGGTAGCCGCCTCGCCGATGAGCAATTGCGTCACCTGCTCTGCTGCGTCGGCAGCGGCACTGCGCACGGGTACCACCGCGACCGAAGCGTGCACGGCCGCGCCCACGGGCGGTTGAAAGGGGCTCGCCAAGGTGCGTTTAGACGAGTTCCACGCAAAGGGCCGAGGCGCCTCCTCCCCCGTTACAAATGCCCGCCGCACCGCGCTTCAAGCCGCGCTGCTTCAACGCATTGACCAAGGTCACCACAATGCGGGATCCGCTCGAGCCGAGCGGGTGGCCGAGCGACACCGCTCCCCCATTCACGTTCACCTTTTCGGCATCCAAGCCCAGCAACTTGTTGTTCGCCAATCCCACCACTGCAAAGGCCTCGTTGAGCTCCCACAGGTCCACGTCCTCGTGAGTCCATCCGGCTTTCGCAAGCGCCTTCGGCAAGGCTTTGGCTGGAGCGGTCGTGAACCACTCCGGAGCTTGCGCGGCATCGGCCGCGGCCACCACCTTGGCGATGGGCGCCAGGCCGTATTGGGCCACCGCCTCTTCAGAAGCCAAAATCACCGCGCTCGCCCCATCGTTCAGCGTTGAAGCATTCGCCGCCGTCACCGTTCCCTCCTTGTCGAAGGCGGGACGCAGGGCGGGGATTTTGTCCATCTTGACATTTGTGTACTCTTCGTCGCGGGAAACCACCACCGGCTCTCCCCGGCGCTGAGGCACTTCCACCGGAACCACCTCGTCATCGAACCGGCCGGCGTCCCAGGCCTCCGCAGAGCGCTGGTAGCTCGTCACGGCAAAGGCGTCTTGCTCTTCCCGTGAGAACGCCATGTCCTTCGCGCAGCGTTCGGCGCAGTTGCCCATGTGCGTCGCATTGTATACGTCCGTCAATCCGTCGAGCAACATCCCGTCCCGGGCTTGGACGTGGCCAAGCTTCACGGCACTCCGTGCCTGCAAGTAGTGAGGTACTTGGCTCATGTTCTCCATGCCACCCGCCACCACCACGTGGGCGTCACCGTTGCCGATGGCCGAGGCTCCGAGGGCGATGGCCTTCATGCCGCTCGCGCACACTTTGTTCACCGTCGTGCAAGGCACCTCGTGCGTCAACCCTGCGCCCAAGGCGGCTTGGCGGGCCGGCGCTTGGCCGAGGCCGGCTTGGAGCACGTTGCCCATGAAGACTTCGTCCACGGCATCGTTGGGCACCCCTGCGCGGTCGAGGGCGCCGCGGATGGCCACTGCACCGAGGCGGGTGGCGGGCACGCTGGAGAGGGAACCGAGGAAGCTGCCCATCGGCGTGCGGGCAGCGGAAACGAGGTAGACGGTCTTCGACATGGTGTGTGGTTTTCGTTTTGCAGGCCAAATTTAACGCCATCCGCCCCGGCGGCCACCTGATTTGGTCCAACAATGCACCCGCCCTCACGGCACGCCGCGCCAACCGCGCGATGCACCGGGGACTGAAACCTTCACCGGCCGGCATCCGTAAGCCCTCACAGAAATCACGATTGACACCCCTCCTGCAACATGAACCATTCCGGCGTTCCGCTCGACCACGCACCGTCTGCCTTGGAGCAATACAAATCGCTCATCCGGCACGTGCACGCGGAACCCGTAATGATGCGGCGCGCCATGCGCCTCGCTTTCCGCACCTTGCCGCAGCAAGAGACGGTGGCGCTACGGGACTGGATTCAAACGCACTACGCCCTCTGACTTACTTCCTGTCGAAACGCCGCGGTGCTTCGTCGGCTTGGCGCTGCTTGGGCGCGGGCCGTTCCTTGCGTTCCGCTCGGGGCTTCACAGGCCCCTTTGGCCCCGCTTTGCGCGCCTCTGCAGCGAGTTCGGCTTTCGAACGGGCGCGCGGTCCCTTGCCTCCTTTCATGAGGTTCAAGAACTCGCGGGGCACCCGTGATTTGGCCTCTACTCGCTCGCCATTCGGCCCCTCGACCACCACGTGATACAAGTGCAACCCACTGCGATCCAACGGATTCGGAGCCGACTCCCCCTTGCCGATGATCATGCACTGGGCGCGGCGCAACCCGCTCATCAACGCTGGAATGTCATCGAACCCCACCTGGAATTTCAACAAGGTATGGGTCGTTGTGGCGCGCATCGTTCGGTAGGGAAACGCCACCCGCTCGCGCTTCTTGCTGCCCTCCACGTCGCGGAAGGCATACACCTCATCGTCCGCAGGCAAATGCCCTTCGACCACCACATACAGCCCTTGCTCGAACCGCTTCCAGTGGGTCTGCAGGTGCACCCGCCATTGCAAATCCTTTGCAATCAAGCAGATCCCCGAAGACTCCTTCTCGATGCGGTTCACAAAATGCACATCGGTGCATTCGGGCCGCGCTTTTTCCATCCAATCCTTCATCCGGGTGTAGGACGTCTTCACCTTGGGATTGGGAGAAGCGAAGACCCATCCCGCCGGTTTGATGTAGGCCAAAACCGCATCGTCCTCATACACCACCTCGAACGGAGCCGGCGCATTCAGGTCCGTCTTGGGCGCACCCCCCAGTTGGAAATCCTTCACCTCCGCCCGGGGCGTCCGTTCGCCTTCCTTGCGGGGATCGTAAGCCACGGCATCGCCGGGCTCGAGGGCTGAGGAGGGGATGCGGTTAACGCTTCCGTTCACGGTTACGAACCCGCCTTTAATGGCCTTTCGCGCGCGGGTGTTCGTAGGCAATCCGCCTTCTCCCACCAACGCATCGAGGAGCGTGATGGGTGCGGACACTTTCATATTGATCATGGCGCAAAGGTACGTTCATCCCCCGTTGAACTGGAGGCCGAAAGAAAACGCAACCTTGCGGTGCGTTTTCCCTCGACTCTAAACCGGTTAAATTTCCTGCGTGAGCAGGAAGTAAGCGCTGCGTACACGCTTCATTCTCCCACTCACGAAGTTGGGCCAAATCCGTTGACGTTTTCAACAACAAACGAACACGTTTTTAACGTGTTTTGAACAACAGCCCCTCGGCGGTAGGCAATACCTTCGCACCATGACGGACGAACTTGCCCCTTGGATTTTACGCGTGTTGCAGGAGTTCAATTTGTTGCGCCCTGAAACCAACCACGGGTTCGGGCTTTTCTTGCTCGGGGTGGGCTTTGTGGTCGTCGCCCTGGTGATGTGGCGCATTGCCCGGTGGGTCTTGGACAAGGTGCTGCACGGGCTCGCGCGCAAGACCAAAGCCGCATGGGACGACCAATTGCTCAACCGCCCGTTGCTTTCTCGGCTGTCGTTTTTCATTCCGCTCGCCATCTTAAATGTGGCGCAACAGCTGCTGCTTCCCCTTCACCCGGGAGCGCAGGAGTTCGTGGGACGGTTGCTTGATTTGGCCGCCATCATCAACATGTTGCTGGTCGGCTTCGCGCTGGCCAACGGCATCGAGGACTTATTGACCGGGGTGCGGCGCTTGCGGGACAAGCCCATTTCGAGCTACATCCAGCTGAGCAAGATCGCGGCCTCCGTGTTGGCAGGGATCGCCATCATCGCGTTGCTCATCGGGCAGGACATCGGAGTGGTCATCGGTGGACTGGGGGCTGCGACGGCCATCATCCTGTTGGTTTTCCGAGACGCGTTGCTCGGTTTGACCGCCAGCGTCCAGCTCAGCTCAGGCGACCTTGTGCGCATCGGGGACTGGGTGCAAATCGACAAGTACGGCGCCGACGGAGACGTGGTTGAAATCAACCTCACCACCGTCAAGGTGCGCAATTGGGACATGACCTTCACCGTGGTGCCCACCTACGCCCTGATATCAGAGAGTTTCAAGAACTGGCGTGGGATGAGCGAATCGGGTGGCCGGCGCATCAAGCGATCCATCACCCTGCGCGCCTCGAGCGTGAAGTTCGCGGATGCCCCGTTCTTGCAGCGGATGGAAGGCATCCAGGTGTTGGCCCCGTGGCTCCACGAGCGCACCCAAGAAATCGCTACCGCTAATGCCGCGAGCCACGCCCATACCGACATCGAGGTCAACGGGCGCCGGTTGACCAACATCGGATTGTTCCGCAACTACACCGAACGGTACTTGCGCAACCACCCCGGCATCAACCAGGACATGACCCTGTTGGTCCGCCACCTCCAGCCCACCGGCGAAGGCGTCCCCGTCGAGTTCTACTGCTTTTCGAAAAACAAGGACTGGAACGCGTACGAATCCCTCATGGCCGACATCCTCGACCACCTGCTCGCGGCAGCCCCCTATTTCGGACTGGAAGTGTTCGAATGGCGCATGGCCGCCCCTGAAAGCGTGCGTTGATCAGCTCCCCTCCTCGGGCGAGGACGAACTCATGGTGTGGAAGACGTTTTGTACGTCGTCGTCCCCTTCCAGCCGCTCAAGCAGCTTCTCCACTTCTGCCGTGCCTTCGGCATCGAGTTCCTTCGTCGTCGTGGGAATGCGGTCCAAACCCGATTCAATGATTTCCCGGCCGTCTTCCTCCAGCTTCTTTTGCAAGGAGCCGAAGGACTCGAAAGGCCCGTAAATCATGATGGTTTCTCCGTCTTGCCCGACGTCCTCCGCCCCGAAATCGATGAGTTCCAGTTCGAGCTCCTCCACTTCAAGGCCTTCCGCTTGGATTTTGAAGAAACACACGTGGTCGAACATGAATTCCACACTACCGGTGGTGCCCAAGCTCCCGTTGTACTTGTTGAAGTAGCTCCGGACGTTCGCCACCGTCCGGTTGTTGTTGTCGGTCGCCGTTTCAACGAACACCGCGATGCCGTGTGGCCCGTAGCCTTCGAACGTCACCTGCTTGTAGTCCGACGTGTCTTTGTCCGTGGCCTTCTTGATGGCGCGCTCGACGTTGTCCTTCGGCATGTTCGCCGCACGGCAGTTTTGCAACACCGCCCGCAACCGCGGATTCATCTCCGGATCAGCGCTGTTTCCCTCTCGGATGGCGATGATGATGTCCTTGTTCAACCGCGCGAAGGTCTTGGCCATGGCCGCCCACCGCTTGAACTTGCGTTCTTTCCTGAATTCGAATGCTCTTCCCATTGCTGCGTCGTTGGACGCGAATATCGCTACTTTTTCACCCCTTTGCCAAATCCCCTGCGTCCCACCACAACGGAACACCGCAGGTTGCAAAAAAAATCCGAAATTGCCAAGGAGTTTCAAGCACCGTGCGTTAACCCATCATGCAAGTTCCATCAACCACTTGGCGCTCCCTCGCCGCCCCCGCCATCTCGGCCGTTTTGCTCCTGAGCGCTTGCCAACACCAAGTGGACCCTCCGGGCACGGGGCCCGATCCGGTCGTGCAGGAATCGCCCTGCGATCCAGCAACGATTTACTTTGTTCAAGACGTCCTGCCTCTGCTCGTGTCCTCGTGCGCCCAGAGCGGCTGCCACGACGCGGCGAGCCACGCGGATGGCATTGTACTCGAATCCTTTGCGGACCTCATGGAAGACGGTGATTTGGTTGTCGCCGGGCAACCTGGCGAAAGCGAGTTGATTGAAGTCCTCTTCGAAACCGGAGACGACCTCATGCCGCCTCCGCCCAATGCCCCGCTCACCGATGCTCAAATCAATGTGTTAACCGATTGGATTGCCCAAGGCGCGCTGAACTTGAGCTGCACCGATTGCGATACCACGGCGGTGACGTACAGCGGCTCCATCGGCCCCTTGCTGAGCACGACCTGCACCGGTTGCCACAGCGGGACGAGCCCCGACGGCGGGGTCGATTTGACCAACCACGGCCACGTAGTGGATGCCGTCAACAACAGCAACTTGATGGCGAGCATCCGGCAGGAAGCCGGCGCCTCGGCGATGCCCCCCGCAGGCAACGCGCTGAACGATTGCCAAATCCAGTTGTTCGAAATATGGATCGCCGATGGAATGCCCAACAACTGATGAACACAAAACTCCTACTCTTCGCCGGAATCGGCCTGCTCCTCTTGAGCGGGACCACGGGCTGTTTTTATGACGTGGAAAGCGAGTTGTATCCCGCTTCCGATTGCAGCCAAACCACTTCCGGATTCACGGCCTACGTGGAACCGCTCGTGGCCAGCCAGTGTGCT
The DNA here is from genome assembly GCA_965657495.1 of uncultured Flavobacteriales bacterium. GTDB lineage: Bacteria > Bacteroidota > Bacteroidia > Flavobacteriales_D > Sanyastnellaceae > JALQTD01. Next base: position 18,039 of record CBFHPD010000247.1, read on the forward strand.
GGGTGCCACGGAGGAGCGTCACCGGATGCGGGTTTGGCCTTGGAAAACTACCCCCAAATTCGGGATGCCGCCCTTTCGGGTCAACTGGAGAACCGCATCAACCGGACCGCTGGAGACCCGCTGCTCATGCCGCCCAACGGCCCCCTTTCGAACTGCAACATTGAGGCCATTCAATCTTGGATTGCGGATGGCGCTCCTGAAAACTGAATGAACATGAAAACATACCAACTTTTAGCCCTTGCGGCCGGCTTCGTCGCTGCGGGAACCTCCTCGGCCCTGGCGCAACAATTCATGAGCCGGAACGCGAACATTTGGTTCTATTCGTACACACCGGTGGAAGACATCACGGCGGCTTCTGATCAAGGGAGTGCGGTGATGGATGTGGCGGACTTGCGTTTGGCCTTTCAAGTTCCCATCCTGTCTTTCCATTTCGAAAAGGCGCTGATGGAAGAACATTTCAATGAAAACTACCTCGAGTCGGAGCAGTTTCCGGCGGGTACGTTTCAAGGAAAGCTGGAAGGGCTCGACCCCAACGGCGAAGTGGGGGTTGCGCAAGAGGTGCAAGCAACGGGGCAGCTGACCATCCACGGGGTGACCGTGGACCGGCAAGTCACCGGAACCGCCACCCGCACGAAGGATGGGTGGGCGCTCCATGCGGAATTCGCCGTGCCCACGGCGGACCACGGCATCGAAATCCCCAAGCTGGTGCGCAACAAGATTGCGGAATCCATTGACGTTACCCTCGACGTTGCACTGGCGCCGCGATGAAGGAAATCTGGACCTTTGCCCTTGCGTGCTTGTGCTTGCTCGGCCTGAAGGCCCGGGCGCAGGATGACCTCCTGGGGATGTTGGGGCCGGTGGCCGACCCGAATGCCCCGGTGACTGCGACGTTCAAAGACACGCGCATCATCAACGCTCAAAGCAATGAGACGCCCGCAGGAGGGGTTTTGCACTTTGTGATCGCCCACCGGTTTGGGCAAATCAGCGACGGCGCTTATGCCTTGTGGGGTTTGGACAATGCGTCCATGCGGATGGCCTTCGACTACGGAGTGACCGATCGGATTGCCGTGGGCGTGGCGCGGAATACGTTCCAAAAAACGTACGAAGCAAATGCCAAGTTGCGGATCTTGGAGCAGACGGAGCGGGTCCCGCTCAGCATCACCGGCTACTCGGTCGCGATGTGCAATGGATTGCGTTGGAGCGACCCCGATCGCGCCAATTACTTTTCATCGCGGCTTAGCTACGCGCATCAACTGGTTTTCAGCCGCAAGTTCAATTCGGATTTGAGTTTGGCCCTGATTCCTTCGGTGGTGCACAAAAACCTCGTGGCAACGGTGGACGATCCGCACGACCAGTACCTGCTCGGCGCCGGGGGACGGTACAAATTCACCCAACGGGTCAGCGTGAATGCCGAGTACTTTCTCCGCTTGAACACCGCGACCACGGACCTGTACCAGAACAGCTTGTCCATCGGAGTGGACATCGAGACGGGGGGCCACGTGTTCCAGTTGCACGTCACCAACTCCCGCGGCATGTTTGAAAGGGCCTTTTTGACGGAGACCATCGACCGTTGGGTCGACGGAGACGTCTATTTCGGATTTAACTTGAGTAGGGTGTTCACAGTGAGGGATCGATGACAGCAGGAAATACCTTGGTTTTGGTGGGACACCCCCACCACGATAAAAGCGTTTTGAACGCAGAATTGGCGCGTCGGTGGGCCGACCTCCCCAACACAGAAGTGCGGTGGGTGGATAGCGGACCGATTGACGTGGCGGCGGAGCAAGCTGCCGTGGAGCACGCGGCGCATGTGGTCCTGCAATTTCCGCTCTACTGGTACGGTCCGCCGGCTTGTTTGAAGCAATGGATGGACGACGTGTTGACTTGGGGATGGGCATTTGGGCCAAATGGCGGGCGCTTGCAAGGCCGCACGCTCCAGTGCTCCATCACCGTGGGCGGGCGCCTATCGGATTATACGCTGCAGGGCAAACACGGCACTACCTTGGAATCCTTGATGGAGCCCATCGCCCGGATGTGCAACTACGTGGGGATGGACTGGAAGGGAACCGCGGGCGTGGACCGGGATGCTTTGGCCGCCCAACAAGGCGTCCAGCTGCTGGCCCATTCGGAATAATATGGCCCGCAATCACCTCGCAAGCAGCGGATTGAACAGGTGAAATTATTTTCAAGTGGGCGGTGAAACGCAACGAAAGTTCGCCTACTTTGGCGGCAGTTCTTTCTTTGTTTCACCCAGTTCATCACGAGCTATGCAGGATCTGTTTTACGGATTCGACCCGGACGACGACGACGAAGATTTCGATTGGGACTTCGACGACGACGAAGGGGACGAAGACGACGACTGGTGAGTGCGGACGGTTTTCGCACACCACCTACAGGGCAGTTTCAGCGCTGGATAGCGCAGGAAGAGCATCCACTCCGAAGCGGAGTGCGCGAGCGAACGACGAAAGCCGGCCACGAGCCGGCTTTTTTATGGGGTTTCTGAAGGAACGAATACCGGGTGGACCAAGGCCATGGCGTGGGCGTGCACGTGGCGCTCGTCGGCGCGGTGGCCCGGGAGCAGCTGCTCGAGTTGGGCGTAGAAGGCCGGACTGTGATTGAAATGCCGGACATGCGCCCATTCGTGGCAAACCACATACCGCACGCACCGATCGTCAAGGTGGGCCAAAGCCTCGTTGAACCGCATCGATCCACTTGCAGAACAACTCCCCCACCGGGATTTCATGCGGCGGATGCTCACTTGCGGCGGGCGAGGCAAGCTGAGGTCGTTCCCCTGGCAGGCCGCGAACACGGATTCGATGCGCGCCACGAGGTCACTCCTCAGCAGGTTGCGCAGGCGGCGCTCCACCGTGGCCGGCGGGCCGTTCAGGTTCAGGTGGACCGCGGTGTCGTCAGCGAACGGCAGATGGGCGGCCTGGTGTTGGACGGGGAGCAGGGAACCGCGGAAGTAGACCGTGCCGGGCGGGGGAGCGGGAAAGTGGGCCGCGCGGGCTTGGTGCTGGTGGATTTGGCCTGAAAGCCACTGCTTTTTTTGCACCAAAAACGACTTCGCCTCCGCTTCAGACACGCCCAGCGGAACGCGCAACTCCACGCCTTGCATCGGGTGGAAGCGCAACGCCACCGAACGGCGCTTGCTCCACACCACCCGCACGTGCTCCACCGGCCAATCCCCGGTCAACGGCCAAATCCGCTCCTTCGTTTTCACCCCCGCAAGATGCACGCAAGCGACCGAAGGAGGTAAATTGGGCACATGAAAAAAATGGGGACCTTGCTGTTGAGTGCGCTCCTTGCGGCTCCTGCCTTTGCTCAAACCCGCATGAGCCAAGCTGTTGGGGAACGGTACCACTGGCACCACGAAGTGGCGGAGCTCGCCGAAGGATGGGCGAACCGGAGCGATCGGGTGGAACTGGTGACCTACGGCACCACGCCCGAAGGCCGACCGTTGCAACTGCTGGCCTTCGGATTGCCGGAAAACGTGGCGCATTTGGACGCCATCCAAGCGGCTCAGCAAGCGCGGGCAGAGGGCCGGCCAGCGGAGGGGCCTTGGAGTGAAATCGCGGTGGTTTGGCTCAGCTACGACGTCCACGGCAATGAAGCATCTTGCACGGAGGCGGCCCTCGAAGTCATGGCGGAGTTGGCCGATCCCGAAAGTGAACGGGCCCAGCGCTGGCTCCAGGACCTCGTCGTGCTGCTCGACCCGTGCCTGAACCCGGATGGCCACGACCGGTACGTGCATTTCGTCAGCCAACGGAGCAACCTCGTCCGCAACCCCGACCCAGGCCATTGGTCCCATTCCGAGCCGTGGCCCGGTGGCCGGCTCAACCACTACCTGTTCGATTTGAACCGCGACTGGGCCTGGGCCCGCCAACCCGAGACCCAAGCCCGGCTCGCGCAGTACACCTCCTGGCTGCCCCATGTCCACGCCGATTTCCACGAAATGGGATACGACAGCCCCTATTACTTCGCTCCGGCTGCAGCCCCTTACCACGACCTCATTACGCCTTGGCAGCGCACGTTCCAAGAGCACGTGGGCGAGGGCACCGCAGCCGCCTTCGATGCCGAGCACGTGCGGTACTTCACCCGCGAGGACTTTGACCTGTTTTATCCAAGTTACGGCGACACTTATCCCATTTTCCGCGGGGCGATTGGCATGACGTACGAGCAAGGGGGCGGCCCGCGTTCGGGCTTGGCGGTGACGCAGGAGAATGGCCACGTGCTGACCTTGGAGGACCGCATCGCGCACCACGTGATGAGCACCTTCGCATTGCTGGACGTGTGCGCGGACCAAACCCCTTCCCTCCTGTCCCAATCGTCCGCCTACTTCGAGGCCGCGCGCTCCGGAACCAACGGGTCCTTTGGGGCGTACGTCCTGCCTGCGGGGCAACCCGGTTTGGCCCAGCTGCTGCCCTTGCTCGCCCAGCACGGCATCGCCTTCGGCCACGCGCCCGCCCCCCGAACAGCCCGGCCCGGCTACGACTACCACCAAGCCGTTAACCGACCGGTCACGTGGACGGCCGACGACTGGATCATCCCGAGCAACCAGCGGCACAGCACCCTGCTGCACGCCATGATGGATCCCAATCCGGCGCTCGAAGACTCCCTCACCTACGACATCACCGCGTGGGCCTTGCCCTATGCCTTCGGCGTCCAATGCTACGGGGTGGGTGGCAGCGTCGCAGTGGCGCCGACCGCATTCGCCCCGGCTACCCACCCCTCAAGTGAACCAGGCGCCTATGGCATGGCCGTCATTCCGACCACAGCGGAAGGCCGCGCCTTGGTGGCGCAAGCCGGGGCCGCGGGACTTGCTGCCCGGCTGCTCACCCGCCCGAGCCACATCGGAGACCGGGCGCTTCCCGCGGGAACCGTGTGTTACCTCGCGGACGACCAGCACCGCGCAGATTGGGCCGATGCGCTGAACGAGCTCCGCCCCGCATCGGTGGAAGTCATCGGCCTCGAAAGCGGGCACGCCGCGAGCGGGGTGGATTTGGGTTCGGATGCGGTGCGTTGGATGCCGGTGCCGCGGGTAGCGGTGCTTGCCGGACCGGGAACCCGGGCGCTGTCGGTGGGCGAAATTTGGTGGCATTTCGAAGCGGAATGGGGCATTTCCCCTACGCTGCTAGATGCCGAAAACCTGCCATCCCTCGAAGATTGGGACGTCATTGTGCTGCCCGATGGCGTCCGTTCCCGGGTGGCTGCTCAGTGCGAGGATTTCGTCCAACAGGGCGGAACCTTGATGGCCATTGGTGATGCCCTCGATGCCGTTTCCCGGTGGGAGTCGACTTCCTTGACCCGCCGCGACCGGCCAGCGGCCGAAGAACAAGTGGAAGCCATTCCCTACGGTGAACGTCGCCGGCACTGGGCTTCCTCGAGCGTGGAAGGCGCCATCTTCTCCTTGCAGGTGGACGACACCCACCCCATCGCCTACCTCGAAGGCGAACGTGCGTTCGCGCTGAAGCAGGGCACCGCACAGTGGGCGCCGCTCGAACGCGGGCACAATGTAGCCGTCTATGCAAGCGACGACCCGATCAGCGGTTTCGTGGGGCACACGGCCACCACTGGACTCGCCCAACAACTGGCCATCGGGGTGGAACGCGTGGGCTCAGGCCAAATCGTCTACTTCGTCGACAACCCGCTCTTCCGCGGCTTTTGGGAGGAAGGCAAGGCGTATTTCGACCGGGCCATCTTGTTCTCCGCTGCGTACTGAGCTCAGTAGGCAGGACAAACCCGGGCCACCTGCCCGCCGGGTTGCTGCGAATTCGCCCCCCACGTTCGGTCCACAGCCGGGTCCGGACACTTCGGCTTGCGACCGATGACCCAGTTGAGGCCGGTGCGCACCTGCAGGCGGCTGGCATCAAGCGGCAGGTAGGCGGTGCGGTCATCGGGCAGCTCGACTGCAGCGAGCCGGGCCGCCAGCACGTTGTCCACTGCCGTGTACCATTGCAGGGGGCCAAATTGCGCGGCGAAACCTGCCCCGAGTGCACGCAAGCCGTTGCCGTGTTGGTATGCCACGTGTGCTTGCAGAGCGGTCCCCAGCTCGAGGGTGGCGCCGAAGGTGGCAGCGACGGGGCCGGTCAAGCCATCGCGCAAGGCGGCCTGCACCGAGATCCGTGGCCCCAATTGACGCGTGGCCCGAAGGTTCCAGCGGACCGGCAAGGACGAGGTGAAGCCGTCCTCGGTGGTGGTTGGACGGGCAGCTGAGTCGGCCCAGGCTTGGGTTTGGCCTGCCCAATGGTCCAGCGAATCTTGGAGCGCATCCGGATCCAACGACCAAGCGCCCAGCGCAAGGCCATCGAAGGGCACCGGGTCCAGCGACCACTTCGCGGACCACGTGTCGCGCTGCCACGCGATGCGCCCCAACCCGGCCACGGAGGCCTCCAACGACCAGCGCTCCGACGGGCGAAAGGCCACCCCCGCGTCCGCTGCCCAACCCGCGTCGCCGGCCAGCCCGAGGTAGGCCCGGACGCCTTGTTCCAGCGGCGTGTTTCCCGCGGTGGTGTCCAAGAGCTCGGCCATGCCCGCCGTTTGCACTTCGGCACCCGCAGCAACGGTCCACGACCAGTCGTCAGCATCGGTGGCCCACGTGACCCCGGCATCGCGGAGGGAGGCGAACTCAAAGCCGCGCAAGTGATGCAGCCGGACGCCGGCGCTCCACCGCTCGCTCAAGTGGGCTTGCCAGCCGAGGTGGTAACTCCGATAATGGAGGAGCTGGGCCGCGAGGGATTGGGCGTCCACTTGGCCATCTTCAAATCCGGCATTGCCGAGGAACGGCAGGCGGATCAGGTCCCCGGGGAGGGACACATCCACCGCGGCGTGCTCGCTCACGCCCACGGTAATGAAATGTCGCTGCTGAGGCCCGAACGCCCTGCCCATTCCCACCCAGTCGGCTTGGGCCGTGAACTGCAGGGTGTTCGCTTCGCGCAAGGACGCGAGCATGGCCACGGCGTTAACGGTCGTACCAGCGTCATCGGTTTCGAGCCATTGGGCGGGCTGGAGCCAATTCGTGGACCAGCCGGCATCCACGCCCGGCAGCTGCACGTATCCACGTCCCAACGGCCGTTCGTGCGGGCGCAAGTGCGTGTGTTGCGGAACCCAATCGAGCCCCGAAAGCACGGCATCGCTCTGGGCGGTGGCCGCTCCGGTCGCCGCCAAGAAAAGGAGGATCAACTGCTTCATGGCTGTTCCCATTGTGCGTCCACCCGCAGTGCGGCGCGGAGGGACACGGTTTGACCTGGACCGAATGCCACCGGACGCTCATCTGCGGCACCCGGCGTGCACCCGACGAGTTCGACGGCCATCGCTTGGACGCCCGCTTCCGCCAATTCCCAGGCAAGTTCTCCGTCGAACACCGCATCCCACGTGCGAAGCCCCGGTTGCACGGGCACGTAGACGCCGTTTTCAAGGGCGGTCGAAGCGGCTTCGAGGGTGGTCGTTGCATCCACGAAGAGGGAGTCCACGGGCAGTCCGGCTGCGTCCAAGAACCGCACTTGGGTGGCCAAGCTGAACGGCAACCCGTTCGAGGTTTCAAAGCGCAACGTGATCCGGGAAATGTCGCGGGTGGTCAGCGGCGGCGGCAACTGGGTAGCAAGGATGGCGGCGAGGTCCACGGCCACGGTGTCGCGGTGCGCGAGCCGGGCGGCGTAGCCGGTGAACGGCACCTCAATGGAGGGGGTGAGCCGGATGGAGCCGTCGGCGGTGAGGAACTGCTGGTCATCTGTTGCGACGCTGGCCGTGGCCGTGTAGGACAGGCCTGTGGTGGCGGGCGTGAGCCACGTTCCAATGGATGGCGTGGTGGAACCGTTATCCACCGCGAAGGTGCTGATCGTGGGCGCGCCGGGCTGGGTCGCGGGCGCGATGGTGGCGGTGGAAGCGGGGTGCCAGGTAAAGGGTTGGGCGGTGTGGTGGGAGTGGATTTGGCCTGAGAAGCCCAAATCGAACTCCACACCCTGGCCGTTCTCCACTTCCAAGGCGATGCGCGGTGCGGCCAATCCCACAGCGCCTTCGAGCCAAGCCGGCGCCGCCACGTCCCACTCGCCTGTGAGCTCGAGCGGGTCCTGCGGGCTGAGGCGCCCTTCGAAGAGGACCCATTCGGCGTCCTGCCATTCCAAGGACCACCCGAGGGTGGCATTCGAGGGGACGGGCGTACCGGTGGTGGTTAGGGTGACCAGCGCGTTGAGGTGCACCTCGGTTTGGCCCGCTGGCAGCACCCACTCGGCGCCCGCCAAGTCGATTTCCACGGCCTGCGACCCCACAGACCACGTCAGCGGCGCGCCGCCCACGTTCAACTCCGGGAGCGTCAACGCCGCCTCCACCCCCAAACTCGCCACCGGCTGTGGCACGCAACGCAACGTCCCGCCCGCGAAAACCACCCGCGCGACTTCGGCACCCGCAGGCGCCTCGAAGGGCAGCGCCTCCGCCACCTCCACTTCAGCGTCAGCCCCCGCCGGCAGCGCATTCAACGCGGCCACCGTGCCCGCATCGAGGCCGATCGCCACATTCCGCTCCCAATCCGGCCAATCCATCCAGTCGCCTGAGCCCAACGCGATGGGATCCAGGGCCTTGCGCCACACATAGGCATGCCCCGCCCCGCTCACCTCGAGCCCTTCAACAAAATCCAAAGGCAGGTCATCGGTCGACAACTCCATTTCAGCAAGCGGTACCGCCCAACTGCTCCCAGGCAGCGCCAAATGGACGTCACCATCCAAGCGGTGCGTCGACTTCAAACAACCCGTGGCCACCGTCCAGCTCACCCAGATCGCGGCCGTCAAAACCATTCCCGTGCGTGTCATATAAATAACTACGCACGTTTAACAGATTAGGTTACATGTTGTATAATCACTTCTTAAACGCGTCTTCGTAGCGCTCAATCCAATCGGCCGGGGTCATTTTGGCAGCCAACTCCCCCACCAAGGCAAACGGGATGCGGTCCACGCGCTTGAAGCGGATGCAGCTCTTGCCCATGTCCAACTTCGTGGGCACCACCTCAGCGTAGGCCGCCTGGAACCACTTGAGCAGCGCTTCGTCGGTGTAGATGCCCATGTGGTACAAGGCAACAAAGTTCTTTTGGGACGCCACGCTCATGAAGGGCAGCGGCAGCTCCGGCGAGCAGTGGTAACCGGGCGGGTAAATGCTGTGCGGCACCACCCAACCGATCATGCCATAGCTCATTTCTTCGTGAAAACCGGCGGGAAGGTTGGCGTTGATGACATCGCGCAGCTGTTGAACGGCTTCCGCGCGCTCGGCGGGCAAGGAAGCCACGTAGGCGTCCGGGGTGGTGGCATCGGATTGCATGAGCGCAAGATACGCTGCCGTATTTTCGGACCATGATTCGTGCCGTGTTGTGGGCCGTTTTGGCGGCCGGGCCTTTCGCCGGGGTGGTGGGCCAAATTCCGTCCGAGTGGTCCGTCGCCGAGCTCATCGGCCTGAACGAGCCGAGCCGCGACCCGGCGTTCGCGCCGGTTCCCCCTGCCTACTCCAGCCGCGACGGGCTGTACCTCCGCATCCCCGCGCTCGACGCCTTTGTGGCCATGGCCGAAGCGGCCGCCGAGGACGGCATCCGGCTGGTCGTGGTGAGTGCCGCCCGGAACTTTTCCTACCAGAACGGGATTTGGAACCGCAAGTGGGCGCGGCCGCAATACGCGGGTTGGAGCGACTACGAAAAAGCCCGGGACATCCTGAAATACAGCGCCATGCCCGGTTCATCGCGCCACCACTGGGGCACCGACCTCGACCTCAACAGCCTCGAAAACGAATGGTTCACCTCGGGCGAAGGGCGCGAGGTGGCCGAATGGTTGGACGCGCATGCGGCGGAGTTTGGCTTCCATCAGGTGTACACCGCTGATCCCCAGCGCCCTGGGTATTTGCCCGAGCGGTGGCACTGGTCCTACCTGCCGCTCGCCACCGACATGCTGGCGGCCTACAACGAATGCATCGAGGAGGCCACGCTGCGGGAACTCGAGGTGGTGGGCATGGCGTGGGCCGATTCCCTCCGAATCCTGACCGACTACGTCAATGGCATCGACCCGGGGCCTTAACTTCGGACCGCTATGACGCTGCAACAACTTCGCTACATCTTGGCCTTGGACGAACACCGGCATTTTTCTGCCGCCGCAGAGGCCTGTTTTGTCAGTCAGCCGACCTTGACGATGCAAGTGAAGAAGCTGGAGGAAAGCTTGGGATTTCAGCTCTTCGACCGGCAGGTGCACCCCATTGTGCCGACTCCGATGGGCGAGGGTTTCATCGAGCGGGCGCGCCAAATCATGTCGCAAGTAACGGACCTGGAGTCCTGGGTGAACCACGAGCAGGACGTCATTGAGGGAACGTACCGGGTGGGCATCATCCCCACACTGGCGCCGTACGTGCTGCCGCGGGTGCTGCCGGATTTGGCCCAAAACCAAGACGGCGTGGAGCTGACGCTCACCGAAGTGACCTCCGCGCGCATGCTCGAACAGCTCAAATCCGGCGACCTCGATGTTGGCATCCTGGTCACCCCTGTCGACGAAGAGGCCATCCGCGAAATCCCGTTGTACAATGAGCCGTTCCTGATTTTTGGCCACCCGGATGGGCGCGAAGACGCCCCGTACGAAGGGTGGGATCCGGCCGACCTCCCGGGCGACCGGTTGCTGCTGCTCGAAGAAGGGCACTGCTTCCGGGACCAAATGCTCGCCCTGTGTTCCCGCGAGCGCTCATCGGCCACCGCCGTGCGCTACGAAAGCGGCTCCATCGCCTCGTTGCAGGCCTTGGTCCGCGCGGGCATGGGGTACACCCTCATTCCTGAACTCGCAGCCGACGCCACATTAGACGCGGCGTTCCTCCGACAGTTCAAATCCCCTGCTCCCGTCCGCGAGGTCAGCCTGGTGGTGCACCACAGTTTCCCGCGCGAGCGGTTCATCGCATGGTTGCGCGACGCTGTCCGCTCCCACATGCCGGAATCCTACCGCATCACCTCGTCGGGGCGCCGGGTCCGCTGGCGGATCTGACCCCTGTCAAAGGGGGCAGCCCACTCCAAACGCGCCCAAGATCAACAACAGGTCTTGGATGGAGACCAGTCCGTCCTGGTTCACATCTTCGGGACATGAAACGCCCCCGCCGAACACGCACGTGCCGTTGTCCACTTCTGCCGTCGCACTGAAATTCAATGCGGTGGCATCCATGCACCCCGCTTCCACGCAGCTCCCATCGTCCACCGTCGCAGCGGGATTGAAATTGCCCGCAAACGCGTACGTGCACCCCTCGACCGCTCCCCAAACCGCCTCCGACGGGCGCACCAAATACAGCCCCGTCATGGTGCTGATCGCCACGTTGCCGCTCGGGAAATACGGGTAAACGCTCCACGCACCGCCAAAGTCGGCGGCATCGGATTCCGGGTTGGTGTCGTAATACGCCACCAGTTCGAGGTTGCCGTTGGCCGCATCGGACACATCGAGGACGCGCATGCCGCTGAGGTAGTTCGCCTGGAACAGCCGGTCCCCCACCACGTAATGGTTGTGGTCGATGGCTGGCACCGGCGCCGTGTAGAACCCGATCACCTCGGGCGCGTCGATGTCGCTGATGTCCACAATGTAAGTCCGGGTGTTGTTCCCAAAGTTTTGTTCATCCAACTCGTCGTTGACGAAGCACAAGGTGTGGTCCTCGTTCACCCATCCTTGGTGCGTGTACCCGAGTTCTGCGTAGGTCAGGGTGGAGACCAAACTCACATCGCCCTTGTCCGTCGCGTCCACCACGGCCATGCCGCTGTATCCGTTGAAACAAAACACCAACTCGTGCCCCACATAATCCGCATCCGGGCCGTTGTAAACGATGGGATGCGCGTCGTGGGCATAGGCGCCATCGTACGCTCCCGCCAACACGGGAGCCGCCGGATCGGCGAGCGACACGATGTGCAGCCCCCCACTGAACGTGTTGCTTCCAACCACGTACCCGTAACCGGATTCCTCGTTGATGATGATGTTGTGGGCCTTTCCGAAGTTGCCATAGGTCACCACGGGCTCCAGCGTCGCCACCAACCCCGGGGTCACATTGAGCACCTCGTTCAAATCCACCACCTGCAATCCGTGCCCGGCCGCCTCGGACACGATGTAGGCGTAGTGATCGTACACCTTGATGTCGCGCCACAAACTCGCCACGGTGGCGGTGGGCACGTTCGCCAAGTACACCATATCGGTGGGGTCGGTCACCTCCACGATGGCGGTTCCCGAGGATCGGCCATACAGCACGAACTCCCGGCCACTATCCGCATCCACCCAGCCCCAGCAGTCGTTGCCGTTGTTGCCTCCCCCCAGTTCGCTCAAGGTCGCCATGTCCATCAAATCGACTTCCAGACACGCCGATTCGCCCGCATAGCCGTCCAGGCCACACGGGGTTTGTGCCGCTCCCGCTCCCGCCATCAGGAGCCCGGCCATCGCCCAAGTCATGTTCCGCATCATTGCTGTTTTTGTGGGAAAGAAGGTACCCCGAAATCCCTTACGCGGTCAAGTGCGCACGGGTGTGCCGCCCCGCCGCCGGCTTGCGCCCAATCTTCGTCCCATCGACGAGCCAGCCTGCTTCCGGCCGCGCAATGAGCCGCGCGTTGTTGTAGGCCATGTCGAGTGTCAGGATGTTGACGCCTTCCCACATGCCCGTTTCCCCCTTCCGAATGGCCACGGCTGCATCGACTTCCCGGAGGTTGGTCAAGGCCAAAGGCAGCAGGAGCTGCACTTCGTTTTGGCGGGCATTCCACTGCGGCACCGCCGTCTTGTAATCGACCACGCAACGGTCCAGCGTTTGTTCCATCGCCCATTCACAGGACTCCGTGAGCTTGGAGATGATGCTCGGCAGCTCGGCGACTTCGGACCGGAACTGCTCCCAAATCTCCAACATCGCTTCGCGCTCCATGCCTTCGGTCCGCGGGAGTTCAAGCCGTCCGCCGACTGCGTCCATCAGCAAGCCCGACGGGATCCGGCGCAAGTTGTCCAAGCACATGTTCTCCCAATCGCACACCGGCTCGCCTTCGTCAATGGGAAAGAAATAATGGCGCGGTCCGCCGCCAAACTGCAGCCGGTGCGGCAACCCCTCGAATTCGTCGCGCAGCAATTCACCCAGCCCCTTCAGCCCGGGAATGCCAAACCCCCGGAAGAACCAATCTTGAGCGTCTTCCCGCTCGTTCCGGGCGAACACCGCAAAAATGGATTCGAAATTTGCATTCGTCAATCCCGTGTTGAAGGCGCAATAGGCGCCGTCCTTCGACTCCACAATGCGGCCTTCCTCGTGTACCTGCTCGAACATGTGGTTGAAGTAGCTCTTCAGCACCCGGTAGTTCCGTCCCCACGGTTCGCGTTGCGCCATGTCGGCCAACCGCTCCAAAGGTTGCGGGTAATTCGGAACAAAAGCAAAATCAAACAGCTTCATATCTAAAAATTAAATGGAATAGTTACGCGTCATGTCTCTCGTCGGAACCGCTGTTCCAAAGGGATGACAAACTTAGCGCCCGTGCGGTTCAAATCAAAAGCTGCCGCCCGCACCACCGCCGCCAAATCCGCCGCCCCCGAAGCCCCCAAATCCACCACTTCCGCCACCAAACCCGCTACCACCAGGTCCACCAAACGGACCGCTGCTGTGGTGGAAATGCCGGTAGCGCCCCGACGAGCGTTGGGAGGCCGCCCAAAACAACACCCAAGCCGCCGTCCAGTCGATGCCCTGCTTCCGCTGAATGCCCTTGACCGAGGACCAAATGGCCCAGCCAGGCACCCCGATGAACACCAATAAAAACAGCAAAAACGCCACCACTCCGGCGCGCTGCTCCGCGCCGTCACCTGACAAGTAATCGCCCTGTGTCCATTCTCCTGAGGCGAGGCGCATCAGGTCCCCCGTACCGATCTCCAGTGCGCGCCGGTAATTCCCCCGGGCCAAATACGGCGTCATCTCCTGCACCACGCGAGACGCCACCAAATCCGGGATGGCGCCCTCGAGCCCGTAACCCGGCGCGATGAAGATTGCACCGGAGCGGTTGCCACTGCGGGGACGGATGGCCACCACCACCCCGTTGTCTTCATCGGCTCGCCCTACGCCCCACTCATGGCCGAGTTCGGTCGCAAAGGTGGACGGCTCGAGGCCACAAAAATCAGGGTGGATGACCACCACGATGACGTGGCTCGTGGTGTCGGTGAAGGTGCGCAAATCGGCATTCAGCGCCGACACTTCCTGCGCACTCAGCTGCCCCACAAAATCGTACACGAACGTGCGGTCTGTAGGTGGGGGGATGCATCCCTCCGGCAGGGCTGCAGCCTGCAGGGTCCAGGCCCCTGCGAACAGCAGCAGCAACAAGTTAAATGCCCTCACCATCCCCATGAAATTGCATTGGTCAATTCATTCACATCGTCCGAAGCGATGGGAAAGTGTTCAATGAGCACGTCACCAACGGCCACAGCAGCGGCTTGCAGCCCGTCTGTCCAGCGCTCAGCAGCAAGGTGTGGCCGTGCAGCATCCGCCACCGCATCCCAGAACGCGTCGCCCACGTGCTGGTGGATGCCCACGTCTCCGATGACCGCGAATTTTCGGTCCTTGATGGCGAGGTAGAGCAGGACGCCGTTCCGGGCAGCTGTTTCGTGCATCTTCAGTGCTTCAAAGCATTCGGCTGCCCGGTCCATGACCTCGCCGGGGCAACGGCGCTCGATGTGGATGCGGACTTCGGCCGAAGTGCGGAGCTCCACTTGTTCGATGGCCTGTTCGAGGGCGCGCTCTTCCGCCGCTGAGAATTGACCTTGTGCGCCCAACCTCATGAACCGAAGTTGACTTGGGGCGCTTGCTCTGCACCGGCTGCCGCCTCGAACGCCTCCCGGGGTTCAAAACCGAACACGCCCGCCCACAGCCGGCCGGGAAAACGGCGCACCGCGCTGTTGTAGGTGGCCACGGCCTCGTTGTACCGGGTGCGCGCGGTGGCAATGCGGTTTTCCGTGCCTTCGAGCTGCACTTGCAGGTCGCGGAAGTTTTGGTTCGCCTTCAGATCCGGATAGGTCTCCGCGTAGCCCAACAACCCGCGCAAGGCCGACCCAAACACCATGTTCGACTGCTCAAACTCGCCCACATCCCCGGTTTCCGACACCTGGCGCATCGCCCCCAACGCCGCTGCACGCGCCTCCGTCACCGCGACCAAGGTGCCCTGCTCAAAATCCGCATACCCCTTGACCGTTTCCACGAGGTTCGGAATCAGGTCAAACCGGCGCTGGTACTGGGTCTCGACCTGGCTCCACGCCTCATCCACCCGCACATCCGCATCGACGAACTTGTTGTACGCTCCGCCCGCGTTGCCGATCACTAACGCAATGAGGGCCAACGGAATGATCCAAAACAAATGCTTTTTCATGCCGCGAAAATACCGCGCAGCGAGCGCCACCGGAGCAATCCAATCGGTAAACCCTGTTAAACCTTACTTTCGCAAACGAATTTCTACGAAATGACCGACATTGAAATCGCCCGGGGCGTGACCCCTCGCCCCATAGCGCAGATCGCTGAGCAGCTGGGCATCCCAGCGGAATCCATCATTCCCTTCGGCCACACAAAGGCCAAACTCCCCTTGGAATTGATGAAGGAGGACCGCATCGCGGAATCGAAACTCATTTTGGTCACCGCCATCAGCCCCACCCCTTCTGGAGAGGGCAAGACGACGGTAAGTGTGGGATTGGCTGACGGGTTGAACCACATCGGGAAGCAGGCCGCAGTAGCGTTGCGGGAGCCTTCGCTCGGGCCCGTTTTTGGCATGAAAGGCGGCGCAGCCGGTGGCGGGCACACGCAGGTCATTCCCATGGAGGACATCAACCTGCATTTCACCGGGGATTTCTCGGCGGTCGAGAAGGCGAACAACTTGCTCGCCGCGCTGATTGACAACAACATCCAAGGCCGGAAGTACAACGTGGGGCTCGACCCCCGGACCGTGACGTGGAAGCGCGTGATGGACATGAACGACAGGGCGCTCCGTTCCCTCGTCACGGGGCTAGGCGGCAAGAACGGCGGGTTCATGCGGGAGACCGGTTTCAACATCACCGCGGCATCCGAGATCATGGCCATCTTGTGCATGTCCCAGGATTTGGCCGATTTGCAGGCGCGGATCGACCGGATTTACATCGGCGATACGCGGGACAAACAAGCGGTCTATGCCTCAGCGATGAAAGGCTCAGCGGCCATGGCCATCCTGATGAAGGAGGCCATTCAGCCCAACCTTGTGCAGACGCTGGAAGGCACGCCGGCCATCATCCACGGCGGGCCGTTTGCCAACATCGCCCAAGGCACAAACTCGCTGATTGCCACGAAGATGGCGATGAGCCATGCGGAATACGTGGTGACGGAGGCCGGATTCGGTGCGGACCTCGGCGCGGAGAAGTTCCTGAACATCAAGATGCGGGCGGGCGGCATTGCGCCGCGGGCAGCCGTGTGCGTGGCGACCGTGAAGGCGCTGAAGTACCACGGCTGCGGCGCGGTGTCGACCACGCCGGACGCGGAAGCCGTGCGGCGCGGGGTGCCGAACTTGGAGAAGCACATCGAGAACCTGCAGGGGTTTGGGCTGCCGGTGGTGGTGGCGCTGAACGCGTTCCACACGGACACCGAGGAGGAGCGCGCCGTCATTTTCGAGGCGTGTGCCGCGAAGGGGGTGCCGTGCGTGCTGAGCGAGGGGTGGGCGAAGGGGGGCGCGGGCGTGGCGGATTTGGCCCAAAAAGTGGTCGAAACCATGAGCGATCGCCCCGTCGAGTTGCAGCACACTTACAACCTCGAGGCGCCGATTGCCGAGAAAATCGAGCGCATTGCCACGCGCATTTACGGCGCCGACGGCGTGCACTACACCGGCACAGCGCGCGCACAGATGGCTCGTTTCGAGGAGCTTGGCTTCGGCAAGCTGCCCATTTGCATGGCGAAGACGCAGAAGAGCCTCAGCGACAACGAACAACTGCTCGCACGGCCTTCCGGCTTCCACATCACCGTCCGCGAGTTCGAAGTGGCCGCTGGTGCAGGCTTCGTCATCCCGATCACCGGGGCGATGTTGCGGATGCCGGGGTTGCCGGCCGTGCCTGCGGCGGAGGGCATGACCATTTCCGACGAAGGCGTCATCGACGGCCTTTCTTGACCGGCTGCGGGGCCACGTGCACCGACAAGATGCGGTGGGCCTCTTGCCGTACACCGGGGTCGCGCTTGAATCCCCACAGCTTTTCGCGGGCCGCGCGGGCCGCCGCCTCGACGTCCACGATGGGGTCCGGGTAGTCGCCGGTCCCGCCCGCCCAAAGCCGCTGCATGGGCGGAATGGTCCAAGGGTGGTGGATTTCGGGCGCTTGCACATGGGCGAGTTCGGGGATCCACTGCCGGATGAAGGCGCCGTCGGCATCGCGCTCGAGCCCTTGCTTGACCGGGTTGTAAATGCGCAGCGTGTTGATGCCCGTCACCCCGGCTTGCATCTGGAATTGGGCGTAGTGGATGCCGGGTTCAAAATCGAGGAAGCAGCGGGCGAGGTGTTCCACGCCGGCGTCCCAGGGGTGGTCCAAATGGTGGCACAAAAAGCTGACCAACATCGCCCGCATCCGAAAATTCAAGTACCCCGTTGCCACGACGCAGCGCATGCACGCATCGATCATCGGAATGCCTGTCCTCCCCTCCTTCCAAGCAGCCAACGTCTCCGGCAATCCCCGGTGCTCAAGCGCCGTGTAGCCGCGGTTCACCGGCTCGAACTCCATGCGGTCCTCTGATTCGAACTTTTGGATGAAATGGCCCTGCCACCGCAGGCGGCTGCCGAAGGCTCGCAGGTCGGATTTCACGCCCTTTGTGGGGGCTGCGCGGTACGCTTGGTAGGCCTGCCGCATGCTCAAGCAGCCCCACGCGAGGTAGGGGGAAAGCCGGCTGCAGGAGCGGCGGCTCGCGGCGGGTTGGCCGATTTGGCGGCGGTATCCGTGGATGCGTTCGGCGAAGAACGTGGCGAGGTAGCGGTGGGCTTCGCGCTCGCCCCCGGGCTGGAAGGGGCCGACAAGGCCGGGGTCCAGCCCGTGCTTCACCTGTGGGACGCCTCGAACCGGCCAGGCCGCGGGCCACGCGATCCGGGCGCGCTCGAGCTGCGGTCCAGGGACGGGCTGCACAGGTGGTGCGTGCATCACACGGTGCCACCGATCGGCCCAGTCGCCGCGCCCTTTCAAGCCGCGGACCACCGCTTGCTGCTCGGACTCCCGCCAGGCCACGCCAGCCGCCTTCGACCAGTCGGCAAGGGCTCGGTCCCGGTCGAATGTGTGCCGCAATCCCGTTTCCTCGTGGCTCCAAATCGTGCGGATTCCCGCCGCCTCGTGCAGCCATTGGAAGGCCTCCACCGCATCGGCCTCGAGGGCGACCACTTGGACGGGCCAGCCGAGCGCGTCGACCTCTGCTGCGATTTGGCTCCACGCCTGCCACCGAAACCGCACATGCCGGTTGCTGGTCGTGGGATGGGCCAAATCCAAGGGCTCAAACAGGTGCAACAGCAGGACCTGGCGGCCGCAGCGCAGGGCCTCCGCCAGCGGCGCATGATCGCGCAGGCGCAAATCGCGCTTGAACCAAACTACGTCCCACATGGCACCGAAACAACCTCGGCGCCGGCCGGGTTCACCAAGTCAGGACGAGCTCGCGCTCCAGGCCAAAAATGCCATATCCACCTGCGACGTTGCCGAAGACGGAAGCCGGCTCAGCGAACGGGTTGTCCGCCGCGGCGGAATAGTCGGCGAGGGAGACGTAATGTTGGTAAAGCGCGGCAGACAGGGACACGACCCGCACTCGGAAATCGCTTGCCTCGGGCGACTCGTCGGTCCAGCGGGTGAGGTCGAAGGTGAAGTTTTGGAGCGGGGTTTGGTCTATCCCCAGGTCATCGACCAAGAAACCGCCCGCGAACAGGTTGAATGTCAATCGCTCAGCGGTCGCCAAATCCGGCTCCGCCCACATCGCCGTCCAGTAGCCCGACGTGCCCGAACGCTGCTCCACCGCGATCAGGTAGCGGTCGTGCACGCCCGGGTGGTTCACGGCATCCACCGCGAACCGGTCCGTAATCAGCACGTCCTCCGTCCACGGCGACGTCACGGTATCGGCCCCCAACGTCAGCTCCGCTGCGCCTTCCGCTGGCGCGGGCACCTCCGCGCGCGCTGAAGCTGCCGGCAACCCCGGTGCCTCGGCCTGCAACGTCACCTCCTCCCCCGTCGCCCAACCCCAACCCGGCCCCGGCGACGCCCCCAAGGTGCCGCCCGAGCCGCTCCACGCCCACTGCTCCGCCCCCGCCCACTCCACCGTCACCACCGCGTCCTCGGCCGGCACACTGCCCGCCGAATCCAACACCCCGGCCGACTGGTACACCACCGCCCACACCACCGAATCGCCCTCGGCGACCTTCGCCGTGATGGCCAACCGCGGCTCGTGCGCCGGAAAGGCGATTTCGCGAACCACCCCTTCCCGGAGTTTTTGGCAACCGATTGCAGCTACCGCCAAGAATATCAGAACGTAACGCGCCATGAGATGGAAGGAATGATGGGAAAAATGCCGTATTCGCGGATGACCGGAAGGCCGCTGCTGTCAGTTGATTTTTGGGCGAAAAACGGATTGAGGTTGTTGTAGGCGTTGTAGATGCTCAGCACGAGTTGCCGCGAGCCTTTGTCGCCGACCAGCGTCCGCGTCATGCTCAGGTCCAGCCGGTGGTAGGGACTCATGCGGTAGGCGTTCCGTTCGCTGGGCACTTCCACCGGGATGAGCCAAAACTCACCCGCCAATTCCCCATCAAACGCCGCCATGTACTCCGTCTCTGTCAACGTCAAGGCCCGCCCCGTCCCAAACACCCACGCCACCGACCCCGTCCACGCCTCATCGAACACGTGCGTCACCACGAGGCTCACGTCGTGCCTGCGGTCGTACGTAAACGGAAACCACTCCCCATCGTTGAGCTCGTCAAACTTCCGCTCTGTCTTGCTCCACGTGTACCCGATCCACCCTTTCGTGTCCCCCACTTTGCGCTGCACGAACACCTCAAACCCGTACGACCGCCCGATGCCCTGCACCACCTGATCCTGCCAATCCGTGTCCAGCCCAAACACAAAGCTCGCGCCCTCCTTGTAGCTCAGCAACCCATCCATGTCCTTCCAGTACCCCTCGAGCGACACCTCCCAGTCGCCGTACGTGCGCGCCCATCCCGCTGCGTACTGCACGCTCTCCTGCGGCCGGATCCGCGCCGTCGAAGGCACCCACAAATCCGTGGGCAAACTCAGCCCCTCGTTGGTCAGCAGGTTCACGAACTGCGCCATCCGAGCATACGACAGCTTGAGCGCCGACCGGTCCGGCAGCTGGATGCTGCAGGCTAGACGCGGTTGCAGCGAAGGATACCGCTCCCCCGCTACCGCCAGCACCGCCCCGTGCACCCCGGCGTTCACCCGCACCTTCTCCCCGACGGCCCACTCGTCCTCCGCGTAAGCATTCCACTCGTTCGACCGAATGACCTCCGAACCCAGAAGCGTGTCGAGGACGTTTTCGGCCCCCGCCGCAAGCTGCAACGAAGTCGCGCCCGGAGAAAACCGGTGGTTCGTCCAGGAAGCCCCGTAGCGAACCACATGCGCCGGATTGGGCGTGAACTCGTGGTCGCTCCGCAGCCCCAAGTCCTCAATGCCACTGCGGTAGAGCGCCGCAAATCGTTCCGTCGTGCTCGCGTCGCCCTCCGTGACGGTGGACGCCA
>CBFHPD010000248.1:0-2075 GCA_965657495.1 uncultured Flavobacteriales bacterium
CCTGGAGCAATGAGATGAAAGCATCCGGAGGCAAATCGGAAACTTGAAAGTGCATGATTTGGTCCAAATCCGATCCCGCAACCGTGTCCACATGCAGCATAAAGTCGCAATTCCCGTTGTACCAAGCGGTGTCACAATACACCTCCTGGAACAGCGTGTCCGGGTTCGTCACGCCATCGTACAACTCCATTACGTGCGCGATGGAGGTATATTCGGAGGAATCGCAGTCCAAGAAGGTGGAAGTGATGAACGCAAAGCCGAAGGGGGACAAATCGTATTGTGCAGCGTCCAATTCCGTTTGGACCAGGCCTTCTGCATCCGTGGTGTCAACTGAAGAAATTGAGAACAAATTCGTGGGGTCACCAAATGGCATCAGCGTGATTTCCGTGGAAACCTCCACCCCCTCAACGGGCAGCCCATCCCCAAAGGAAGCCAGCTGGGTGCTGATTTGCGTTTGCGCATTCCCGAGGGCAGCGACGGCAGCAAAGCATGCGGTAAGTAAATGAGTTTTCATGGTGCGGGTTGAATTTGGTTGAGCGCTGGTTTTCAATGGGAAAGGGTGTTCAATACAAGGGTATGGGTTTTTTTTTTTTTTCAAAACATCAAGCCGATGAATGTCAAAATGTTCGGGCGGCCACAGCGACTCTTTTTTTAGGGTTGTGGTCACGCCGAGCAGTTGCCACGAAATGGTCGTCGCCCTCGCGGTGCCGCACATCCACCGCTACCTCACGTGGAATCGATTGAAGTGACGGTTCAGGCGGGGCGGCGCAAGCGGCGGGCCACCTGAACGAGCAGGATGAGGGCGGGCACTTCGATGAGCGGGCCGATGACGCCGGCAAAGGCTTGGCCCGATCCCAAGCCGAAAACCCCGATGGCCACGGCGATGGCCAGTTCGAAGTTGTTGCCGGCAGCCGTGAAGGCCACGGCAGCAGACCGGTCGTATGGAGCGCCCACGGCGCGGGTGACGAAGTAGCCGACGAAGAACATGGCCGCGAAGTACAAGGCGAGGGGGAGGGCGATGCGCAGGACATCGAGGGGCAGGGCGAACACGGCGTCGGCTTTGAGGGAGAACATGACGACGATGGTGAAGAGGAGGGCGACGAGCGTGAGCGGGGCGATGCGCGGAGCGACCTGCGTTTCGAAGTGCTGGAGGCTGTGTCGGCGGATGACGGTTTGGCGCAGCCCGATTCCGACCAAAAACGGCACCCCGAGGTAAAGCAGCACGCTCTCGGCCACCATCCCGATGGACAAATCGATGGCCACCCCTTCAAGGCCGAGCCATTCCGGCAGCCGGCTCATGAACAGCCAAGCGTAAAACGGGTACGCGAAGATTTGGAACACGCTGTTGAGCGCCACGAGCCCCGCCCCGTATTCCTTGCTGCCCTCGGCCAAGTCATTCCAAACCAGCACCATGGCAATGCAACGCGCGAGGCCGATCAAGATGAGACCGCTCATGTACTCCGGCTGATCGCGCAAGAACAGCACCGCAAGCCCGAACATCAACACCGGCCCTACGACCCAATTCAGCACGAGCGACACCCCGAGCACCCGCACGTTTCGGAACACCGCCGGCAGCAGGCCGTAGTTCACCCGGGCAAGCGGAGGGAACATCATCACGATGAGCCCCACGGCTATGGGCAGGTTCGTGGTTCCCACGGTCAGCCGTTCAAGCAGCATGGGCAACCCGGGCACCCATTGCCCGAGTGCAAGCCCGGCAAGCATGGCCAGGAAAATCCACAAAGTCAAGTAGCGGTCGAGCAGGCTGAGGCGGGGCATGGCGGCAAGAGGTTTGCGCCGAGAAAATTAGCGGGTGCGTTGACCAGCCCGCGTTAACCCCACGTTGCGAAAAAGAAAAAACGCCGGACCACACAGGGCCCGGCGTTATCAGTCAGTCTCCCGCCGTTGCGGGATCCGCTAGCAAGTCAGATCACAAATCGCTGCAGTTCAACCCGAACACCGCGAGGAAGTCGAGCAAGTCCACCGCATCGACGTCCCCGTCGCCGCTCAAGTCACCCGGCAAGTAGATGCAGGAACCGTCGTCGAACAAGGCGGTCGGGTCGAAGTTGCAAGCCCCC
>CBFHPD010000249.1:0-1409 GCA_965657495.1 uncultured Flavobacteriales bacterium
GCAGCGTTGCGAATTTGTACAGCGAATCGAACGTTTCACGGTCCATGAACCGCTTGTAATGTGCATACGCCGAGTGCGTCCGGTGCGGATAGATGTGGTTCCGGATCTCGAACCGCTCCACACCATCCTGCAAGTCATGGGCCAAATGCATATAATCATCTGAATGTTCAAGCAGGATATTTTGCACGGAATTCCCTCCCGTCTTAGGAATGTGGATGAACAGGAAACGGTGTGCGAGTGAAATCATGGCCTCAATGTTTTCCGGGAGCGGTGCTCCAGATTGAAATGTTCAATCCGGTCATTTCGGCAAACCGCGCAGTTGATGGGGCGAAGTAGTCCCGCAGCTCCGCCTCCAACTCGGCGGACATCGGCTCAAACGTGTAGTCGCGCCGGTGCCGGACGAGGGCGGGCAAGGGAAGGGGGGCGACGCCGAGGAAGGTTTGGACTTCGTGCAGCACCCGGTCGTGCTCGTGCTTCAGCGCTTCCTGCGTCATCAGGTGGACCTGCTCCCGCGGGAAGGCGTCGAACAGCGCCTCGGCGATTTCATCGTACCGCCCTTGGGCGAGGTAGGTGAAACGCAGCGGACGTCCAGCCGCCTCGTCCTCCCGCTCCTGACGGATGACCTCTTCGAAGTCCAGGTCCACTTTTCCGCGCTGCCGGTTCATGTTCCAATGGCTGTAGGCCCGCTTCACCGGGTCGCGGAAGGAGCAAATGACCTGCATGTCCGGCTTGAATTCCCGGATCAAGCGCAGCGCCGCCGGTCCTTTTTCGTTGTAATGCGCATAGGCCGGCGAGGCTTCGAACCGCATCCGCCGGCTGAGCAGGTCGCGGAGGCGCCAGTGGCTGGCATACTTGAGCCGCTCGAGTGGCGTGATTTCCGAGATTTGGTCAAACTTCGTGAAAAAGTGCACCTCCTTGTATTTCGACAAGGCCAAATCCGGGTGCTGATCCAAGATCTTCGCCAGCGCAGAAGTGCCCGCCTTCTGCATGCCGACAATCAAAAATGAGGGTTTTAAAAACTGCATGGTTTCGCTTTTCCGTTGAACAACCGGTTGAGCGCGCGTGCCACGGTCCGGCCCACCGCCACCCCGCGCACCCGCCCCCCGAGTACGTAAATCTTCCTTGAAATGCCGTGCTTCTCGAACAACGCCATCGCCTCCCCGTAGGCGTAATCGTAGCGATGCTTCGACTGAAACGGCCGGGTGTGCATCATGGGCGTTTCGTCCACGATGCCGAGTCCGCGGTCCGGGCAACCGAGCACGTGCCACCACAAGTGGTCCAGCCCGTAGCTCGAGACGTTCTCTTTGAACGACGGGGCACACAACGCCAGTCCCTGGGCCGAAAACGCCGGCGCCATCACCTCGACGAAGTTGGTCCACCGCACCGAGAAGGGCCGCTGCACCCGCGTG
>CBFHPD010000250.1:0-13165 GCA_965657495.1 uncultured Flavobacteriales bacterium
GGGTGCACCAGCCGCGGTCGGAGGGCGCGGGCCAGACCGGCACGTGCTCGCGGATGCCGCCCACGTCCGTCACAAGAACCGGGGTGCCGGCCGCCCACGCTTCGGCAATGACGCAGGGGAAATTCTCGTACCGGCTGAACAGGAGGACGGCCCGGGCGCGGGCCATGCGCTGCGCCACTTCGCGCAACGGGATTTCGCCGCTGCACCGGACGGTTTCTGAGAGGCCGAGGGCGTCGGCGGTGGCGGCGTGGGGCGCTGGGTCGCCGTCGCCGATGATGTCCAGGGTGGTGCCGGTGGGCAGCCGGTCGCGGACGCGGTGGAATGCGCGCAGCAGGCCCGTCACGTTTTTTTGGTCGTCCACGAGCGAACTGATGTGGAGCAGCTGGGGGGGCGCGTCCGGCAGCTGCGGTTGGAAAAGGGAGGTGTCGACCACGTTGGGCACCGCTTGGATCGGGGCCGTCAGGCCAAATCCCGCCATGCTCCGCCCCAACTGTTCCGTCACCGGGCACAACCGGTCCGCCCCCCGTCCGGCCCACCGCATCGCCCAGCGCCGGGCCCGGGGCAGCACGGCCCGCTGGTCCGGATGGTAGGCCGTCCAGTGCTCGGTCACCACGAGCGGAATGCCCCACCGGCGCGCAAGCCACCTCGCCGCCACGCCGGCCGGGTACAGGACGTGCACATGCAGGACGTCCGGCCGCTCGCTCGTCCGGGCGAGGCGAAGGAGGTGCCGGGTGACGGTCACCCCCCACGGCCACCGGGATTTGGGCCGGTACACGGTGCACTCCTCCACGCCGCCCACCGTTCGCCGCACCTCGCGCGCCGCCCCTTGCGCCACGTACCACACTTCCGAACGCGTCACCGTGCCCACCGCCTCCACGTGCCGCTGCACGAAATTCCCGAGCGTCCCGTGCGCATCGCTCGGGTACCAACTGGCCAAATGCAGCACGCGCAAAGGTTTCGGACGCTCCGTCATGGGCCACAAAGATGCGAACGGCCAGCTCAATCCCCACGACTGAGATAATTTTCGAGACTTCGTGCGGATTTTAATCGACTCGAATTATCTTTGCGCTCCCTAACCGGAAATGGTGGCTATAGCTCAGTTGGTTAGAGCATCGGTTTGTGGTGCCGAGGGTCGTGGGTTCAAATCCCATTAGCCACCCCGAGAACCCTCGCTTCGGCGGGGGTTTTTTTATGCTTGTTGGGGGGGATGCCTACCTTTCGTTCGTGAGCATGCAGCGAGTTGCCCGGCACATTGAAGACCATCCCACACGGAAGTCTGGGGGAGCGTTGGGTAACCTGCGGTTGGTTTTTTGGCTCAACTTCAGTTTCACCTTAGCAGAATTCTTGGGGGGGGCGTGGACCAACAGCGTGGCCATCCAATCGGATGCCTTGCACGATTTGGGCGACACGTTGGCCATCGGCTTGGCATGGTGGCTGCAGCGCAAATCGGTGCAACAGCCGAGCGCGGATTACACCTTCGGATACAGCCGCTTTTCGCTGCTCGGCGCCTTGACCAACAGCTTGATCCTGCTCGTGGGGGGCGGCTTCATCCTCGTGCACGCGGTTGATCGGTTCATCCACCCGGTGCCGGTGCATGCCACGGGCATGATCGGGTTCGCGGTGGCGGGCGTGACCTTGAACGGCATCGCAGCGTGGCGCGCCCACCGCGGGTCGTCGCTGAATGAGCAGGTGCTGACGTGGCATTTGCTGGAGGACGTGCTCGGCTGGGTCGCGGTGGGCATGGCTTCGGTGATTTTGCTCTTCCGGCCCGATTTGACGTGGATCGACCCCCTGCTGTCGATGGGCATCACGGGGCTCGTGTTGTTCCAGGTCGTGCGGCGTTTGGCCAAAACCCTGCGCGTCTTCCTCCAAGGGCTGCCCGAAGGATTCGACCTCGAGGCCATCCAATCCGCGGTGCTTGCCGTTGACCGGGTCCAATCCTTGCACGCTTGCCGCGTTTGGTCCCTTGACGGCGAACGGCACGTGTTCAGCGCGCACGCCACGTTGCGGGCTCCGAAGACCATCGGCGAAATCGAATCGACGAAGGAAGCCATCTACACGGCGTTGGAACCCTTTGGGTTTTACGACATCACCATCGAGACGGAGTTCGATAAATAATCGGTACTGATGGTTTTTATTTCTTTATAAATCCGTATATTACGGGGACCAAATTTAGCCTGACACCATGTCTACTCGACCCAACTTTTTACGGGGTTGCGTTGTGGTTGCGTGCACGCTTTCGTGCGCCCTCACCGCCCATTCCCAGATCACCGGCATCGTCGCAGAGCCCGTTGCAGTGCACACCGGCTTCGTCGGCGATTCCGACCTCACTGGTTTTACGACTTACCGCATTTATGCCGAACTCAGTTCCCCCGACGATTACGTCACGGCGGCCTTTGGTTCAGCGGCCACGCCGTTGACCATCGCAACGACCACGTCGTTCTGGCAACACCCTGCGGGTTCGTCGGTGGCGACCGATTTGAACGATTTCATCTTCGGCATCGTGCCGGAGTTGGTATACGATTCGTGGGTGACCATCGGATTGGACGCAGCACCATCGGCATACGGTGAATACGATGTGGATAACATCGGCATCGGCACCGCCCTCGCTGCATTTGAAGCGGGTTCGGACTTGGTCGTGAACTCCCAAGCGGGGGGCTCGTGGTTCATTTTGCCCGGCGGAATCAACGGCGAGGCGGGTGCGGACAACCGGGTATTGCTCAGTCAAGTGACGACAGACGGATTGATTTCTGGGACCATCAACGTGCAGGTGTTCGTCGGGGGCGCTTCTGACAATGCGCAGCAAGGCACGTTTTCCTTCGATGCGGGAGAGTTGGGCTGCGCCGATGCAGCGGCATGCAATTATTCCGCTACGGCGACCGTGGGAGATGGTTCGTGCACGTATCCCGAGCCCGAATACGGTTGCGACGGGGAGTGTTTGGCGGATGCGGACGGCGACGGCATCTGCGATGTGTTAGAAGTGCCCGGGTGCAGCGATGCATCGGCTTGCAATTACAACGCGGAGGCAACGGATGACGGGACCTGCACTTACCCGGAGGCAGGATACGACTGCGCTGGAGAGTGCCTCTCCGATGGGGACGGCGACGGCGTGTGTGACGCGTTCGAGGTGGCCGGTTGCACGGACGCTTCCGCGTGCAACTACGCGGCCGATGCCACGGACGATGACGGTTCTTGCTCCGGGCCCGAGCCGGGATACAACTGCGCGGGCGAATGCATTTTGGACGAGGACGGCGACGGGGTGTGTGATCCGGAGGAAATCCTCGGCTGCACAAATGAATTGGCAACGAATTACGATCCGGTAGCCACGGAGAACGACGGGAGCTGTTCGATTGATCCTGCGGCCTTTTGCGGTGATGGCACGGTGTGGGACGAATCGGCTGGCCAATGCGTCTCGTCGGTCACCGGCGACGGCGGCGTCGGCGGCTACGGTTCTCCTTGCTTCGGCGATTTCCAAGGCGACGGCTCCATTGGCGCGGCAGAGCTCATGCTGTTCTTGTCGGTTTATGACACCTTCTGCGAATGAGGAGGATGCAGGCCAAATAAAAAAGGCGGCTCCCATGCCAGGGGCCGCCTTTTTTGTGCCAAGTCACCGGCTCAGTGCATTCCTTTGTCGGCCAAATAGCGTTCCGCATCCAACGCCGCCATGCACCCGGTCCCCGCTGCGGTCACGGCTTGGCGGTACGTCTTGTCCGCCGCATCGCCGGCCACGAACACCCCCGCCACGTTCGTCCGCGACGTACCCGGCTGCTCGTAAACGATGTAGCCCTGCTCGTCGAGGTTGATCCACGGCTTGAACACGTCGGTGTTGGGCTTGTGCCCGATGGCCACGAAGAACCCGGTCGCCGGAATGACCTCCTCCTCGCCAGTGACGTTGTTCTTGACTTTCACGCCGTCCACGCCTTGGTCGCCGAGGACTTCCACCGTCTCGGTGTTGTACCGCACTTCGATGTTCTCGAGCCCGTTCACGCGGTGCTGCATGGCCTTCGACGCGCGCATTTCGTCGCGGCGGACGAGCATCGTCACTTTCTTGCAGAGTTTGGCCAAATAGCTCGCCTCCTCGCACGCCGAATCCCCCGCGCCCACGATGACGACCTCCTGGCCGCGGTAGAAGAAGCCGTCGCACACCGCGCACGCGCTCACGCCGCCGCCGATGTCCCGCAACCGCAACTCGCTCTCGAGGCCGAGCCACTTGGCCGACGCGCCGGTGGAAATGATGACGCTGTCGGCGTGGATTTCCTGGCGGTCGTCGCCCTCCCCGACCCACACCTTGTGCAAGGGGCCGGTGAAGTCCACTTCGGTCACAAACCCGGTCCGCACATCCGTGTCAAAGCGCTTCGCTTGCGTTTCCAGGTCCGACATCATGGCCGGCCCGTTGATGCCTTCGGGGTACCCGGGGAAGTTGTCCACATCCGTGGTTTCGGTGAGCTGTCCGCCCGGCTGCATGCCTTGGTACATCACCGGGTGCATATCCGCCCGCGCCGCGTAAATGGCGGCGGTGTATCCGGCGGGGCCTGATCCGATGATCAAGCACTTCACGTGTTCTGGGGTCTGATTCATGCGCCAAAGATACGCCGACGAACTTCGCTGTTAAGTTGCATAAGTCACCGATTGCGCCCCGCGCGTTCGGCTTCAGTGGCCCTGTTCCAACCGAACCCATTCGTCCCACAAGGCATCGGCCGGGGGCGGGGCCACGATGGTCATTGCTTCCCGCCGAACGGGGTGGATGAAGTCGATGCGGCGGGCATGCAGGTGGATGGAGGCGTTGTCGTTGGTGCGGCGCGCGCCGTATTTGATGTCGCCTTTGATGGGCGAGCCGAGGCTGGCGAGTGTCACGCGAATTTGGTGGTGGCGCCCGGTTTTCGGCAACACTTCAACAAAGGTGTACTGATCGGTGTGCCCGACCACCCGGTATTTGAGCTCCCCTTCTTTGCGCTTGGGGCCGGGCCGGTCGAAGGCGAAGCTCTTGTTCAGCGCGCTGTTTTTGGCCAAATAATTCACGATGTGGCCCGCGGCCTCCTGCGGCGCAGGCTTCACCACCGCCCAGTACGTCTTCTGCACCTCGCGCAGCCGGAACATGTTCGTGAGCCGCGACAAGGCCTTCGAGGTCTTCGCGTACAAAATGACGCCCGAAACCGGCCGGTCCAGCCGGTGCACCGTGCCCACAAAAGCGTCCCCCGGCTTATCGTACTTCAACCGCAAGTACTCGGCGACCACCGCCCCGAGCGCCGTGTCTTCCGTGGCGTCGGCCTGCACGATGTCGGACGGCCGCTTGTTCACCGCGATGAGGTGGTTGTCCTCGTAAAGCACCTGCAGGTTTTCCGGGGTGCTCATCACCACCGGCACGCGCGGCTTCCGGGCAAATTGGTGGCTGCTGGTCGGACGCTGTTCCACTCAGTACTGCTCGTCGGCGTTGGGGAAGTCGCGGCGACGAACGTCGCTAACGTATTGCTGGACAGCGTTGTACATTTGGTCGCCGAGGTCCAAATACCGGCGCAAAAACCGCGGTGAAAAGCTCTGCGTGATGCCCAACATGTCGTGCACCACGAGCACCTGCCCGTCGCAATCCGCCCCCGCTCCGATGCCGATGGTGGGGCATTGAATGGCTTGGCTCACCTCGCCTGCGAGTCCTGCCGGAATCTTCTCGAACACGACCGCAAAGCAACCGATGGCATCGAGCATGGCTGCGTCTTCCCGCAACCGCTGCGCTTCCTCGTCCTCCTTCGCCCGCACGGTGTACGTCCCAAACTTGTAAATCGACTGCGGCGTCAGGCCCAAATGCCCCATCACCGGAATCCCGGCGCTCAGGATGCGCTCGATGCTCTCCTTCACCTCCCGGCCGCCTTCGAGCTTCACGGCGTGGGCCCCGCTTTCCTTCATGATCCGGATGGCCGAGTTCAGGGCCTCCTTCGAGTTGCCTTGGTACGTGCCGAAGGGCAGGTCGACCACGACGAGGGCGCGCTTGGCGGCCCGGACGACGCTTTGGGCGTGGTAAATCATTTGGTCCAGCGTGATGGGCAACGTGGTCTCATGACCGGCCATCACGTTCGAGGCGCTGTCGCCCACCAGGATCACGTCGACCCCGGCTTGGTCGACCAACGTGGCCATCGAATAATCGTAGGCCGTGAGCATCGCAATTTTCTCCCCGTTGTGCTTCATTTCCTGAAGCGTCTGCGTGGTGATGCGTTTCGCGTCTTTGTGCACTGACATGGGGCCAAAAATAACCCGCAATTCAACGCGCGCCTCAGAGCATCGTCCCGATGTACGCCAAGTACAACCCCAGCAACACCGCCCCCTTCCACCGCTGGAATTTACCCGTGTGCAGCATCATCGGCAGGAGCAACAGCGCAATGCCGCCCATCCACCACAGGTCATCGCTGATCACCGCCGGATCCACCGGCATTTCTTCGATGAGCGAAGTGGCCCCGAGGGCAAGGAAGATGTTAAAGATGTTTGAGCCCACGAGGTTGCCGAGGGCGAGGTCGCTCTGGCCCTTGACTGCGGCCGCTCCCGAGGCCACGAGCTCGGGAACGCTGGTGCCAAAGGCCACCACGGTGACCCCGATGATGTGGTCGCTCACGCCCGCCGCCTGGGCGATGCCCCGCGCACCTGAGATGAACCACTCGGAGCCGAAGTACAGCCCCACGCAGGCCACCGCTGTGGCGAGGAGGAGTAGGGGGTAGGGGCGGGCGGCAAAGCGGTCGAAGTCCCCGTCGCTTTCGTCGGCATCGGGGGCGGCGGTGCGCCGCGCTTTTTGGCTCCGGTAGATGAGGAAACTGATGAGCAACACCGTGCCCAGCAGCAGCACCGTTCCTTCGAAGTGGGTGAAGACCAAATCCCATGCGAACACCCCGAAAAGCAGCGTCCCCGCCATCATCACCGGCCAGTCCGTGCTCAGGACAGAGCGGTCCACCTTCACCGGGTGGATGAGCGACGTGACCCCGAGGATGAGGGCGAGGTTAGCGATGTTCGAGCCGACCACGTTGCCGATGGCGAGCCCGGCGTTGCCAGCGAGGGCGGCTTGCACGCTCGCGAAAATCTCCGGGGCGGAGGTGCCGATGGAGACCACGGTCAACCCGACGATGAGCGGGGGAATGGAGGCCTTGACGGCCATGCCCGCCGCGTTGCGGACCAGCACTTCACCGCTCAGGACGAGCACAGCGAGCCCACCGATGAGCAAGGGGATGTCGTAGGTCATTCAGCTGCGGGCGTCTCGGGTGGTTCCGGGGTGCCTTCCTGCGGATCGGCCTTGGGCGGCTTCGGCGGGGCCGGGCGCGGCTTGAGGGGGTCGCTCGTGCTGAGGATCTCGCGCTGGATTTCGTCCGAGGCCGCACGGAACTGCCGGACGGCGGACCCCATGGTCCGCGCGAGCGACGGCATGCCTTTGGCCCCAAAGAGCAGCAAGTAAATCAGCAGGATGAATACGATTTCGGTAGCTCCCATGCGGCCACAAAGGTACATCAAGCGCGCCACCCTTGCGGTAACTTGCGTCCGCTTGTAACCTTCATCCGCTTCCAACGTCCCAAGCCCATGAAACCGATCCTCCTCTGCCTGCTCGCTGCAGCCACGGCTGCCCAAGCGCAGTATTTCCAACAGGAAGTGAACCACGCCATCGATGTGCGGCTCGACGACACCGCTCACGTGCTGCATGGCCAGATTCAGACGGAGTACGTGAACAACAGCCCGGAGGCGCTGACGGAGCTGTGGTTGCACATTTGGCCCAACGCCTACGAAGGGCCGACGAGCGCGCTCGCGAAGCAGCAGTTCCGCCAGGGGAATATGTTCATGTACTGGGCGATGGCCCGGGATTTGGGCGGCATCGACTCGTTGGACTTCGCGGTGAATGGGCGGCCCGTGGAGTGGACGTACCATCCGGAGCACCGGGACATTGTACGGCTGGAGCTGGCTGAGGCGTTGGCGCCGGGGGCGGATTTGGTCTACACGACGCCGTTCCGAGTGAAGCTTCCTTCAGGCCAAATCTCGCGCCTCGGCCACATCGGTCAATCCTACCAAATCACGCAATGGTACCCCAAACCCGCCGTCTACGACCGCGACGGCTGGCACGCGATGCCGTACCTGAATCAGGGCGAATTCTACAGCGAATACGGCAGCTTCGACGTGCGCATCACGCTGCCCGCGAACTACACCGTCGGGGCCACGGGCGATTTCGTTCCCGGCTCGGCCGACAACGCCCGGGAGGCCGCCCGCCTCGATTCCCTCGTGGCCGACACGGAGCTCGCCTTCACCAACGGCTCCGCCCACAGCCGCAGCATGGACTTCCCGCCCTCTTCGCCGCGTCTGAAGACCCTGCACTACCGCCAATCCAACGTCCACGACTTCGCTTGGTTCGCCGACAAGCGGTGGCTGGTCTTGCGCGGGGAGGTGGTGGAACCCGCGGTGACCACCTGGTCCATGTTCACCCCGGCTGAGGCCCACCTGTGGATCAAGGCCCCGGAGTACCTGCACGACGCCATCGTGTCGTATTCGAAGTGGAACGGCGACTACCCGTACGCTCAAGTCACAGCGGTCGACGGCACCATCAGCGCCGGCGGCGGCATGGAGTACCCGAACGTGACGGTCATCGGCCGGAGCGGTTCCGACCTCGGCCTGGAAACGGTCATCGTGCACGAAGTTGGCCACAACTGGTTTTACGGCATCCTCGGCACCAACGAGCGCACCCACGCGTGGATGGACGAGGGCATCAACTCGTTCAACGAAACCCGCTATTTCGTGGAGAAGTACGGCGACACCTTGTCGCTCGCCGGGCGCGGCATCGGGCCGCTTGGGTTGTACGCGGGGTTTGAGGCGACGCGGTTTCCGTATGCCATGCGCGACCAGTTCGCTTACTTGCTGACTGCGCGGATGAGCGTGGACCAACCCATGGCCTGCCACAGCGATGCGTTCAGCGACCTGAACTACGGCACCGTGGTGTACAAGAAATCCGCGGCGGCCATGGAGCACCTGCGCGGGGCGCTCGGGACGGAGGTGTTCGACGCCGGGATGCAGCGGTACTTCGGTCGGTGGAAGTTTCGGCACCCCGGGCCGGCGGATTTGCGGGCGGCCTTGGAGGAAGTGTCCGGGACGGATCTGAGCTGGTTCTTTGAGGAATTGGTGCCGACGACGGGCCAAGTGGACTACCGGCTCGCGCGGGTCCGAGAGGCCGCTGGTGAAGCCGCGTTGACGGTGGTGAACGCAGGTGAAATTGCGGCGCCGTTTCGGCTCGATGCGGTCGATGCGGCCGGTCAGGTGGTGCAGACGACGTGGCATCCGGGGGCGCCGGGGCGGCAGCAGGTGACGGCATCGGCGCCGGAGGGCGTGGATCGGTGGACGTTGGATGCGGCGGGCCAAACCTTGGAATACAACCGGCGCAACAATTCCCTCCGGGCGCACGGGCTGCTTCGCGGGGTCGAGCCCGTTTCTTTGCGCTTCCTGACCCGGCTGGACCGGGAGGATCGGACGCCGGTGTTTTGGGCACCTGCCGGGTGGTGGGGCCAAAACGATGGGGCGATGGCGGGGCTGCTCTTGCACAACGTGACCTTGCCGTTCCGGGATTTTCGGTGGCACGTCATCGGGATGCGCGGCTTCGGTTCGCAGGAGTGGGTCGGCACCGCCGGGCTCAGTTACCGGACCGGGGAGTGGACGTGGGAGGCCGGGGTGCGCCGCTTCAGCGATGCGGTGGATCCGGGCTTTGCGCGGGCGAACTACACCCGGCGGGCCCTCGCGGCCACCGGGCGGTTCAACCGCGCTCCGGCATCGCCGTTGAAATCGGAGCTCCGCTTCGAACTGGCGGACGTCCACGCCCAGCGGGAGTTCAGCGACCTGTTCATCGACGTCCTGTACCCCACCGAATGGGTGCAATCCCTCGGAATCAACTACCACGTGCAGTCGCGCGGGGTGCGGACAGAGTCGGAATGGGCCTTGCGGTTCCGTTCGATGCGGCAGCGTGCAGAGTGGGGCGGGTTGGGACCGATTTGGGAAGGGGCGTTGCAGGCCCAGGCCGTTATGCTCTCAGGCCGTTCGGCTTGGGCGTACAACCGGAACGAAAAAGAACTGGAATGGCGGGGCTTTGCGGGCTGGGTCACGGGGGATGAAGGGCTGTACCCACTGCAGGCGTCGGGCTTGTCGGCGCAGTTTGACCCGCTTTATGAAGGCCTGTTCTTCAGCCGGGGAGCCAATTCAGGATGGGGCTCACGCAAAATTGCGAACGACCACGCCGGGTTGGGGTTGCCGTCTACCGCGCGCTCTGCTGAGGAGGTGTTCCTGTCCACCACGGTGAGCTGGGATGTGCCGGTTTCACTGCCGCTGGCGTTCTACGCCGGGGCGGGCGTGGCGGATGGTCAAGGTATTGCGACCGCAGGGGCTTCCGTGGAGTTGGGGCCGTTTCAGCTCTGGCTTCCGCTCGCGGCCCCGGGGATGGGAGAAGGCCCGTACCGGCCGTGGGAAGGCTTCAGTTGGTCGTGGAACCTGCTCGGCAACAACGTGTTGGATGCAATTTCTGAAGGGTTGAATTAAGCCAAATACGGTTCGATGCGCTCCCGCTCGTCCAACCCCATCCGCTTCCGCAAGCGGTACTTCCGGGTCATGACGCTGCTCGATGAGATGTTGAACAGTTCCCCGATTTCGCGGCTCGATAGCCCCAGCTTCAGCAATTGACAAAACTCGAGGTCGTTCGCCGTGAGTTCGGGGTATCGGCGCAGCATTTCGGCATCAAAATCCGGGTGAATGCCCTGGAAACGCAGCTTGAACTGCTCAAAAAACTGGCCCTGCGAAGTCGCCCGCCGGAGCGATTCCATGGCGGAGTGGCTGTGCCTTGCCTGCTCCAATTCGTCCAGCGCCTGGGTCACTTTGTTTTGCAGCGTGGCAAGGTCCATCGCGCTGACCACCAGTTCGCGCTCCTTGATGCGCATGGCGTCGCTGAGTTGCTGGGCTTTGACATCGGCGAGCTCGGCTTGTTTTTGGGCCAAAACAGTTGCCTGCTCCATCGATTCGGCCACCTGCCGAGCCAACCGCTTCCGCGTCCGGTACAGGAAAAACAGCAGGGTGATCCCGGCGCTGAGGAGCCCGACGGCCACGACCAGTGCGGTGTTGCGCGCTTCCGATTCAGCATTCAATTCGACCAAGTAAGCGTTTTTTTCTGCGAGTGCAACTTGCTCGAGCCGCAAGAACTCCGTCTCGAACTTGCCCTGCAGGATGCCCGCTCGGTTGTCCAAGCGGCGCAGCGACAATTCGATGAGGCCATGGAGTTGCTTCGCCATCCGGCGGTCCGCCGCGCTCGCTCCCGGCAGCAGGCTGCGGACCCGTGCCTCCCAAACCGCCACTGACTCCAGGCCGCCCCCAAAGTCCATGTACGCCTCGGGGTAGGCCAACCGCACCTTTTCAGCCAAGTCCAGTGCGGCGTTCAGGCGATTCAACGCCACCAAGGAGGTAAGTATTTGGCAGAAAAAGTACCCCGTGTTGTGGAAGGCCTCCAGGTCCCCGGGGTTCACGGTTTTGAGCAATTGCAGGGCTTCGGCGTGCTGGCCCTTCAGGTTCAGCTACCGCCCGCGGTGCACCACCAAGGTCGGCGACGGCTCCCAGTCGAGCGCCTCGATGCGGGCGAACTCGGCTTCGGTTTCATCGAGCTTGTTTTGGAACAGGAGGGCGTTGATGAGGTTGACGCGCGCCTGAACGGATTGCGCCGTGCGGCCCGCTTCTTCGAGTCCGTTGGCGCTGGACCGGAAGAGGGTTTCTGCGAATTCGTTTTGGCCTGAGTCGATGTAGATGAAGCCCAAATTCACCTGCTCCACCCAGTAGCTGACCCGTTCGCGTTCGTTGTTCAGGTCAAACAAATCGAGCCCCCGGTTGTAATACGTGATGGCCTCCTTCACTCGTTCATCCCGCGCATGGAGGCTGCTGAGGGCGCAAAAGTCCATGGCCAACTGCCTCGAATCGCCCAGTGAATCGTGCAACGCTCGGGCCGCCTCAAAGGTCGCAAGCGCGGCATCGAATTCACCGAGGTCCTTGAGGATGAGGCCGAGGTTGCGGGCGATGATGGCTTGCCGCCGGGGGGCGCCTTCCATCAAGTCGAAGGCCCGTTGGAAATTGTCGCGCGCCTCCTCGTTCTTGTAACGATGCCCATGGTGTATGGCCAAATGGTTGAACAAATTCGCGAGCATGGTGTCCGGGATTTGGCCTTCTAGTGCGAGGGCCTCTTCTAAGAACCCCAAGGCCCGCTCCTCGTCCGAAAACAGGTGGGCCCAAGTGGAATCCTGCAGGGCCTAAGCACGCGCGACGGCATCTTGCGCCCGCACGCCCTCGTGAAAAATCAACAGCCCCAACACGGGCAAGACGCACACCAATCTCCGCATGCTGTAAGATGCAGAACATCGCCGTTGGATGCACGATAAATGTGAGGAATCGCATAAAAAAAGCCCTGAACCGAAGTCCAGGGCTTTGTGCAATTTCATGCTGTGATCCTCAATTCTTCAAGCGCTTGGTCAAATCCAACACGCTTGGCGTGGCGATGAAGATGGACGAGTAGGTTCCTACGATCACACCGACCATCAAGGCAAAAATGAAGCCTTTGATGTTGTCGCCGCCCATGATGAAGATGGTCAAGAGCACCACGAAGGTCGAGAGCGAGGTGTTCACCGTCCGGCTCAACGTGCTGTTCAAGGCGGAGTTCATGGTTTCTTCATCGCTGTGCTTGCTGCCGAAGAGGCCAACGTATTCCCGAATCCGGTCGAACACGACCACCGTGTCGTTGATGGAGTAACCGATGACCGTGAGGATGGCAGCGATGAACGCTTGGTCAATCTCCATGGTGAACGGCATGATGCCGGCGAAGATGCTGAAGAAGCCCAAGACAATCAACACGTCGTGCACCATGGCAATCAACGCGCCCAATCCGTACTGCCACTTCCGGAATCGGAAGAAGATGTACAAGAAGATGATGATCAAGGAGAAGATGGTCGCGTTGCGCGCCCCACTGCGGAAATCATCTGAGATGGTGGAGTCCACCTTGTTGTATTGGTCCACGGTGAAGCCGATGCCGATGGGGGCAAGCCCGCGGTTCAAGGCATCTTGAATCATCTCGTCTTGGTTCGCATCCAAGGAGTTGATCATGTAGTTCGTCATGACCCGGATCTTCGCGTCGGAGTCCTTGGTT
>CBFHPD010000251.1:0-8135 GCA_965657495.1 uncultured Flavobacteriales bacterium
CAAGGGCCACCCTGTGGTACAAAAGGGCACTTGAAAGCGCGGAGACGTCGGAACAGCGTGCGAAAGTGAAATCGAACATAGGCGCGTGCTTTCATTTGGATGGCGACTTGAAGCGAGCCTTAGATTGGATGGTCGCAGCCACGGAAGAAGGCCTGGAATACATGTCCCCCAATTCCTTGAACAACATTTCGGGATTGTGCATCAGCTTGGGAGAATTTGAGCGTGCTTTGACCTACTCCACGCTGGCCGAGGACCGGTTGTTGGAGGCGTTTAAATCGGGCATGGAGGTGTCCCTGTTTGTCCGTTATCATGACCTGATGTTGTTGGGCCAAATGGCGTCGCAACTCGAGTTGAATCATCCGAAGGAAGCTCGAGAAACTTACGAAAGGGCCCATCTTGAGGCGTTTTTTGAAGGGGTAGCAGCTGAATTCGTTCACATGGCTTTTCTGCTCGCTTGGGAGTTCGATGATCCGGAGTTGATTGAAATGCATGCGAACGAGTTCGGAGCTGCCTTGATGAAGGATTCGCTTGGGGCGATTGAACGGTTTGGTCCCGTGTTGGGTTTGTTGCCCCCATGGCGTGATGCTTTTGATGTTGGGGCGCAGTCGATTTGGGCTGAACTAAGAACGTTGTCGCCAAATCAGTTGCCGGAATTGCCGGAGAGGCGGAATGACTTGGGGCAGGTAGAAGCGAATTATCAGGTCAAGTGGTTCTCCATTTTGGCTGGCATTTGGTGTGTCTCAGGAGCAGCCGGACTTGGCATTTTCGGGAGGCGGAACAAATTGAAGTGGAAGCTTTCGCAGGGACTGGGTGAGGGGATTGCTGCGCTACGCGCCGGTTGCGATGCTCATGCAGACGAAGGTGAGAGAATGAAGGCCTTATCGGTATTGCGCGAGATTGAGTCGCGTTGGAGGGGCCAGGTGCTTCAAGTTGATTTTGGTTCGCTGACCCCGCGGGAGGTGGATGCCTTGCGGGCAGCAATAGCCGGCGAGCGCCCGAAGGATTCTGCAGAGCGCTGGGGCATCACTGCCCGTGCGGTTTACTCGACGCGCACTTCCTTGCGTGAGAAGTTGGGGGTGGACAAGGACACGGAGTTGGATGCGTGGATTAAAGAGAATTGGACGGCATGAAAGGCACGAATGTGATGCAGGTTATGCCAGAACTTCTGCGTTTGGCAGAGGGAATGGTTCGCAATGAGCCGGAAGCCGTCTTGCAGGAGTCGGCGAGTGAGAACTTGGCAGTGTTCGATGCGTTGCTGTTGGAGGAGGGGCCGATGTGGGGCATGGTGGCGTTGCTTGCTGCAGGGGCAATCGCTTGGGGGGCGATGGGGTGGATGTGGTGGAAGAGACGAAGTAGGCTGAATCGGGATTTGGCCAAATGGGCGCAGCTTGCGCACTACCTCGATACGGGCCTCAACCGTTCATTAGCCCTTGCGGAACTCGAGCAAATCGAGTTGATTTCCAGTCTGCTGTTGCCTGAAGCGGACAACGCTCACAACGACTGGTTCCAATTGAGTTCGTCTGAAAAGCAAGTGGCACGAGGCATCCTCAACGACCGCTCCGCGCAAGTCCTTGCGCAGGAAATGCGCTGTACGCCTTCGCACATCTACAACTTGCGGTCAAGCATTCGCAAGAAATGGGGGGTCGAGTCGAACCAAGCCCTTCGGCAAGCCATCGGCGAGCGGATGCCAAAAGATCGTTGAAGGAAATTTGGGGACTTGGGAAAGGTGGTTTGCTTGTTCTAGAGGCCGGGGCGTCTTGATCGGCATGCATTTCGACATAGTTGAGCTGGATTCTATCCTGCACTTCGGTAACCATGTTGTGCATTGACCGGATGCAGAGGTGCGTTCAACGTTGATTTCGTGTGTTTTCATGGTGCGACTGAACGACCATCCCACGATTTTACGTCTCCACAAATCCATGACGATGGTCAAGTACGTCCAACGGTGCCCGACTCGGGCATAGGTCAAATCGCTGCCCCAGAATTGATTAGGTCCTGTGGGGTTGAAGTCGCGCTTGACGTAATCCCGAGCAATTGAACACGAGTGATTTGAGTCGGTCGTGGCATGGTAGGTTCGGTGCTTCAAAGCGTTGATTCCTTGCGAATTCATCAACCGCGCGACGTAACGTTCCGACACGCTGAACCCCCTGCCTGCAATACCCTTGTCCACCTCGGAGAACCATAAAACTGTTTCATCCGGTCCTTGCGTCCCTCGAGAATAAACTCCAGGACTTTTCTCCGTTTTTCAGTCTGGGAACGGAAGGGAGTCTTGCGCCATGCGTAAAAACTGGACGCGCTGATTTCGAAAAAGCTTACACATCATCTCAATCGGAAATTCGTTCACGTGACGCATCATGACCGAGTGCCTTTTTGATCGCTCGAGGAGAAGACGGTGGTGGCCTTTTTTAGGATGTCGCTTTCCATTTCCGCATCCTGCAATTTCTTCCGCAAAGCGGCCAGTTCAGACTGTTGGGCGGTCATCTTCGGACGATCATTTCCGAGGAAACTCCCTGAACCGTAGGTGTTTACTTCACTTTGCCATCTTTAAATTAGGTCGGGGCTGCCCCCAGTTTAGCCGCCACCTCACGAACATGACTGCGAGCATTGCACAGTTCTACAGCCTTTTCCTTGAAGACTGCACAGGAGTGTTTTCGTTGTTGTGCCATGTATCGTTGTCAATATCGGCACTCAGGCTTAACTCAA
Organism: uncultured Flavobacteriales bacterium; assembly: GCA_965657495.1. Classification (GTDB taxonomy): domain Bacteria; phylum Bacteroidota; class Bacteroidia; order Flavobacteriales_D; family Sanyastnellaceae; genus JALQTD01. The sequence goes on from CBFHPD010000251.1 coordinate 2,704, forward strand.
ATCCGGAAATTTGGCTAGGTCCAAATCGACCACATCAGTGTCTTCCCTCGAGGAGAGCATTAAGCATCAGCGCCAAACCTCAACTACATTGCTTGAAATCAGTGCGTTGGAGTTTGAGTTGACGGGGAGTCAATTCAAAGAAAAGCTGAAAGATCCGGATGCATGGGATCGCTTGGCACGCAAACAGCAGCTGCTTTTGTATTTGGTTCTAGAGGGATATGGCATGGAAGAATGCGCGGAATACTTCGGCGTCAGCAAAGGACACATTTACAACAAGCGCTGGGAATTTCGGCGCCTTTTCGATTTGGATGAAGCTGAAGACTTCACCACGCTACTGAAATGATGCGGTCCCCTCGGGTCAGGGAAATTTAGGGAAACGCGAAAAGTCGCGCGGCCGCTTTTCGAGGAAGGCATCCCGGCCCTCGCGCGCCTCTTCGGTTCCATAAGCGAGGCGCGTAGCTTCACCGGCGTAGACTTGCTGGCCCACCAGTCCGTCGTCGATGAGGTTGAAGCCGAACTTCAGCATCTTGATGGCTGTGGGGCTCTTCGTCATGATTTCCTGGGCCCAATCGTAAGCGGTTTGTTCGAGCTCGGCATGGGGGACCACCTTGTTGACCATGCCCATCTCGTAGGCCTCGTCGGCCGTGTAGGAGGCGCCGAGGAAGAAGATTTCGCGGGCGCGTTTTTGGCCCACTTGACGGGCGAGGTAAGCGGAGCCGAAGCCACCATCAAAGCTGGCTACGTCCGCATCCGTCTGCTTGAATACCGCGTGCTCCTTGCTCGCCAGGGTCAGGTCGCACACCACGTGCAGGCTGTGCCCGCCGCCAACTGCCCAACCCGGGACCACCGCAATGACCACCTTGTTCATGAAGCGGATCTGGCGCTGCACATCGAGGATGTTGAAGCGGTTCACGCCGTTCGCGCCTTTGTACCCGGTGTTCGAGCGCACGCGCTGGTCCCCACCCGAGCAAAACGCCCAGCCGCCGTCCTTCGGAGAGGGGCCTTCGCCGGTGATGAGCACCACCCCGATGTCTTGGCTTTCGTGGCAGATGATGAGGGCTTCCCAGAGTTCATCGACCGTTTTCGGCGTGAAGGCGTTGCGCACTTCCGGCCGGTTGAAGGCGATGCGCGCCACGCCGTCGCACGATTTGAACGTGATTTCTTCGTACTCCTTCTCGGTTTTCCAGTCGATCATGCTGCAGGGGTTTCAGGCCAAATTTAGGCAACGCTTCAGCAGCAGCCACTCCCCGGCGCGCATCCGGCCGCTCCGGGCTTCCGGCCGAAGACCGTGATGGAGAAAATGCCGGTGTCGCGGGCGGTGTAGGACGCGATTTGGTCCGCGGAAAGGTACTTGTCCAGGATGTCGTCCGGCAGCACAATGGGCTTCTCCTTCTGGATAGCGATGTCCGTGAAACCCGCGTCCACCAACGCTCCGAGGTACGCCGACTTCTGAATCGCTCCCGCCACGCAGCCCGCATAGAGTTCCGCCTCGCCGCGCAACGCATCCGGTAGTTCGCCCACGAGGACGATGTCTGACACGCTGAAGTGCCCGCCGGGCTTGAGGACCCTGAACATTTCCGCGAATACCGCCGGTTTGTTCGGGACCAGGTTCAGCACGCAGTTGCTCACGACCACATCCGCGACGTCGCCGGCCACAGGCATGTCTTCAAGGTCGCCGAGCCGGAATTCCACGTTGTTGTAGCCCTGGCGGTCCGCGTTTTCCCGGGCCTTCTTGATCATCTCGGGCGTGAAGTCCACGCCGATGACCTTGCCGTTGGGGCCGGCCTCGTGCCGGGCGACGAAGCAGTCGTTGCCTGCGCCGGAGCCGAGGTCGATGACGGTGTTTCCGCGTTCAATCCCCGCAAAAGCCGTGGGCAGGCCACAGCCCAAGCCCAAGTCCGCATCAGCGTTGTACCCGTCCACTTCGGAGTAGTCGTCCATCATGATGTGGTACACCTTATTGCTCACTGGACCGCTCCCGCAGCAAGAGGCGGCGTTGTCGGCGGCAGGCTGGCACGCAATTTCCGCGTATTTCGTGCGGACGATGTCCTTGAGTTCTTCAGCAGTTGGCATGGCGTTAAAGTTACCGCAACGCTCATGGCTTTACCCTTCGTTCGGAGGAAATTGTTGCGCCATGAACGCTTGCCATTCCGCTTCGAGGGCGGTGGTTTGGGACCAGATTTCCGCTGTCCACCGTTCCATGGTCACGGTTTTATGGAAGCGTACATCCCCGATCCGATGCCGGACGCCTTTTGCCAAATACCGCACGACCGGCGACCGTGCGTGGCTCGCCACCCGCTCGAGCAGCCCGTAACGGAACACCTTTTCGCGGATCCCTTGTTGTCTGTCGGACCGGTTCCGCTGCTCCATGGGGCGTTGGATGTTCAGGACCTCGCGTGCGAACTGCCCGCTGGCAATGGCTTCGAACGGAATCCAGCGCACGGGGCACGTGAGGACGCACAATCCTTCACGCAATTCGTTGATGCGCCAAATCCCGAACATGTTGCTTTCCGTGAGCCACCAAAGCGGCGGCGGTGCCTGTGCAGGCATGGTGACATTCGCCAATTCAAAGAAGTACGACTCAACGCCCGCCCGCCACGGCCGCAAGGTCACCCAAGCTTCTCGGCGGAAAGCAGCCGTCAACGCTTCCAGCCTCTTGATCCGGGCCTGCCAGGTTTCGCCTGCGTGGTGTCCCGCCCCGATGAGGAAGCATTCCTCGCTGATGAGCACCGGACCGTGGGCGTCGATGTGGGCACGCAACACCTGTTTGACCTCCTGCACATCCCCTTTCTCGTGCATCACGTAGCCGCTGATGGTCTTGAAACATGCTGTTTGTTCGACGGAGTCCCGCGGTGATTGGGCGCCAAGGAAGTGCCAATGCGGGAGGTGAGGGAACATGTCCCGTTGCAGGCTAGATGTCCCGGTTTTGGGCAAGCCCAGGTGCAAGATGAGTTCGGTATCGGGCAGCGGAGCAAATGGGGGGATGACGTGCATGCTTATTTCAGCGGTTTTGCAGGGTTGCCCACCAAGGTGCTGCCGGGAGCAACGTCCCGGATCGCCACGGCCCCGGCTCCGATGATGGCCCCGTCGCCGATGTGGAGTCCCTCGCGGCAGACTGCGCCGATGCCAATGGTTACCCGTGAGCCGATTTGGCACATCCCAGCGGTATGCGCCCCGGGGTTGATGCGGGAAAATGCGCCCCACACGTTGTGGTGCCCGACGGAGGCGTTGCGGTTCACATGGCAGCACGGCCCCAAAACGGATAGCGTAGCGACGGTGGCTTGCGCATGAACCCAAGTGCCCGGTCCGAGCTGTGCAGAAGGGGCAACGCTCGCGGTGGGGTGGACCACCGTGCCGAGGTCTTCGAACGTGAGTCCGGTTTGGTGCGCCACGTCTTCCCAAACATTGGAGACTGCGGGCTCGTGCATGACCCCGTGCAACCGCTCGCCATCCGTAGGGCCGGGCGTCCAGTCGTTCAGGTCGAGGCAGGCGGGGGGCGTCCAACCTTCGGGCAAATCCACTACCGGAATCCCTTGGTTGTAAATGATTTGAATGCGCAAGTCCTTTGGGGTCATTCCCCAGGCTTCTGCGGCCAACTCCACAAGGATAGGAAAGGTGCGGGGACTGAATCCGAGCAAGGTCAAGTGAAACATCATGCGCTTCGGAAGGCGTTGTAAAACCCCTGGTTGCCCAGTTCTTTTGCGGTCATGATGGGGCGTTCTGCAAGCGCGGCCAACGCGTGGATGCGCTCAAGCAGCGATGCATTGGAGGCGAGGCGCGAACGGTTGCGGTCGAAGTGCACATTGTCTTCGAGTCCCACGCGTACGCCCCATCCCAGCCCCAAGGCCATGAGGTGGGCGTCCAGTTGCTGGGCCCCGATGCCCCCGAGCGCAATGTGCGCGCCGGCGGGCAGATCCCGCTCCAACGCAGCGAGGTGGCTCGCGTTCAATTGCGCTCCAGCGATGTTCCCAACGATGAGGTTGACATAAAAAGGGGCATGGATCAACTGTTTCTTCACGAGGTAGTTCAGGTAATTGACCATGCCCAAATCAAACACTTCCAATTCCGGCCGAGCCCCGGCCGCTGCCATGCGACGGGCCAGTTCTTGTATGGTGCTTGGAGCATTGACGCTCGCGCTTCGGACGAAGTTTAGTGAACTCAAGGTCAACGAGCCCATGTCCGGCCGCAAAGAGAGCACCTCCGCCCTCGCTGCGGGGTCACTCACAGTCCGCCCGCTGAGTGACGCACAGATCAGGAGGTCGGGACAGTGTTTGCGCACCCCTTCCAAGATGGGCGCGTAATCCGCGGCCTCAGAACTGGGCGTTCCATCCGGCTTACGGGCGTGCAAATGCGCCATGGTGATGCCCTGCTCGCATGCGGCGTGCACCTGTTCTACGATTTCCTCCGGAAAAATAGGTACCGACGGAACATCCCCCTTCATGGGAATCATACCGGTCGGCGTGAAGTTGATCACCAACGGTTTCATTGCGTGCATTTGATGACGTACACGAGAAACACCCCCCAAAGGTTGCGTTCACCCCCCTTTTGATGTCATTTGCGGCCCTTGGGTTTGAAGGGCTGGGCGCCGCGCTTATTATACGGCCGATCGCCGCGTTCGCCGCGGTTGTCGTCGCGTTTGTCGCTGTACTTGCGTTTGTGCGATTTGTGGTCGAAGCCGGGTTTGAAGCTTTTGTACGGCCTTTTTTCGCGCTGCTGAGGGGCTTTCATGTTGAGGTCCGCACCGGCTTGCAGGCTGCCGATTTCTTTTTGGACCAAACGCGCAATCAGCTCGAATTCGCTCATCCCCGCGAAGGCTCCGGCGAGCCGCCCGGCGAGTTCTTCCGCAAGGTCGCTCGGGGCGTCCGATTGGATGAGGCGGGTGGCCCACTGCTCGACGCGCGCGGCCGCGATTTGGTCCACATTCGGGATGTCGACCTGGGCGAAGGAAATGCCCAAATCCCGCGAAATGCGGTTGATGCCCGCCTTCTCCTTGTGGCTGATGAAGGCGAGCGAAATGCCCTGCTTGCCCGCGCGCGCTGTTCGACCTGACCGGTGCGTATAATACGCCTGGTCGTGCGGGAGCGAGTAGTGGAACACGTGCGTCACGTCGTTCACGTCGATGCCCCGCGCCGCCACGTCCGTTGCGATGAGCACCTGCAAATCGCGGCGCTTGAACCGCTGCATCACCCGGTCGCGCTGCGGTTGGGACAAATCCCCGTGCAGCGCATCCGCCCGGTACCCCCGCTTCATCAGCAACTCCGCGAGGTCCTGCGCGTCGCGCTTCGTTCGGCAGAACACCACGCCAAACAACTCCGCGTCGAGGTCGAGGAAGCGCATCAGCGCCTCCGCTTTGTCGGTGTGGCGCACGAAGGTGAACTGGTGCTCGATGTCGGTGTTGACGGTTTGGCTCGGGTCGACGCGCACCTCGAGCG
>CBFHPD010000252.1:0-1437 GCA_965657495.1 uncultured Flavobacteriales bacterium
GGTGCTTGCCTTCGTACAGCCGCGCACCCGGCCGCTGTTCACAGAACAAGGCCAACAAGTCCTTCCCCCCTTTGAAATGCCCCTCCTGCAACGCCTCTGCCGTCACCGGCAGGTACTTGCTGCGGTCGGAGGTGGTGCCGGAGGATTTGGCAAACCATTCGGTTTGGCCCGGCCAGAGCACATCCTGCTCACCTGCAATCGCTCGCTCAATCCACGGTTTGAGCTGATCATACGTCCGCACAGGCACCCGCTGCTTGAACGCTTTCCAATGCTTCACCTCCCCCAATCCGTGCTCCTGGCCAAAGGCCGTCTCCGCCCCCCGCGCCAACACGTGCCCCAGCACCGCGCGCTGCGACTCCACCGGCTCCCGACGCGCCAACTCAATCTGCACCATGCGGCGCCGAATGAACCAATTGAAGGCTAGATTAAAAGGCATGCAGTTCGGGCGGTTAGAACCCCGAAGGTAAGCAACCTCTTCCCTTGCTCAAGCGGCCGACTCCGCCGCTCCCGCAAAAACGCGCGCCACCGCCTCGAGCGCCCGATCCACCTCGGCTTCGGTGTTGTACCGGCCGAATGAAAACCGCAAGCTCACCCGCGAGGGATCGTGGAAACCGAGGGTCCGGAGCACATGCGAACCGAGGGTTGCCCCGCTCGAGCACGCGCTGCCGCTCGAACAGCACACCCCTTCCAAATCCAACAGGAACAGGGCCATCCCGCTCTTCGGGTGCGGCGGGAAGCTGACGTTGAGCACCGTGTACAACCGGTCTTCCCGGTCGCTGTCGGCATTGAAGCGCACCCCCTTGAACCGCTCGCGCAGCCCGTCCACCATCCGCCGCTTCAGCCCCCGGATGTGTTCCTGATGATGGTCCAAATCACTGAACGCCAACTCCATGGCCTTAGCCAAGCCCACGATGCTGTGCACGTTCTCTGTGCCGCCGCGCATCGACCGCTCCTGCCCGCCTCCGGCGATGATGCTCGTGATTTTCAGCCCCGGTGCGACGTACAAAAAACCGACCCCCTTGGGTCCGTGGAACTTGTGGCCGGCGCAGGTGATGAAGTCCACAGGGGTCGCTTGGAGGTCGAAGCGGTAGTGGCACATGGTTTGGACCGTGTCGCTGTGAAACAAGGCCCCGTGCGCCCGGCACAGCCCGCCCACCGCGTTCAAATCGATCATCACCCCCACCTCGTTGTTCGCGTGCATCAAGCTCACCAACGTCTTCTTGTCCGACGCCGCCAACAGCTCCGCGAGATGCGCCATGTCCACGCAGCCATCCGGGAGGTGCTTCACGAGCGCCAACTCCACCGGCGCCCGGTCGCTCCACCGCTCAGCCGTCTTGATGACGGCGCTGTGCTCCGCTTCCGACGTGATGATGCGCTCACACCCGTGGTCCACCACCGCCGCGTTCAGGGCCAAGTTATCCGCTTCGGTGCCGCCCG
>CBFHPD010000253.1:0-5111 GCA_965657495.1 uncultured Flavobacteriales bacterium
TGAGGGGGGCGGGAACGGTTCCGCGTTGCCGTATTTGATGTATTGCTGACGGACATCGATGTTGAAGGAGATGCCCGGGTTTGTGCTGGAAAAGAGTCCGGCCTCCCATTGCCCTCCTGATTCTGTCCACTGCTCTGCCGGAACAATCAGGTTAAAATCCGCGGCGTCCACCCGGTAGGGATGCACTTCATACTTGTAAGTCATGGGGTTCCAAGCGTAAACCATGACGGAGACCGGCGGCCGCGCTTCCGAGGCAAATTCCAAGTCAACCGAATAAATCGCGACGTCCGTGTTGACGCTGATGGCGTTTACGGAAGCCCCTTCAGTGTGCAGGCCGTCCTCGGCCAGGAAGGTGTGGGCGTTGATGTCGTTCACCAGGTGATTTGAAGCCGTATACTCCAGGCGCAGGGTGTAGGTTCTGCTGGCAGGGGTTTCGGGGGATGAAAGTGCGTTTTGTAGGCTGTTGATTTGGTCTTGAAGGCTTGCCAAATACGCTTCCAAAGTCAGGGTATCCAGCATCACGGACGCCGGCTCGAAGGGGGTCCCATACGTGGCGAGGAAACCGGTCAAATCGGTGCTGCCGATGGTTTGGTTCCCATCCGAATCGGGGTTGTAAGGATATTCAACGATGGGCGCCTGGCCTTGCGCAACCAAAGTGATCAACAGGGCGGTGACCGCAAGGGCCCCCGCGGCAAGTGTGGCGAATCGGTTCATATCACGGCGTGATCCCATTCCCCGCGTCCATCGTCCCGATGTGCACCCCGTCCAGCTCGCCGATGAGCACCCGGAAGTCCGGCAAATCAGCGTCCAGCACGTTGCTGAACCCGCCGATCATCACGCTTTGCCGGTTGTACAGCCCGCTGCCCGTCTCGACGTCGATGCCGGTCAGCAGCTGGTTCCCATAGCCGCCCACGATCACGTTGTCCTCCCCGCGGCTCGTATTGTACCGGCCGCCCAGCACGGACCCATCCACGACCGTGTTGTTCCTCCCGCCAAAGATGGAGCCACCATCGGACGAGGCGTCAATGTGCGTGACGTTGTGCGCCCCGCCGAAGATGGAAGTCCGGTCCCCGGTGGCGTGGTTGCTGTGCCCACCGATGGACACGGCGAGCGGCCCGTCCACCAGGTTATCGTATCCTCCCACGGCGACCGAATGGTACTCGTCGGTCTCGTTGAGCTGTCCGCCGACGACCACGGAATTCGTGCCGTGCGCGTGGTTTTGGACCCCGCCCAGGGCAATGTTCATTTCGCCCGAAACGAGGTTGTTGTTGCCGCCGAAGACCATGGACCGTACGCCCTCGAGCGTGTTGTTCGTGCCGGCCGCGACGCCTTGGTAGCTGTGAACCTCGTTGCCCGCGCCGACGATGAGGTTGCCGCTGTTCGTGTAGGCGTTCGAGTTGCCGATGATGAGGTTGTGCGACCCGGTGCGCGCGAGCGGCGCGCCGTCAATGTCCTCGTTGTAGCCGAGCCAGAGGTTGCCGAGCCCGTTGTTCCACGCGCTGTTTCCCATCCCGTTGTTCACCGCGAGGTTGGCGCCTGAGATTTGGACCAAATCCAATTCCGAATCCACCACAACATACTCCGCCAACCCCGGCACCACCTGCGCCTCCAGCGCCTCCACCTGGGCCTGCAACTCCGCAATCGCCGCCACCAAAGTCCCCAGCAGCGCCCCCAATTCCACCTCCTCATCCACCAAAATCGCCTCCGGCTCGAACTCCCCACCAAACCCCGCCAGCAGCTGCATCAAGTCCGTGATGCCCAGCAGCCCATCCACGTTGCTGTCCGGATTGTACGGCGGCGTCACCGCCACGTCGCTTTGCGCGGCCGCTCCCATCGCCAGGGCGCATCCGATCATCAGGGTCCAGATCTTCTTCATGGCTTCATTCGGTTGGTGCGCCATTGGCGCCATTTCACCTTCTAAACATACAAATTAGTCGGTGATTATTTGAGAAATGTTCGTTTTTTGAGCGAATTAGGCTATTGTTTATGAAACAACCGGGAGGGGTTCCGCCCTCTCCGTCCATTCGGTTCATCTACACATCAATGGCGTATGCTGGTGAATTTCTGGAGCCGCATAAAAAGCGGAGGTTGATATTCGCCCCATGGAACAGCGGCGAATGACTAGATCAGCGTTGAGGCGAATGAGTTTTGAGCGCGCGTTGATGCAATTGAAAAGCGCGATTTTGGAGGTCGAGGCATCAGCGGAAGAGAACGAATTGACCTTAAAAGAAGAGGGAATGATCCAGCGGTTTGAGTATTGCTTTGAGCTGGGATGGAAGCTGATGAAGGATCTGGCATGGGAGGGTGCTTCACAGCAAGTGAAAAGCCCGAAAGGGGCCATCGCTTGGGCGTCAGGGAACGGTTTGGTTGAAGATGCTGAGGTTTGGGTGGATATGGTGTCGAGCAGAAACCTGACCTCGCATGTTTACGATTTCCATGAAGTGCAACCGGTGTTGATTAAAATCAAAGGCCCGTATCTTCAGGCATTCAATGGGCTCCTCGGAACAACCTTCATTCATCGACCACCTGAACCGGGATGACGCGTCTTGGCTGGGTTTGCCGATGACGTTCTGGCGATTTGCCCATGGCGTCTTTGCAGCGCAGCCCCACTTGGAGGCCGTCGTTGTGTATGGGTCGCGTGGGCGGGGTGATTTTCGGGAGGATTCCGATTTGGATTTGTGCTTGTTTGGGCCGGACCTGACCTACGATGAGTACAGGCGGTTGGCGGTTCGAATTGAATTTGACGATTCCAAACCTTGCCACATCGATTTCGCGCATTGGGAGCGCAGTTCGAATGAGCTTTGGCGCCAAGAAGTGCGATACGATGCGCTTTTGTTCTTCAATCGATCCGGCTCGACGGACTTGCCGATCCAGTTGAACCCCCGCTCCGAATCAACGTAATCCCTTCCGGATGCCCCAGCGTCCGGATCGTGTAGCTCGTGGGCTCGGCGTCCTCGGGCACGAATTCCACGTGCAAGCGTTCCCCCGCTTCCAGCGCGAACCCGTTGTCCCGAAAATGCCCGGGCACGTTGGCCGTCAGTCCCACGACGGGTTCGTAAAACGCAGCTTCGAGTTCCAACCCGCGGTGCGTGGCGCGTGCCTCCAAGTGGCCCGACGGCCGGTGGAAGGCCACCGGCATGTCCCACAACACGCTCGTCCGCTCGTCCGCCACCTCCCACGCGAGGTAGGTGTGCCCGGGGTCGGCCTGCAATTCCGCTAGCGCGCCGAAGTTCAGCGCGATCGACCCGTGGGCAGAAACCGAGAACGCGCGCCGCGCCGACTGCCGCACTTGGCCGTCCGGTGTTTTCAGTTCAAGCTGAACTGAATCGCTCCACACCGCAGGCCCGTCGTTGAAGGCGATCAGTACGAGGGAGTCGGTGCGTTCGCGCTGCCATTGGACCGTCCGGGGTGCGTTGGCACGCCGGGCGGCGTAGTGGCCGAGCTTCCAGCGGCCCGCGTGGTCGACGGTGGACCAGGAGACGGCCGGCCAGACGTCGTTCAGGGACCAGTAGAGGGAGCCGGCGATGCGGCCGGCGCTGGTGCGGTGGCGTTCGAGGGCGTGCTGCAGGCCGAGGGCTTGCGTGGTTTGGCTTAGGAAAATCCACTGGTCCAAATCCCCTTCCGCCGGCAACCCCACCGTCTTCCCCATGAAGTGCGCCATCATGTCCCACCCGTCGAACCCCGGCTCGAGCCAATCCATCCGGCTCCGCTGCCGGTACTGCAACGCGCTGTCGCCGAACGCCTCGATGCCCGCCGCCCGCAAGGTGTGCCGCGACGGCAAACTCTGCAGCCCGTACTCGCTTGCGAACCGCCCCCCATGCCGGCTGTAGTACCCGAAGTCCTCCAGCCCAAACCACACGCCCCACGCGTGCTCATCCCCCCCGCCGTGCGGCGAGCTCGGCCAGTACGCCGCAGCGCTCTCCGCCGCCACGACCTCCGGCAGCACCCCCTCGAAGATGGCCGCGTAGTCCGCCGCCACCGCCGCGCTGTCCGCGCCATGCAACCCGTAAGCGTCCTGCCAGCCCCACCGTTCCCAGGCCAGCTCCGACTCGTTGTTACCACACCACAGGGCCAGGCAGGCGTGCGGGCGCAACCGGCGCACCTGTTCCACCGCTTCCGCCCGCACGTTCGCCCGGAAGGCCGCGTCCCCCGGCACCATCGCGCAGGCAAAGGCGAAGTCCTGCCAAACCAGCACCCCCGCCTCGTCGCACGCGGCATAGAACGACGACGGCGGGTAGCCACCGCCACCCCACACCCGCAACATGTTCATCCCCGCTGCCACCGCATCTTCCACCACCCCCGGCCACGCCGCCTCGGCCTGCACGACGTGGAAATCGGGCGGCACCACATTGGCCCCGCGCGCAAAAACCGGGACACCATTCACAATGAACTGAAACGCCCCATCCGTCCGGTCCAATTCCACCGTCCGCAGTCCCAATTGCGCAGCATGCTCCACGCCCGAAGTATGCCGCCACCGCAAAGGGTACAATGCCGCCTCGCCCATGCCCCGCGGCCACCACAACTGCGGCCGGGCGAACACGAGCGTGTCCCCGCACCACGTCGCCGGTACCCGCGGATCCAGCTCCCACCCCACACGGCCGTGCACCCACACCCGCGCTTCCTCCGCGTCGGCCGCCAACACCTCGCACCACGGCGGCGAAGGCGCTTGCTCGCCATCCCGCACCCAGCGCACCGCGCCGGTTACCCCCGGCCCGGCGAGCCGCGGCCCCCAGTCCCAACCAAATTGATAACCCGCCTTCCGCGTAAACGGACTCGTCTGCCGCCCCACCGGGCGGTCCTCGTTGCTGCACGGCACAGGCAACGCCGCAGCCTCGAGCCGCGCCATGCCCGCCGCCGCGACAGGTTCAAATTCAATTTGAATCACCCGCTCGCCGCGCCCCGCAGGAAACGAAGCGGATCGCCACGACCGGTGCGCATTGTCGGCCTCGAGCACCAATTCCCCATCCACCCAAACCCGCGCATACGTGTCGAGCCCCTCACATTCCAAATGGGTGGATGCGTCGGCCCCCCACCCCTCGGGAACCGCCGCGCGCTGCGTCATCCGCCATGGCACCTCTTCCACCCATTGCACCACGGGCTCGTTCGTGCCG
>CBFHPD010000254.1:0-3169 GCA_965657495.1 uncultured Flavobacteriales bacterium
AGCGCTCCCGTGGGTGCACATCGCTATCGGCAATGCAAAGCGGCTATTTTTAAGGATTTACCATCATCTGTCTGCGGTTTGGTTGCAATCGTACTTGGATGAGTATTGTTTCAAGTTCAATGGCCGAAGGTGTCGTGAGGAGTCTGTTTTTCAGCTCTTTAAGACAGTGGCCACGAGTCGACTATATTCATGCGGATAAGCATTAACTACGGCTCCTACGACTTGATTTCGTCATCGACTGACAGTCCTTCATGGTACGGCTACAATGCCTCCGGTTGGGACGGTTTGCCCGGTGGACGTCGCAATAGCAGTGGATTCTTCACCGACGGTGACAAGGCGTATTTCTGGGCCCGTACGACGGAAGACCAGTACATCGTGAGCTATGCGAATGCGCGTGAGTTGCGATTTGGCACACAGAGCCTCGGCGACTTCCAATACAGCATCCGCGAGGGTCAATCTGTCCGTTGCATGCGCACGGCAGGAGCAACGGGTTGCATGGATGAAACGGCTTGCAACTACGATCCAGCCTTCACCATCGACGGCGGCAACTGCACCTACGGCGAGACGTGGTACCTCGATGCCGACGGCGACGGCATGGGCGATGCACACAATTCCATCGAGGCCTGCGGCTACACTCCGGGTTACGTGAAGAACAGCTTGGACAACTGCGATGACACCAGCGCCATCAACTACGCTGATTTCTCGAATCCGACGTGTGAGTACCCGATTACGTGCGGCGTTTCGACTGTTACGTACGACGGTTATGAATACCACACCATCGACATCAATGGCCAGTGCTGGTTCGTGGAGAACTTGCAGACGACCATATACAACGATGGCGCCACGATCCCCACAGGCTACAATCCTCCTGGCAACTGGAACAACGGAATGGCCTTGGGTGCGATGACCTACTACGGCGAGGGCACGTTGGTGGAGTACGCGACCGATTCGATCATCAGTGAGACGGGCCGCTTGTACAACTGGTACGCTGTGGGAACGGATAAGCTCTGCCCGATGGGCTGGCAGGTTCCGAGCCGCGCAGAGTTTGCGGCATTGTCCACCTTCTTAGGAGGTGACGCGGTTGCAGGCCAAAAACTGAAGGCGAGCCCCTCCGACGACCCCTCGTGGGATGGTACCAATACGGCAGGCTGGATGGGCCTCCCAGGCGGACTCCGTCAAGAAAGCGACGGTTTCTACTCGCAAGGAGGAACAACCGGGGCATACTGGACCTCTCAGGACAACGGCAACCAAGGATCCTACCGCTGGTTGAACAACAACGTATCCGTCAATGGATTCCCAGAAAACGAGTACAACAAGTACATGGGATTGAGCGTGCGCTGCATCTACGCGCCGATTCCTTGAGGACTGAGCTTTCAGGATGAAGCCCCTTCCGACTCGAGCGGGAGGGGCTTTTTTGTTGATGGAAACCTTGGCGTGTTTTTCCCGTAGAAGGTATGTGATTTTAAAAGTTCTGAGTCGACTCGGTTTGCAAAAGCGCTCTCCTAAGGACATCGGCGAACGCCATGGGTTTCGCAGCATCTGCTACGGCCACGCCGGCGACGGCAACCTGCACGTGAACATCCTCCGCGATGACCTCCGCGACGAGGCCTGGGGGGCGGGCCTCCACCAAGCCATCTCCGAACTCTTCACCGAAGTCCGCCGGCTCGGCGGTACCCTCTCCGGCGAGCACGGCATCGGTTGGGTCCAAAAAAGCTTCATGCCCATCGCGTTTACCCCCGAAGAACTCGCCCTGCAACGCGCCATCAAGGCCGCATTCGACCCGCAGGGCATCCTGAACCCGCAAAAGATTTTGCTCGACTCAGGTTCACTTACTTGAACACCCGAATCACCTTCCCATGCTTCGCACGATTAAAAACTTCATCCGGCCCCATTTGCAAAGCCCATGGCTGCGGAAAGCCCACAGCTACCTGCCCCGCCTCAATGCCCTGCCTGATCGGCGCGCTGGGCACCCTGAGGTATCCGCCTTGGAGCAGTTTTTCAATGCGCGCACCGAGGGACCCGGCATTTGGAAGTGGCGGCATTATTTCGATACGTACGACCGCTACTTGCGCCCGTTTCGCGGGAAGGCCGTGCATTTCATGGAAATCGGGGTTTACAGCGGAGGCAGTTTGGACATGTGGCAAAGCTATTTCGGTGATGCATGCCAAATCCTGGGCGTAGACATCGAACCCGCCTGCCGCCAATACGAGCGCCCCGGGGTCTCCATCTTGATCGGCGATCAGTCCGATCGGCAGTTTTGGCGCGAGGCCTTGAAAGACCGCCCGCCCTTCCACGCGGTCCTCGATGACGGTGGGCACCAAACCCACCAGCAGGTCGCCACCTTTGAAGAGGTCTTCCCGCACCTCGCGCCGGGGGGTATCTACATCTGCGAAGACGTGCACCACTCGGGCAACGGCTTTTTCACGTACATGTCAGGACTCGCCGATCAGCTGAACGCGGGAGAAATCTCCCGGACGTCGTTCGGCGCTGAATGTCCTGCGAGCCCGGTGGCGAAATGGATCCGGGCCATTCATTTCTACCCTTACATGGTGGTGGTGGAGCGCAACATGCAGCCGGTCGATCGCCTGTTATCCGTGAAGCAAGGAACCCAGTGGCAGCCCTTCCTGAAGTAGGCTCGCCTGCGGCTGACCGCGGATTGGGACCAATTGGTGTACCTTGTAGTCATGAAGCAATTTTTTATTGCGGCGTTGGCGTGCAATGCGTTTTTCGGCCAAGTTTTGGGCCAAATCGCAGCCTCATTCAACGTGAGCCACACCGGACTGGCCCTGCAAATGAAGCCACTGTCCAAGTCGGCGACACCGTCCTGGTGGATTCGATCTGTGCATGTTTACCCGTTCATGGTGGTGGTGGAACGAAATCGAATGCCTGTGGAGCATTTGGTCTCTGAAAAAAAAGGTACCCAATGGCAGCCCTTCCTAAAATGACGGCTTCCCTCCTGCGCAAGTTGTTTTTGCGCATCCGAATTGATTACGCCAAATGGCGTTGCGCACGTTCCCTGCCCATTCGCGTGCACGGCGTCCGCGTGAACAGCCACCTCATTCCTTCGGAGAGAATCCGTGAAACGCTGTTCGACAACACGTATGAACGCGATGAGGTGCGCCAAATGCGGGCCGAATTGCGTCCGAACGACCGGCTGCTCGAACTCGGC
>CBFHPD010000255.1:0-12205 GCA_965657495.1 uncultured Flavobacteriales bacterium
AGCAGGCCGCTGTGCGCTGGTTTGCAGACTTCCGCGACCCGTGGACCGATGTGTTCTATTACGAGCAGCTCATGCACTCTGCTTGGAGCGCGGCGCGGGATGGGCGGTATGAGCGGGAGGTTATGGCAGCGGCAGACGACCTCATCGTGGTGCACGACCGTTACCGCGAAAAGTTGGAGGCCAAATACCCCGACCTCGTAAAAGGCAAGGTCCATTACTTGCCCAACGGCTACGACCGCGACGATTTCGAAGCGCTCGAACCGGTGGAAGCTGGGCCGTGGTTTGAGATCGTCTATACCGGCATCATGGCCGCCGGGTATGAGCCCGAAGTGGTGGCGCAGGCTTGGGCGAAGCGGCCTTTGGACCGGCCCGCTCGGCTCACCGTGGTGGGCACCGCACCGGAGGACGTGCTAGCAGGGTTCAGGGAAGCGGGCATGGAGGTGCAGTGCTTGGGGATGCAGCCGCACCGGGTGGCCAATGCGTGGCAGCAGCGCGCCGACGTGTTGCTGTGCTTGATTCCGGCGATTCCGGGAGCGGATTTGGCCCATGTCCCAGGCAAAATCTACGAGTACCTCGCCGTCGGCAAGCCCATCTTGAACATCGGGCCGCCAGCGGGCGAAAGCGCTGCCATCATTGCGCGCTGCGAGGCGGGCATCACCTTCGATCGCAGCGATGCCGAACCGGTTGCTGAATTCCTTGAGCGCGTCGCTTCAGGCGGCTTTGCCATCGGGCCTCAAGGCCAAGCGGCCGCGCAGCAATACGCCCGGGATGCCCAGGCCCGTGTCCTCAGTGGATGGATACAAGGCGGCGACTCAGCGGACTAAGAACCAGGCGTTGAGCAGGTTTTCCCGGTTGTAGCGCATGGTCTTCCCGGTTGTTTGGTCGATGACGTCCTTGCCTGCGGCCATGCAGATGGCCTGTCCCGCTGCTGTGTCCCATTCCATGGTCGGCGCAAACCGCGGGTAACAATCGGCCGCGCCCTCAGCGACCATGCAGAGCTTGAGGGAACTGCCCTTCGACACTTGGTCGACGGTGCCGTGCTCCTCGCGCAGGCCGTCGATGAAGGCCTCGGTCTCCGGAGAAAGGTGCGAACGGCTAGCCACTACGGTAAACGGGCGGTCTCCCGCTGGGGCGGGAAGCGAGGTCGCCGCATCAGGCGACCACGGCGCGGAACCGTCCACCACTTGACGCCAAGCCCCCTGCCCCACCGCTGCAGCATAGAGCGTCCGCGAGACCGGGACGTAAATGACCCCGAGGACGGGCAGGCCGTCCTCAACGAGCGCGATGTTCACCGTGAATTCCCCGTTTCGCTTGATGAATTCCTTGGTGCCGTCGATGGGATCCACCACCCACAGCTGCCGCCAATCCTTGCGTTCCGCATACGGCATGTCCCGCCCTTCTTCTGAAAGCACGGGAATGCCAGTGGCCTCGAGCGCGGCGGCGATGACCTCGTGGGAAGCCACATCGGCGCGGGTCAGGGGCGAATCATCGCCCTTCACGGTCACATCGAAGTCACCGGATTCGTAGATCTTCAGGATGGCCTCACCCGCCGCCACGGCGGCCTGCACAGCCAAGTTCAGTAGGGAATTCATGGGGCGTGAAGTTCGGTCATTCTCGCCACCTGCACCACTCGGACGCGCATCAATCGGTTTCGAGCAAGGCCGACAGAAAGACGCCCTGGCCTCCATCACCCTGCAGGAACTGATGATCCAGCTTATGCAAACCGGCGCGCGGAAGCTGTTCGCGGACGAACGGCAAGGCCTCGTGACCCACCATCCGCTGTCTTCCGTCATGGCCTACATCGATGCGCACCTCCACGAACCCCTCGATTGCAGCCAGCTCGCTGGGATCGCGTGCATGAGCCGGCCGCACTTCCAGCGGATGTTCAAAGAAGCGTTCGGCTGGACGCCGCACGAGTACGTGCAGCACGCGCGGATGGAGGTGGCGAGGAAGCTCCTGATCGAAGAACCGATGACGGTCAATCAAGTGGCGTACGCCGTGGGCTTCAAAGGCCCTGGGCCGTTCATCCGGGCCTTCCGGCAGAGCGAAGGGATGACGCCGAAGCGCTTTCAGATGGCGCGCCGGCCGCAGGGCTGACCACACGTTATTCACAATCTATTCACAATCCCGTGATGTCGCTGCAACGGGCGGTGGGTAAATTGCTTTGCATGAACCGTGTGCGCTTTATTTCGTTGTTGCTGCTGGTGGTCGCGGCAGCGTGGATGGATGCCAAACAAGGGGACACCATGTCCGCTGCCGTGGAGGCGACGGATGATCGGTTGCCGCCCGACACGACAGAGCTCCGGGGGGTGCCGTTTGCGGGGCGGGGGAATTGATTTGGCCTGAACGGTGATATCTTCGGGCAAATTCAAGCCATGCGAACGCCCGCCATCCAACGAGAAATCGACCGCCTCGAGCAATATGCCAAACGGGGTGAAAGCTATGCCAACGCCGATGGACGCCACGGTTGGCGCAACCCCATCCGATCGGATACCGGCAGCTTGCTGCAATCGCTCGTCCTGGCCCGCCGGCCTGCGCGCATCCTGGAAATCGGGACCGCCCATGGGCTGAGCGGCATGTACCTCGCAGCGGGGCTCACCCCCGGAGCCACTTTGGAAACCATCGAGTTCCACGAAGCGGTGGCACGCGAGGCGCAAGAGTTGTTTACTGCGACCGGGGTGCCCGCGCAGGTACACATCGGCGAAGCGCTGGAGGTGATTCGTCGGTTAGAAGGGACATTTGATTTGGTCTTTTTCGATGCCCAAAAGAACCAGTACCATCCGCAATTGCTCGCGCTGCTTGAGCGCGGACTCATCGGGCCCGGCACGGTGTTGCTCGCCGACAACGTGATTGACCGAGCAAAAGAATGCGCGGCCTTTTTGCAGTGGTTCGAGCAAGAACATGTGGAGCACCACGTCATCCCCACCGAGTGCGGCTTGCTCGTGGCACGGCTCTAGCCCGCTAACACGCGGCGCGCATAGTTGAGCTGCCCCCAGTGGCGCTGGAAGTGGCTGACCAATTGAATGAGGAAATAGCCCACGGATCGGCCGGCATGGTGCGGCGGCGGGGCTGGCATTTCGTTCAGCAAATCGCTGGGCTCGAGTTGCTTGAGGGCAGTAGCGACGGCTTGGCGGGTGAGAGCAATTTCATCGAGTAACTCTTCGATCGGGATGGGGATGCCGGCAAACTCCGCTTCGATGTCCCGGGTGTACGGGATGCCGCCGAGGTGGGCTCCGATGAAATGGCGCAAGTTGCCGCACAAGTGGCGGGTCAGCGCACCGACCGAGTTGTTCACGCCGGCGGGGACACGCCACAGGTCGGAAGCGGGCGTGCTGGCGACTTCGGAAGAGAGAGCGGCGAGGTCCCGGTCTAGGATTTGGCCTACAAAAAGCGGGAACGATTCCGCAAAATCCGTGGCGCCGTCCGCCTGCATCCGGCTCATTTCCGAGGCCAAGCTCGGGAACTCCTTCCAATTCGGACCGCCCTGGTAGCGATCGCCCCACAGCCGACGGGACTTCGCATCGATGGCTTCCACGATGTCCGCCGGGAGCGCGTCGCGCCATTCATCGGTTTGGCCTTTTCGGAAAAAGACCTGCGGATTGAAATGAAAACTCTGCGGATTATCGGCAATCTCGGCCTTCATGGTGTTGAAGGTGGTCGCCTCGACGACGCGCATCAACTCCGCATCGGACAGGTGTTTCTGCGGAGCCAAAAACCGCGCCAGCAGCCGGGCGGCATTCAGTTTATCCTCCACCAGCTCTTCGTAACGCAGGAAGAGGGCTTGTTCGATGGCAATCTCCGAACGCGCTTTGTTCATCCAGCTGATGGCGTGCTCGTGGTAACCCCCGAAATAAAGCTCGGACTTGATGAAATGCTCCTTGAGCTGGTGCATCGTCAGGTCCTCTGACGCGCCCAGCAAGGGGTGGGACTTGTAGAAATGAAATTGCGAAATGAAGGCGGCGCGGGGGTCGCGGACCACGATGATGAAGCGGGTTTTCGGATGGATGGCTTTCACCGGCAGGTCTTCGCGGGCGCAATGGGTGTACCACACCCGCGGCCACCCCGCCGTCTTGCGAATGAAGTCCTGCATGGCCGCAGTGCCGTGCTGCGAAGCGATGACCTCCGGCCACGGCACGGTGTCGTGCCCAATGTCGCCCGAATGGATGCCATGCCCCTCAGGGTAATCGTAAGCCGTGCGCAGGAGTTCCACCACAAACTTCTTCGTCAAGTGGGTACCGACCTTTTGGTGGGTGCAGATCAGGATGTCGTCAGCGGAGGTCTCCCACGTCTCCATGAGTTCGCGCGTGACATCGAGGTTGATGAACGGCGGGTAGCGTTTTCCGCGAAAGGCTTGGTAAATGAAGCCGGATTCGGGGATGCGCTCAGTGGGGCCAAAACTGAGGAGGGATTGTCCTTTCGGGTAAGCCATGGTGCGTGATCAGCGGGATTCAACTCCTTGGATGAAGGCAGCTACGCCGGACATGAAGGCCGTGCGGTCATCCCACATGCACAAGTGCGACCCTTCCGGGCAGAGCAAGAACTGGCCATCGGCGACCGAATCGGCCTGGGCCCGCATGGCGTCAGGGTCCATGGTGTCGTGGGTGGCTCCGACCATGAGGGTGGGCACGGTGATTTCGTGCAACCGGTCCTTGATGTCCCAATCGATGAGGCGGCCGCCCACTTTGAATTCGGAGGGCCCTTGCATGAGGTCGTATAGCGGGTAATTCAGTCGGCTGAAGGAGGTGACGACCTCGGTGGGCCATTCGGGGAGCCGGCAGATGTGGCGGGTGTAAAACTCGGATTCGACGAGGGCGACGTATTCCGGGTTTTGGTAATCGCCGGCGGCCTCATACGCATCGAGCGAATCGAGCAGCGTCGGGCGCATCTGCGGGCGCAACACCTCCTGGTTGTACGCCGCATAATCGGGAATGCTCGCCTGCATGTTACACACAATCAACCCGTTGAGGTGCTCTTGATGGCGAAGAGCGTACTCCATCGCCAAAATCCCGCCCCAACTGTTGCCGAGCAAGTAAAAGTTCTCGCGGCTATACCCCAGGGCTTGGCGCACAGCCTCGACTTCCTCCACCCACCGGTCGATGTTCCATAGGTCCTCTTGGGGCTGATCGCTGAAAAAGCTGCCCAGCTGATCGTACATCACCACTTCGCATCCCGCCAGTTCTGGCAAGTCATAGGCTACACTCAGCAGGTATTCGTGGGTCGCGGCGGGGCCGCCGTGCAAGACGAGGACGGCCGCCTCCGGATGGTCGCCGAAGGTTTGGGTGAACACGCGGTAGCCATTGGGCAACTCGACCAACCGGGCGCCGGGTTCGGCCCATTTGGCTTCGCGGATGGCCTGCTCCTCGGCAGTGAATTCCATGGCGTGAGGGGAGGATGCATCGGCAACGGGTTCCGATGGCGTGTTCGTGTTGCATGCAAAGGCCCCCAAGAGGATGAACAAGAAGGGCCAAAAGCTGTTGTTTCTGCACATGCTTGGAAGATACATTGCCTAGCGCACATCACAGAAAATGAAGGACTTGAATTTTTTTTTGTTTTCGCCAAGGATTGTACCTGAGGCATCGTAAGCACTGCAACCAAACCACCAAATCGTTCTAAAATGAACTGGAAATCCACTCCTGTTTTCTTGGCCATGAGCCTCTTCTCGGTGCTGATCTTTGGCAACAGCAGCTCCGGCTGGGCGCAAGGCACGTCGTACGACGACATCTTCACCTATTTGCAATCCGACTGTGCGGAAGATTCACTGAACACGGATGATTCATGCGATTGGATTGCCACTGCTCAGGCTTGCCTCGCAGGAGATTCAGTCGCCTGTGATTCGCTGATGACGTATTGGGTCAACCACGAGTCGGACTTCGACGGAAGCGACAGCACGTATGTTGACGACGACGGGGTGTTCGACAACGACAGCACCTACGTTGACGACGACGGTGACTTTGACAACGACAGCACCTACGTTGACGACGACGGTGACTTTGACAACGACAGCACCTACGTTGACGACGAGGAGGATTTCGAAAATGACAGCACGTACATCGACGACGACGGTTACGGTGAATCTTTGGATTCCATTTTGGCCTACCTCCAAGCAGAATGCGCTGAGGACACCACGGGCCTTGATGAAGCGTGCGGATTGGCAACGACCCTGGAAAGCTGCCTCAATGGTGATAGCCTCGCGTGTGCTGATTGGGAAGCCGCCAACTGGTTGGCCTATGACGATAGCGATGACGAGTCAGACGACGACGATGACGACGACTACGACGAGTCAGATGACGACGACGAATCAGACGACGACGACGAGTCAGATGACGACGACGAATCAGACGACGACGACGAGTCAGACGACGACGACGAGTCAGACGACGACGACGAGTCAGATGACGACGACGATGAGTGGGATGACGATGACTACGGTGATTCAACGGCCTCCATTTTGGCCTACCTGCAAGCAGAATGTGCTGAAGACACCACGGGCACAGAAGAGGAATGTGATCTGGCGCTGCTGCTCGAATCTTGCATGAACGGCGACAGCATTGCCTGCGGCGACTGGGATAGCGCATGGGCGGCGTTCCAAGCTGCTGAAGACGAGGAGGACGACGACGAGGACGAAGAAGACGAAGAGGAGGACTTCGACTCGGACGATGACGGGTTGTCGGATGATGACGAAATCCTGTACGCCACCGACGCGAATTCTGCGGACACGGACGGTGATGGACTGGGAGATGGTGACGAGGTGCTGTTGTTCAACTTGTCTCCAACGTCAGCGGATACCGATGGCAATGGCATTCCTGACCCGGTGGACTTGGTTTACTCCCTGATGGTGGAAATCAATCCGTGTCCCAGTGATTTGAACCGCGATGGCGTCGTCTCGGTCGCCGACATGTTGGTTTTCTTGGTGGATTTTGGAATCGCTTGCCCGTAAGGGAACGGTTTTGGATTAAAAAGGGAAGCAGGCACGGGATCGTCGATCCGGTGCCTGCTTTTTTGTGACCGGGTGGGGCGCAGTTTTCCGATGGCAGCGGGTAAATTTGGCGGCATGAAATGGTGGCATGTGGTTTGGTTGATGGGGGCCTTGGCCTGTTCTGCGGCGCCGGAAGCCGGGGGGGACCGCGAGAAGGTGGGGGTGCATGAGGCGGCTTGGACGGGGGATTTGGGCCAAATCCAACACCACGTCCATCAAGGAGCCAACCTCAACGAGCCCGATGCCGAGAGCGGCGACACCCCGCTGCACTTTGCGGTGATGTTCGGGCACACCGAAGCGGCGGTCGCCTTGCTCGACGCCGGTGCCGACATCAACGCCCGGAACCAGGACGATGCCACCCCTTTGCACATGGCGGCGTTTTTCTGCCGAAAAGACCTCGTCGAAATCTTGCTGACGCGGGGGGCAGACGCTTCAGCGACTGACCGGCACGGTGATACCCCACGCCAGTCGATCGAGCGGAATTTCACGGTGATGAGCGGGATTTATCGGCTGATTGACTACCAGCTCGGTCCATTGGGGCTGGAGTTGGACCTCCATGCCATCGAGCACGACCGGCCGGTGGTGGCCGCCATGCTCCCCTGAATCGCCCGCATGGATGGGGCCATGGGGTGCAACCTCGTAGCGATAATCCGCGTATGCGCGACATGATGATTCAGTCAATAGAAGTGCCAACGTGGCCCAAATTAGCGTGGTACGCCACGTGGCAACGGGCTGGAGACACGTTGCACGTGTGGCATGGTTCGGCTGTTGAGGTGAGGGACGATCGCATTTTTGAAGGGGTCTGGAACGGCCGATTTGAAGCGGGTAATTTTCACACCGCAACGGCCTTCAGTGGCAGCGGACTCATCGTCGAGGGGGACCGCGTCACCGTTGTTCCCACCTCCTTCCTGACCGAAGGGGTATTTATCACAGCTGATCCTTTTGCAGAGCAACAGTGTGCTTCGAACTCATTGCTTTGTTGGACCCAACGGACCGGAACCCAACTCGACCCTTCGCACAGCACTTATTTCGCGGACTTTGTCGAGGTCATGCGCGCTGGATGGCAACCCGAATTGCCCACCCTTCCCCTTGCCAGTGGCCTCCAGGTGGGGTACGTTTACCTCGCCTCTTGGACCGTTGGGCCGAATGGCGGTCACCGCGCCGATCCCAATCCCGGCCCTGGCTTTGGCCCTGACTACAAGGGTTACAAAACCTTTCTCAAGGAAGCCCTCATGCAGACGATTGCGAATGCACAGCACGCAGACCGAAAAACGTCGCTTCGCGTGATTTCGACGCTGAGCACAGGGTTCGATTCTCCTGCTGTGGCGGCGCTTGGATCCGAACTCGAAGTGAAAAATGCCATCACCATCCTCGGACGCGAGAATGCCCTCGCGATCGGCAAAAAAATGGGCCTTCGTGTAAAGGGCAAACACCGGTCGCGGTTGCTCCTCAAGCGCAAGGAAACAGTGGCGGAGTTTTTCGCTTATCCCCATGGACACACCAAGACCTGGGCCATTTTCGAGCGGGAAATGACCGACACGATTCGGTTGACAGGCGTGGGGGGAGATTCCATTTGGGGCGATGATTATGCGCATGGCGAACGCATGGAGTTTCCACATTTGCCTACGACTCAGGGCCAAACCATCGCAGAGCATCGCTTGCGGGTCGGATTTCAAACCATCGCTGCTCCGCGCATCGGCATATGGCATTGGAAGCAAACAGCAGCCATCTCGAAGGGTGCCGAAATGCAACCATTTGCTGATCGCGGAGCAGATTCACGGCCCATCGCACGGCGGATGGGGGTGGAGGCGGGCCTCACTGCGCGTGATTTTGGCCAAAAGAAAATAGCAGGAGCCATAGCCATGCCCGCTGTTTTTAAAGGGACTTGGCACCGGTCGTTTGAAGCGTTTCTGGCCCAATACGCACCCGCACAGGAGCAACCCGAAACGCTTGACACCGAATTTTTTATGCAAAATAGCCGTTACCGGTGGACCCTGCATTGGGCGCACCA
Organism: uncultured Flavobacteriales bacterium; assembly: GCA_965657495.1. Taxonomy (GTDB): domain Bacteria; phylum Bacteroidota; class Bacteroidia; order Flavobacteriales_D; family Sanyastnellaceae; genus JALQTD01. The sequence continues at coordinate 8,988 of CBFHPD010000255.1, forward strand.
ACTGCTCGCCAACCGTTACGCCCTCCCCACCCCATCGACACCTTGATGTCCCTCCGAACCATCCTCGTTCCCCAGTGGCCCAAACTCGCGTGGTTCGCACGCTGGTCGCCATCCCACTCAGGCGTAACGGTGTACCATGGATCCCAAGTGGAGGTATGGAAGGACCGCATTTTTGAGGGCGTTTGGGACGGCGCCTTCGAGGATCGGAGCTTCGATGATTCGCCAGCGTTTTGCGGAACCGGATTGGTGGTAAAGAGCGGCCAGGTCATCCTGTATCCCCCGATGGACTTCACCTTGGGGTTTCTCTACGTGACCGCTGACCCCACCTTGAAAGAGCAATGTGCATCCAACTCGCTCCTTTGCTGGCTGCAATGCACTGGCCAGGCGATTCATCCAGATTACGTAGACTACTTCGATGACTTCACCCGCATCGTGGAACGCGGCCTTACTCCCAGTCTTCCCACGATTCCTTTGGACGGGGACCAAGTGGTGGGCATCGTGCACTTGGCCCCCTGGGCTATTCAATCTGGAAAAAGTTGGCGGATGCCTCCCAACAAAGGAGGAGGGTTCGAACCGACCTACGCGGCTTATCGTTCCTTCTTGAAGGCCACCCTCCACCGCCTCATCGAAAACGGCACGGATCCGCGGCGCATTGCCCCCTTGCGGCCCATCGTCCCCATCAGTGAAGGATTCGACTCGCCGGCTGTGGCCGGCCTTGCAAAGGAACTGGGCGTGTTAGAAAGCCTGACCATTGTCGGCCGGGAAGACGCCCGGGAAGTTGCCCGAGCACTCGGGCTGCAGTTGACTTGGAAGCACCGGGGGCGGCTGCTTTTCGCCAGAAAGCGATCAGTGCTGGAGTTCTTTGCTATGCCCGGTGGATTTAATCGCACGCATGTTCTGTTTGAACAGGAACATGTCAATGCCCTTTCCATCACGGGGCATGGTGGGGATCGGATTTGGTCCATGGCGCCCGCTTACGCCGACGGCTTGGAGCTCGCCCCACTGCGAGGTGTGGGCGGACTCTCCTTGCTGGAGTTCCGATTGCGCGTAGGGTATAACGAAATTCGGCTTCCGTGCTTGGGCGTGTGGCATTGGCCGATCGTTTCCCACATCTCGAACAGCCCCGAAATGCAAGCGTGGCTGGAACCTGGTGAACGCGCCCGCGACAGCCGCCCCATACCGCGGCGGATGGGAATGGAAGCGGGGCTGCCCGCAGAATTGTTCGGACAAAAAAAAGTGGCCGGATCCGTCATTTTCCCAAGCACATTTTGGGGACCATGGCGCCTCTCCTTCGCTCGGTTTCTTCGGCGCAAAAAGCTCAAAAAAACCGCATCAACGTCCCCGACAGGAGCCACGTTATTCAGCGGCAGCCCATACCGCTGGGCCTTGCATTGGGCGCACGAAGAAATGCGAGGGCATTACGCCCTGCCGGACAAAAGCGCACCCGGTCCATGAGGTTACAAAGCACCCTGATTCCGTCCTGGTCCAAATTCGCTTGGTATGCCTCCTAGCACCGCTGTAGCGATGTGGTACAAGTGCTGCACGGGGCCGCCGTTGAAGTGCGTGACGACCGGATTTTTGAAGGGGTCTGGAACGGTGGTTTTGCAGATGGGGCATTCGATTCGTCTTCGGTGTTCTGCGGCACGGGGCTTGTGCTTGAAAGGGATGGCGTCAAGTTGGTGCCGCCTTTTGACCTGCACATCGGTGCCATTTACGTCACACCGGACGATGGCCGCCCCATGCAATCCGCCTCCAACTCCCTGCTCTGTTGGCTGACTAAAAACCGCCACACCCTGGAAGGTGCGTATTACTTCAACCGATTCATCCGCATCATTCAATCAGGGATTACCCCCTACTTGCCTGAATTGCAGCTCGGTTATGGCGCATCCGTGGGGGTTGTTTACTAGAGCCCTTGGCACGTTGGTAGGGAGCAAGGGCATCGGGTGCCCCCCTGCCGAGGAGTTCCCTTCGCCTCAGTTTTCGGAGCCTACCGCTCCATGCTCGTCGACAAAATGCGCGGCATCAAAGCGAATGCCGCAGCCACCGAGCGCCGTTCCCCCCTGCGTTCCGTGACCACGGCCAGCGAAGGATTCGACTCGACGGCCGTGTGCGTGCTGGCACGGGAAATCGGCATCCGCAAAGCGATCACCATCATCGGTCGGGAAGACGGAAGGGGGATTGGTAGGCAGCTCGGGCTGAAGGTGGTTGCCCGGCACCGGGCGTGGTCCGGTTGGTTGCTCCGGTCGGTGTCGCAGGAATTCTACGCCATGCCGGTGGGCCACAACCGTGCCTTGGGCCTGTTCGAGCAGGATTTGACTGATGCCGTGCTCTTTGGTGGCCATTCGGGGGATGGAATTTGGTCGCTGGAGGACTATTACCAAAACCTGGACCTCCTGTACCCCGCCATGAACACCGTGGGAGCCCTGCCGCTGTTGGAGTTTCGATTGCGCATGGGCCTCGTGTTGGTTCAGGTGCCGGCCATTGGGCTGGCATTGGCCCGCCGTGACGGCGCTATCGCACAGCGCGGCAATGCGCGCATTTCGGGAGCCACCGGGCAGTCCGATGGGGTCGCGGCCGATTCCGCGTCGCATCGGGCTGGAAGCTGGCCTGGACGCCGAAGCCTTCGGCCGCCGAAAAATTGCCGGAGGCATCGCACCGCCTGAAACCTTCTTCTGGCGCGGGCGCAGGGATTTTGCCCGCTTCTTGCGCGGGATCCCCGACCCGACCGCCACCGACTTTGACCGGGAAGAATTCCCCGCATTTCATGGGAGCCCGTACCGGTGGACCATGCACTGGGCCCACCGGGACTTATCCGAGCGCTACCGATGAAATTCTGAAGCCGTAACTTGGGGCCATGAAACGTCCCACGCGCATTGCTTCTGCCCTGTTGATCTTCGGACTCGCAACCGCCCTGTTGGGCACGGCATTCAAGCTGAATCACCTCATGGGAGCAGAAGGACTGTTCAACGTGGGGATCGGGCTGTTGGTGGGCGGACTGCTCGTTTGGGGGGGCCAAACTCTGGGGCGCCGCAAGCGGTGAAGACCTGCGGGATTTGGCCTTAGACCCAGCCGAGGAACAGGAGCAAATCGGGCACCGCGACCACCCCGTCGCCATTGAAATCCGCCACCGGGCAATCCGTGCAACCGAAGGCCGCAAGCAACGCCATCAAGTCCGCAACCGTCAGCGCCCCGTCCCCGTCCAGGTCCCCCAAGTACAC
>CBFHPD010000256.1:0-2570 GCA_965657495.1 uncultured Flavobacteriales bacterium
GGCGGCATCAACTCCCAAGCGTTTGCCCTTCGCTCGATTGCGCTGCAAGGTTTTCACCGACAACCGGATGAATGCGGCGAGTGATTCATCTGACCACTGCATGCACACTTTGATGCTCTCAGCCACCTCAAAAGGCACCCCCGACATCGCGGCCTCCCTCACCTGTTCCTGCATCTGATCCAGCCAAATCCCCCCGTATTCAAACCCCTGCTCATTGACCTCAAATGAAGCCGCCTTGTCCGAATGGGAGGCTTCAGCAAATTCATCTGCCACCCGCCGCCAAGTTTGTTCTACATCTGCCATGAGTCAAATGTACGAATTAAAAAAGACAAATGACTCAATAATGTAGTTTTTTGTTTTGAACGCGCAACCGCACCCACTGCAGCGCCCGCGGGCTGATAAGCTCCGCGGCCAGACCGGGGCGCAACGCGCCGCGCAGGACCCGGCGGCGGAGGCGTTGGGACCGGAATTGGCGGGTGAGGCCGAGGTAGCTGTTGATGCGGGCCACGGCGCGCGGGTCGAGCTGGCGCTGCTGGTTGATTTCGCGGATGGCCGCGTAGAAATTGCCCTTGAGGCGCTTGCCGACGGTGGTGTGGGTGGGCCAGACGACTGAACCGAGGAAGGCCGTGCCCTTTGCGGCGTGCTGCAGGACGACCTTGCGGGGGTGGAGCTGCAGGGTGAGCTCGTCGGAAAGGAAGCAGCGGATGGAGCGGAGGGCGTGGCGCAGGGCGGCGGGATCGGGATGGACGAGGTAGAAGTCGTCGACGTAGCGGCCGTAGCGGCGGAAGCCGAGGGTTTCAGTGATGAACGCGTCGAGCGGGTGGAGGTAGAAGTTGGCGAAGACCTGGCTGGTGAGGTTGCCGATGGGGAGGCCGCAACCGGGGGCGGTGGTGAACAGGCTCTTGTCGGGGGGGAGGCCGAGCCAGTCGGAGCGCTGGCCGGCGATTTGGCATGCATCCGTGGCATCGGTCAAGGCGATGGCCCGGGTCACTTGCAAGACCAAATCCGCATCCGGCTCCCGGTACTGTTCGCCGATGAACTGCCGCAAACGCGCCCACAACTGCGCGCGCGGGATGGACATGAAGAAGCCCCGGATGTCCAACTTCAACACGAAGCCACCGCGCGGATGGGCCCCGTAGACGTCCCGGACGTGGTGCTCGAGGCGGCGGATTCCATACAGCGTACCCTTGCCCACCCGGCAGGCGTAGCTGTCGGCGATGAAGAGCCGCTCGAAGTGGGGGTTGAGCTTGGCCATGAGCCAGTGGTGCACGACGCGGTCGGCAAAGGTGGCTGCGAACACTTCGCGCTGCACGGGCTTGCGCACGATGAATGCGGTGCTGGGTGATGGCCGCCACTGGCCGTTGTAAAGCGTGTCGCTCAGGGCGAACAGGCGGGATTCGAAGCGCCGTTCAAAGCGCAGGGCGCTCGGCGAATTGCGCTTGTTTTTGCGGCATGCAAAATACGCCTCGAACAGCTCTTCGGTCAGGTCCGATTGGTCGAAGCGGGGGAAGAGCTCGAGTTGGCTCATCGGGCGAGGGTGAAGGCCTGCCCCGTGGGACAGGCCCGGTCTCCTGAGTCGTCCCGAACGCAACGCACGGAGAATCCGTTTCGTTGGTTGTTGTTGTTCCGATTGACATTGTCATTACCGGAGTTGAGTTTCCGATTCCATGCGTTGGAGCCGTTAGGCGAGGAACTCCAGAAGTAGGCGTTGGAGCCCACATTGTTGAAGTTTCCATTGTTGTTGCGGTTGCCGCCCGGCAACGCCGAAAAACCAGAACGCTCGCGATCGCTGTAACGTTGACTGACCGCCGCAGTCCCTTTCAAACTTAGCGGGCAATGCGGCCAGTGGATCGCCGGATGACTCTGCTCGCTCCCGCAGGCCGTGACCTGCGAAATTCTGGCAGCGGAGGAGTGTGCTTGATCACGCGATGAGGTCATGCCACTTGCACGGATTTGTGCCAACCCGTAAGCTGACGGGAAACGGCCTCGACTTGTTCGTTGACACGCACGAATTGCTTGACGCTGACTTGCTGCAAGTCCTTCATGAGCCGGATGTACAACCGGACCACTTCGATGCGCTCCCGCGCCTCTTGCAGCACCTCGGCCTTGTCCCTCCGGACATTCGCCCGGTAAATGAGCATCATGAGTTCCATGGTCTCCCGCTTGAGGGTGTCTCCTACGGAGTATTTGTACTCCTTAGTGAAATTCTTCACGAACTGAAACACCCCCAACATCAGGTCATAGGTTGCCTTGTACACCGGCAGTTCATCGTATCGCGCCATGACCTCAAGGTGCACATAAAATCCATTCCCTTTGGGATTTCCTGTTCACATTCCATCAACACCCGCTGAGCCGGCGGCCCTCCCTCCGGTCGGGCGTTCGGCCGCTGCGCGCCCGATAACAAATGGTCAAATAGCCGAATAGTCAAATTGTCCACAAGGACCCGCGGTCAATCCCGAACGCAACGCACGGCAAATCCGTAGCGTCGGTAGCCGTTGTTCCGATGGACATAGCCATTACCGGAGTTGAGTTCCCGACTCCACGCGTAGGAGCCGCTCGGCGAGGAACTC
>CBFHPD010000257.1:0-1606 GCA_965657495.1 uncultured Flavobacteriales bacterium
CCTGAATGATGCCGACATGGATGGGGTGTGTGACGAGTTCGAGGTCATGGGCTGCACCGATGAAACGGCCTGCAACTACGACATGAACGCCACCGACGAAGGCGACTGCACCTACCCGGAGGCCGGCTACGACTGCGATGGCAACTGCTTGAATGATGCCGACATGGACGGCGTCTGCGACGAGTTTGAAGTGGCTGGTTGCACGGACGAAGCGGCACCAAACTACAATCCTGATGCAACGGACGACGACGGCTCATGCATCACGTGCGATTTGGTCGCAGAGGCCGTGGTCACGGATGCGTTGTGCGCGGGAGATGCGAATGGCATGGTGGACGTTGCAGTGACGGACAATACGGGAGAGGCTGGGGCGTTGACGTACACGCTCGGGGACACCACCCAAGATGATGCGATGTTCGCTGGTTTGGCTGCGGGCACCTACACGGTGGAGGTGGCTGCAGAAAACGGTTGCGCGACAACGGTGGAATTCACTGTGGGTGAGCCAGATGCGTTGACCATCACGGTGGATGCGGTCGGAGATGAGACCGAAGCCGGTGTGGGCAGCATCGAAGTCACGGTAACGGGCGGAACAGAACCGTACGTGTTTGCCTGGACCGGTGACAACGACTTCACCAGTGCCGATGAGGACCTCACGGGCCTCGTGGCCGGTGTTTACGTGTTGAATGTGTACGACGACCACCAGTGCACGACGGAAGTCGAAGTCGAAGTGGACGACGTGTTGAGTGTGGCAGACGTCGATGCTGCGACGTGGGCCGCCTACCCGAACCCGGCGAACGCTTCCCTCTGGGTGGCGGTGGATGCGGATGTCCCCGCTGCGACGGTACAGGCGACGGACATGCAAGGCCGCGTAGTGATGAGTCAAGAGGCGTTGGTCATCAACGGATTGCTTGAGTTGAACGTTGCGAATTGGGCAGCTGGAACGTACGTGGTCAATGTGACAGCTGCGGAATCGGTTTGGACGACCCAAATCGTGGTGCGCCACTGATCGGCGGAGCCAGACCCAATCAGAAAGCCCCTTCGGTTCGCCGAAGGGGCTTTCTTTTTTCCATCGCGTCCTCCCCAAGCGGTTTACGAAAAAACCCGGCTGACTGGCCGGGTTTTTCAAGGGGGCAGGGCCCGAGGTTACTTGGCTTTGAACTGGGCGATGGCGTTGCGCGTGAATGCGCTCAACACGAGCCGTCCACTGATGGCTGCCCGTTCGGCGAGCAACCCATCCCAGTGCGCCGTTCCCTCCCAAAAAATCCGCTTGAGCTCGGCCATGGCTTCCGGGTTGGATGCAGCCAAGCGCGTAGCCAACGCATCCACCGCGGCATCCAACTCGGCTGCATCGGCGTGCACCGATGCGTACAAACCATGTTGGGCGGCCCACTCGGCGCTACGCCAAGCCGTTGCATCGATGGCGAGCTGTGACATTGCCGAAGTGCCCACCTTGCGCTCCACCGCGGGCCCGACCACAAACGGTCCGATTCCGACAGCGAGCTCCGAGAGCTTCACGGCCGCGTGCTCCGTCGCCAAGCAGTAATCCACTGCGGACGCCAATCCCACACCGCCCCCAACGGCTTTTCCTTGCACGCGACCGATGATGAGC
>CBFHPD010000258.1:0-7170 GCA_965657495.1 uncultured Flavobacteriales bacterium
GGGGTTTAACATCAAATCGTTTGTGTTGGATTTTGAAAACAAGGAGATTTTTATTCCACGCCAAAGAACAATCGCAACCGAGCCGGACTTGAGGTTCATTCAATGGCAACGTTCCCAGGTGTTTAAGAGTTGGACGTGATTAGGACATTTAATTTGAAGTGGCTTTCTGAAGAAACCTGCTGAAGTAAGTAAATGATGATGTCAAAGCCGGAGCACGGTCCATAACGTTAGAATCAAGAAAGGCTTGAGATTCGAGTGTTCAGGAAGTCCTCATCGGTGGGTGCCGTCCACGGGATTTGGCCTAACTTCGGGGCATCATGGCCATTGCGAAACCCTTCAACCTCACCGCTTGGATTGAGGAACATCGGCACCTGCTGAAGCCGCCCGTCGGCAACAAGAACCTGTATGTCGAGAGCGGCGACTACATCGTCATGATCGTCGCGGGCCCGAATGCGCGCAAGGACTACCATTACAACGAGACCGAGGAGCTGTTCTACCAGCTTGAAGGCCAAATCAACGTGCGGATCCAAGAGGACGGCCGCCCCGTGGACATGCCCCTCGGCCCGGGCGACATGTACCTGCACCCGGCCGGAGTGCCGCACAGCCCGTCGCGCGAGGAAGGCAGCATCGGCCTGGTGATCGAGCGCAAGCGGGAGGGGACGGGCGCGAAGGACGGTTTGCTTTGGTTCTGCGACGCATGCAACCACAAGTTGCACGAAGTGTACTTCCCGCTGACCGACATCGAGAAGGACTTCCTCGGCCACTTCCGCGCGTTTTACGGCAGCGAGGAGCTGCGCACGTGCGGGGCGTGCGGACACGTCATGGAGGCGGACCCGCGATTTGTGAGCTGAGGCAGGCAACGTTTCCGGCGCGCGCGTAGTTTTACCGATGAAAATTCCCGCGCAATGAACGCTATGCTCCGTTGGACGGCTTCGGCTGTCGCCCTGCTCATGGGTTTGGTCGCTCAAGGCCAAACCTGTTACGAGTCCACCCTCACGTTCTCCTCCAACCTCCCCGCCGGCGGCCCCACGGTCCTCTACGTGACCCTCAGCACGGCCGACGGAGCGGAGATCATGCCCATGCTGCCCGTCACGGTCAACCCCGAGGCCGGCACGTGGCAAGAAACGTTCTGCCTCTTCCCCGGCTGCTACGTCGCCTCGGTCTATGCCGACATGGCCCTCAGCCCGGAGCTCCTCGATTTCAGCTGGAGCGCTTTCGGCGAGGAGCAAGACGTCACCGTCGACATCGGCGATGCCACGAATTGGTACACGTTCTGCGTCTCGTCCGAAGTCATGTCCGATTGCCCCGAGGCGATCGACTACGTGGCGGCCGACGGCTGCTTGGGCGTGTTTGAAATCGGCAGCTTCGTGGAGGGCGAATCCGTGGCGTGGAACTTCGGCGATGGCACGCCCGCCGTCGAAGGCGGACATTACACCACGCACGCCTACGCCGAGAACGGCACGTACGCCGTGACCGCTTGGTACACCTCGTCGACCTGCCCGGATGGGGTGGCCCTCGAGGCTGAAGTCGCCATCACCGGCTGCGGCGAAGCGTGCGAGTTCGAGGGCGCGGCGACCCCGCTCGGCTGCGGCATCGCCCAGTTCAACGGCTACGGACTGCCGGAAGGCGCCCAGCCGACCTGGTACCTCAACGGCGAATACGTGGGGGCGGGGCAGGAGATCCTGGTGGACGGACTGGCGCCCGAGGAGGGCGTGCAGTGCTACGAGGTGGTGGGCTATGCGGAGATGGAATGCGGTTTGGCCACGAGCACGTTCGACTTCTGCATGGAAGCCTGCGGCGTCGAATGCCCACTCGAAATGGAGGCCTACACGATGGACGGCATGTGGTGGCAATTCACGGCCATCGGTCCGCCCGAAGGCACGGCCCTCGACTGGTTCATCGACGGCAACCTCATCACGACGAACGAAACCGGCACGTTCGAAGCCGGCTTCGACTTCAACCCGTACTGGGAAGTGTGCGTGCAATACGCGGCCCAGCCTTGCGAAGGCGTCGTCGAGGCGTGCTTCAACAACATGGGCGGCAGCGGCTGCCCCGAGCCCATCGCGGTGGAGCCGCTCGACGGCTGCAACTACCTGCTCCTGCTCGGCGACGGCAACCCCAACGCCATCGTGGAATGGACGGTAGATGAGGCGTACTACGACTCGACGGAAGGCACGCTCGAGCTGTCCTTCCCCGAAGGTGGCGTCCACGTGGTGACGGGCTACTACGTCAGCAACATGTGCCCCGGCGAAACCTACACCGTGACCATCGAAGCCACCGGCTGTACTGAGGGCTGCGACCCCGTCGCGAACGCCGTCCAAAACGACTGCGACTCGTTCGTGTTGTGGGCAGCCGGCGTCCCGGAAGGCGCGGGCGTCAGCTGGACCCTCGATGGCGAGCCGTACGAAGCGGGCCTCGAGTTCGCCTACACCGTGACGGACATGGAGTGCCACGTCTTCGCCTACACGATTCAATCGGGCGCGTGCGAGGGCGCCGAAGCTGAAGTCCAAATCTGCCCCACCGATTGCGGCGACTGCGCAGCCGAGGTCCTCGTCGATGAGGTCTCGCCCGGCGTTTACGTGTTCACGGCCGTCACCGCGGACGGGGCGCTCTACACCGGCCCCACGAATTGGTGGATTGGCGCGGACATGGTCGCCACCGGCAACCCCGCCGCCTACACCTGGTACGACGGCGCCCCGGAAGCGGTCAACGTTTGCGCGGGCCTCCCCGCTTGGGAAGGCTGCGAAGAACCGAGTGAGCTCTGCTTCACGATGAACCCCGTCGCCCCCGAGTGCGAGGAGGTGACGCTGTCCCTCGACGTCAACCTCGAAGCCGGCATCGAAGCGGTGCTCCCGTGGTTGATCGCGGCAGAAGTCGCGGGCGTGGACTTGGCCGGCTTGGACCTGGCGGGCGAGTGGATTTGGGAAGTCAACGAAGGCGCGTTCGAAGTCACGTTCTGCTTGCCGCCGGCTTGCTTCGACCTCGTGTTGGACTGGTCGGGCACGGTGTTCGACCCGCTCCTGCTGGAAACGTGGTCGCTCGAGGTGCTGCTGGGCGAGCTGACGGCGGGCACGTTCGACAACCTTTCCACCTTCGAAGGGCTCATCGAGTTTGGCATGGAGGAAGGTTGCGGCCCGATGTTCGTTGGCACCCCCGATGGTCAGGCCAAATCCACTTTCTTCCCCAACCCGGCCACCCAAACCTTCACCTGCACAGCCCCCGCTACCTCCACGTTGCGGGTCCTGGGTGGCACCGGTGCCCTCGTCTGGTCCGGTCGCCCGGGCACGGTCGACGCGTCCTCCTGGTCGCCGGGCCTGTACTTCGCCGAACTCACAGATGCCGCTGGCCGGCGCGAAGTCCACCCCGTCTACATCGTCCGTTGATTCCGGGCCGACGCCCGTGAATTTCGGCGTCATCCGTCCCGCCCGCTTTGCTAACTTCGCGACCACGCGCCGAAACGCGCGAAATCCATTGGAAGCGAACACATGCAGTATTCAAAGCTGAACATCATCACGGGTTGGGCGGTCTGGGCCGTTGCGACGTTGGTCTACCTCTTGACGATTGAACCCACCGCCAGTTTCTGGGACTGCGGCGAATTCATCGCGTCAGCGTACAAGCTCGAAGTCGGTCACCCCCCTGGGGCGCCGTTCTTCATGCTGCTCGCCCGCTTCCTGATGGTGCTGAACCCCGCGAACCCCGCGCTCGCAGCAAACATGTTGTCGGCGTTGAGCAGTTCGTTCACCATCCTGTTCCTGTTTTGGACCATCACCCACCTCGCGCGGAAAATGGTCAAGAGCGACACGCCCAACGGCGGGGAACTCCTGGCCATCCTCGGCTCCGGCGCAGTCGGCGCCCTGGCCTACACGTTCAGCGATTCCTTCTGGTTCAGCGCGGTGGAGGGCGAGGTGTACGCGCTCTCCAGCCTGTTCACGGCCCTCGTGTTTTGGGCCATCCTCAAATGGGAAAACGTAGCGGACGAGCCGGGCGCAAACCGCTGGGTCATCGCCATCGCTTACCTGATGGGCCTCTCCATCGGCGTCCACTTGCTCAACTTGCTTGCCATCCCGGCCATCGCCTTTGTGTACTACTTCCGGAAGTGGAAGCCCTCGTTGCGCGGCATCCTCGTAACGGGCCTGATTTCGCTCGTGGTGTTGGGCTTCATCCAAGAAGGCCTCATCAAAGGCGCCGTGCAGTTGGCCGGATCGTTTGAGTTGTTCTTTGTCAATTCCTTGGGCATGGGCTTCAACACGGGGGTTATCGTGTACGCGTTCGTGCTCATCGGACTCATTGCGGGACTGTTGGTTTTGACACACAAAAAAGGGTGGCCACTGGTGAACACCTCGGTGTTGTCCTTTGCCATGGTGCTCATCGGGTACTCCACCTTTGCGGTCATCGTGGTGCGCTCTGCGGCGAACCCGCCGATGGATGAGAACAACCCCGAGAACCTGTTTGCCCTGCTGTCCTACCTCAGCCGCGAACAATACGGCGATCGCCCGCTGTTGCACGGGGAATACTGGGGCTCTCCCACGGACGACGAGCAACCCTATTCGGACGGCAAGCCCGCGTGGTTCAAGAGCTTCAGCGTCTACGAACAAAAGGGCGTCACCGCCGAGCGCGTGGCTTCCTTCCGCAACGAAGCCGATGCCCTCAACTACGTGAACGAGCAAGGCGGCAACCGCTTTTCCATCAAGGAGGAATACGTGGACAGCGGCGAGAAGCGAGGCACCGTGCCGAATTACGCGTCGGACTTCACCACGTTCTTCCCGCGGATGTACTCCTCCACGGGCATGCACAAGCGCGCCTACCAAGAGTGGTCGAATTACAAAGGGTACTCCGAGCAAATCGCCTTCTCCAGCCCCCTCGTGGACGGCGGAATGACGGCGGCACAGCTGGAGTCCCACCTGAACAACGAGGTGTTCCAAGGGTCCTACGGCGCCAACGAATTGACGCGCATCTTGAACGCCCTGTTCAAGCAAAACGGCGCCAACTTCAATGGGGACTTCAAGGTCAACGGCCCGCGTGAAATCCTGGTGCGCGACCCGCAATCGGGCCAAATGAACCTCAAGGCCCCCCTCGACAACGCCGGCATCCGCGAGCAACTGGCCAACATGATGGTCACCACCATCCAAAGTTCAGCCGGCCGAGGCAAGGACTGGGTGCAAGCGAAGGAAGGCGAAGTGGCAGAACTCGAAGGGATGATCCGCCAAGCGATTTCGCGGGCGAACCGGTCGGGGAATCCCGAGGACCAGCGTTTGGCCCAGCAGCTCATGAACCGGAAGCTCGCCGCCCAGCGCGAACTCATGCCCTCCTTCTCGGAAAACATGCGGTTCTTCGCGCAATACCAGATCGGTTGGATGTACTTCCGCTACTTCATGTGGAACTTTGCCGGTAAGCAAAACGACATCCAAGGGCACGGGGACATCCTCGACGGCAACTGGCTCAGCGGCATCGATGCCATCGACAGCGAACGCCTCGGAAACCGCGATGCGCTGACGCAGGAGATGCAGAACAACCGCGGGCTGAACAAGTTCTTCTACCTGCCGTTGATTTTGGGACTCATCGGGCTGGTGTTCCACATCATCCGCGACCCCGAGCAATCGCTCGTCGTGGGGCTGCTGTTCCTCCTGACCGGCCTCGCCATCGTGGTGTACCTGAACCAGACCCCATACCAGCCGCGCGAACGCGATTACGCTTACGTGGGTTCGTTCTACGCCTTTGCCATTTGGATCGGCTTGGGGGTCATCGCCCTCTTTGAGTCCGCGCGTTCGCTCAGTTGGACGGAGTGGGCGAAGATGGCGGGCGCGACCACCGGGGCCGGGGTGTTGCTGTATTTGGCAGAAGCCGCGGGGGGACAATCCCACGGCTTGAGCTACAGCGTGCTCTTCATTGCCGTCGTGGCTGCTTTGGCCTTGGGCCTCGGTGCGCTGTTGAACCAAACCAAAGCAGGTCACACCGTGAGCGGCGCGGTCATGCTCGCCCTTGGCATGCTCATCCCTGCGGTCATGGCCGCGGACGGATGGGACGACCACAGCCGGGCCCGCCGGCGCACGGGGGTGGACTTCGCGAAGAACTACCTCGAATCGCTCGCGCCCAATGCCATCCTCTTCACCAACGGCGACAACGACACCTTCCCGCTTTGGTACGCCCAAGAGGTGGAAGGCATCCGCACGGACGTGCGCGTGTGCAACTTGAGCCTGCTCAACACGGATTGGTACGTGGACCAAATGAAGCGCGCCGCCTACGATTCGCGCCCCTTGCCCATCCGCATGGGTGAAGAAAAGTACCGCCAAGGCACCCGGGACATCGTGCTGCTCGACCAACCGCGGGACACCGAATACCCGTACATCGACCTCGAGGAGGCGATGCAAAACGCTCTTGACAACTCCAAGACGCGCAGCTTCGGCGGCGGCAAGTCCTACGCTGCCCTGCCGTCCAACAGCTTCTCCCTCCCGGTGAACAAGGCGGCCCTTGCGAATGCGGATTGGCTGAACGACGAGGAAAAGGCCCAGCTCGTGGATGCCGTCCGGTGGACCATCACCGACGACCGGGACAACCCCAAATCCTACATCCTCAAGAACCACTTCACCGTCCTCGAGATGTTGCGGCAGAACAACTGGGAGCGCCCGATTTACTTCGCGGTGACCACCGGCCCCGACAGCTACATCGGGCTGCAGGAGCACTTCCGGTTGGAAGGGTTGGCTTACCGGTTGGTGCCCATCAAGTACGGCACGCCGGAGGACCCCAACCGCATCGGCGGCGTGGCGACCGAGATCATGTACGAACACGTGACCGAGGACTGGCAATGGGGCGGCATGGACGACGTGGAGCACGGCATTTACATGGACGAGAACAACCGGCGCATGGTCACGAACCTGCGCATCCACATGTCCAACCTCGCCGACGCCTTCATCGAAGAAGGGGACGGGGTGCGCGCCCTCGAGGTGCTTGAGACCTTGCTGGAAAAGATGCCGGTGAAGAACGTGCCGCTGACGCGGGTGATGCTGCCGGTTCAAGAGCAGTTCCTCGAACTGTCGAGCACCGACACGCTGCGTTCCCGTGCCGCCCAATCGCTCACCGACGAGCAGCTGGCGCGTGCGAACGAGCATGCCGAGTGGATCACCGAGCAATTGATGACGCAGCAAGACGAACTCATCACCTACTTCACGTCCC
>CBFHPD010000259.1:0-2007 GCA_965657495.1 uncultured Flavobacteriales bacterium
CTGATCGAACACCGCGTCACCCAACTCGACGTCCGTGAAGTCCTCATACGTCCGCGTGAAGCTGACGCTCTTGAACTGCGGCCCGATGAATGCTTCCACCATTGCGCCACCCGAGGTGTAATAGGCGTATCCGAGGACAATGCCGCCGCCGACGGCTACCCGCTCATCGTCGCGCGACACGTTCGCATCCCCTTCGAAGTACATGTCCAACTCGGCATCGTAGTAGGAGTAGCCGGTATCTCGAACGTCATTCCAGTCCCACTTCGCCGACAAGACCCGCGCAAACGCCGCCACGTACAAGCCGTGCGGCGCACCGGTCGCGTCTGGGGACACGTAGTAACGAAATTCCGGAATCGCGATGAAGCCGGTTTTCGTGCGCTCGAGGCGGTTGTTGAAGGTCCCGAGGGAACTGTTCTGTTCACCGGTGCTCGAGATGAACCCGCCCATCAGCTGAACCGACATTTGGTCGTTCAACATGTGCTCGTACCCCAGCATGTACTGACCGGCGAACAATCCGAGCGGATTCGTCTTGATGATGCTCGTGTATTGTTGGGCTGAGGCCAAACCCGCCGCCGCCACAAAAATCGCTGCGAAGAAATGTTTCATGTTCAGTAGACTCCTAATTTATGCTTCTTGTTGCTTGATCAAGTTCAATGCGGAACCAGCCCGGAACCAAGCGATCTGCTGCTGGTTGTAGGTGTGGTTCACCGAGATGCTTTCGCTGCTGCCGTCGGCGTGGGCGAGCTCAATCGTGAGCGGCTTGCCGGGCGCAAAATCAGCGAGGTCCACGAAGTTGAACGTGTCGTCCTCGCGGATTTTGTCGTAATCGGCCTCGTTCGTGAAGGTCAAGGCGAGCATGCCCTGCTTTTTGAGATTGGTCTCGTGGATCCGAGCGAAGGACTTCACGAGCACCGCTGCGACACCGAGGTGACGCGGCTGCATCGCCGCGTGCTCGCGCGAGCTGCCCTCCCCGTAGTTCCAGTCGCCCACGACCATGGTCTTGACCCCAGCCGCCTTGTACGCGCGCTGCACCGCAGGGACTTCGCCCTTCGAGCCGTCGAGTTGGTTCACCACCTCGTTCACCGCTCCACCGAAGGCGTTCACCGCTCCGGTGAGCGTGTTGTTCGCAATGTTATCGAGGTGACCGCGGTACCGCAACCAAGGTCCCGCCATCGAGATGTGGTCTGTCGTGCACTTGCCTGCGGCCTTGATGAGCAGCCTTGCGCCCATGATGTTCTGGCCGTCCCAAGGTTGGAAGGGCTCGAGCAGTTGCAGGCGCTCGCTTTCGGGGTTGACCTTCACTTCAACGCCGCTGCCGTCCTCGGCAGGCGCCAAGTAGCCGGCATCTTCCACCGCGAAGCCGCGGCTTGGCAATTCCTCACCGGTCGGCTCAGCGAGCTTTACTTCCCGGCCGTCCTTCGTCTTGAGCGGGTCGGTGAGCGGGTTGAACGTCAGGCTGCCGGCGAGGGCCATGGCCGTGACGAGCTCGGGGGAAGCCACGAATGCGTGGGTATTGGGGTTGCCGTCCGCCCGCTTCGCAAAATTGCGGTTGAAGCTGTGGACGATGCTGTTCTTTTCTTGCTTCTCGGCGCCGGCACGGGCCCACTGGCCGATGCAAGGACCGCAAGCGTTGGCGAAGACTTCGCCGCCGATTTGCTCGAAGAGCTCGATGAAGCCGTCGCGCTCGATGGTGTAGCGGACCTGCTCGGAGCCGGGAGTTACCGTGAGGGTTGCGCCGGCTTCAATGCCATCGGACACGGCTTGGCGTGCAATGGAGGCCGCGCGGCTGATGTCTTCGTACGAAGAGTTGGTGCACGAACCGATGAGGCCGTACTCGATGCTCGTGGGCCAGCCGTTCGCTTCGGCTGCCGCCTTCATCTCGCTGATGGGCGTGGCCAAATCCGGGCTGAACGGACCGTTCACGTGCGGTTCCAACTCGCTTAAGTTGATTTCAATGACCTGATCGAAGTACTGCTCGGGGTTCGCATAGACCTCGGCGTCACCGGT
>CBFHPD010000260.1:0-9174 GCA_965657495.1 uncultured Flavobacteriales bacterium
TACGAGACGGTGTTGGGCTGGGCCGGCCAAAAATTGGGCCGGACCTACGCGACGCCGATTTTCGACGGTGCAACGCTCGACCAAATCACCGATATCACCAACGAGGCCGGCGTGCCGGAATGCGGTGTGACCTACCTCTACGACGGAGGAACAGGAGAGCGCTTCGACCAGCCCGCCACCGTCGGTGTCATCTACATGATCAAGTTGAGCCACATGGTCGACGACAAGATGCACGCCCGTTCCATCGGTCCTTACTCCCTCATCACGCAGCAGCCGCTCGGCGGAAAGGCACAGTTCGGTGGCCAGCGTTTCGGTGAGATGGAGGTGTGGGCACTCGAGGCCTTCGGCGCAGCGAACATCTTGCAGGAAATCCTGACGGTTAAGTCCGATGACGTGATGGGCCGAGCCCGCGCGTACGAGGCCATCGTGAAGGGTGACCCCATGCCGACGCCTGGCATCCCCGAGTCGTTCAACGTCCTGTTGCACGAACTCCGTGGATTGGGCTTGACCGTTACGTTTGATTGATCCTCATAGCAGCACAGCATTTCCATGTTTCAACAAAAGCAACCCCAGCAGCTTTCGAGCGACTTCAATACCATCACTTTGTCTTTGGCGTCTCCGGAGAGCATTCTCAAGGATTCGCGCGGCGAGGTGTTGAAACCAGAAACCATCAACTACCGGACCTACAAGCCGGAGCGCGATGGCCTGTTCTGTGAGCGGATCTTCGGTCCGGTAAAAGATTTTGAGTGCCATTGTGGCAAATACAAGCGCATCCGTTACAAAGGCATCATTTGCGACCGCTGTGGCGTCGAGGTGACGGAGAAGAAGGTGCGCCGTGAGCGCATGGGGCACATCCAATTGGTGGTTCCCGTAGCGCACATTTGGTACTTCAAGAGCTTGCCGAACAAGATTGGTTACCTCTTGGGCTTGCCGTCCAAGAAGCTGGACCAAATCATTTACTACGAGCGCTACGTGGTCATCCAAGCGGGCATTGCAAAGAATGCCGAAGGCGAGGAGTTGGCCGTCAACGATTTCTTGACAGAAGAGGAATACCTTGATATCCTCGACACGCTGCCGAAAGAGAACCAGTACCTCGACGACACCGACCCCAACAAGTTCATCGCGAAGATGGGGGCGGACGCGCTGTACGATTTGCTCCAAAACCTCGACCTCGAAGAACTGTCGGATTCCCTCCGCATGAAGGCTGAGGAAGAAACGTCCCAGCAGCGGAAGACCGAAGCGCTGAAGCGCTTGCAGGTCGTCGAGGCGTTCAACGGCGCGAACAAGCGCATTGAAAACCGCCCCGAGTGGATGATTGTGAAGGTCGTTCCGGTGATTCCGCCGGAATTGCGCCCGCTCGTTCCGCTCGACGGTGGCCGGTTCGCGACGTCTGACTTGAACGACTTGTACCGCCGGGTCATCATCCGGAACAACCGCTTGAAGCGTTTGGTGGAGATCAAGGCCCCCGAGGTCATCCTGCGGAACGAGAAGCGGATGTTGCAAGAAGCGGTGGACAGCCTCTTTGACAACAGCCGGAAGTCGAGCGCGGTCAAGACGGAGAGCAACCGTCCCCTCAAGTCCCTCTCGGACAGCTTGAAGGGCAAGCAAGGTCGCTTCCGTCAAAACCTCCTCGGTAAGCGGGTCGATTACTCCGCGCGTTCGGTCATCGTCGTCGGTCCCGATTTGAAATTGCACGAGTGTGGTTTGCCGAAGAACATGGCAGCCGAGCTCTACAAGCCGTTCATCATCCGCAAGATGATCGAGCGCGGCATCGTGAAGACCGTCAAGTCCGCGAAGAAGATTGTAGACGCGAAGGATCCCGTGGTGTGGGACATCCTTGAAAACGTGATGAAGGGCCACCCCGTTCTCTTGAACCGGGCACCGACCCTCCACCGCCTCGGGATCCAGGCGTTCCAGCCGAAACTCATCGAGGGCAAGGCCATCCAGTTGCACCCGCTCGCTTGTACGGCCTTCAATGCTGACTTCGATGGCGACCAAATGGCCGTTCACTTGCCCCTCGGCAGCGCGGCCATCCTTGAAGCCCAGCTCTTGATGTTGGCTTCGCACAACATCCTCAACCCCGCCAACGGTGCGCCGATTGCGGTTCCTTCGCAGGACATGGTGTTGGGCTTGTACTACATCACGAAGACGCGCATCTCCACGCAGGAAGTTCCTGTGAAGGGCGAAGGCATGGTGTGCTACTCCACGGAGGAAGTGAAAATCGCTTACCAAGAAGGCAAGCTCGATTTGCACGCCGCCATCAAGGTGCGTTGGACCGACATCAACGGACACACCAGCTTGATTGAAACCACCTGCGGCCGCGTACTTTTCAACGAGTACGTCCCAGCCGAGGCGGGTTACATCAACGATTTGCTCACGAAGAAGTCGCTGCGGGGCATCATCTCGCACGTCCTCAATTGCACCAACGTGCCACGGGCGGCTCAATTTTTGGACGACATCAAGAACCTCGGGTTCTTCATGGCTTTCAAAGGCGGCCTCTCCTTCAGCTTGAAGGACGTCATCATCCCACCGGAGAAGGACAAACTCGTCGAGCAAGCGAATGCGCAAGTGGCGGAAGTGATGGAGAACTACAACATGGGTCTCATCACGAACAACGAGCGCTACAACCAGATCATTGACATCTGGACGCACACGAATTCGCGCTTGACCAACATCCTCATGGACCGCATCGAGTCGGACAAGCAAGGCTTCAACTCGATTTACATGATGATGCACTCCGGTGCACGGGGTTCGAAGGAGCAAATCCGTCAGCTCTCTGGCATGCGGGGCTTGATGGCCAAACCACAAAAGTCCTCAGCGACGGGTGGTCAGGACATCATCGAGAACCCAATTTTGTCCAACTTCAAGGAGGGGCTTTCCATCCTGGAGTACTTCATCTCCACGCACGGTGCGCGGAAAGGTCTCGCCGACACGGCCTTGAAGACGGCTGACGCCGGTTACTTGACCCGTCGTTTGGTCGACGTCGCGCAAGACGTCATCGTTACGGAGCAAGATTGTTTGACCCTGCGCGGTGTGATTGCCACGCCGTTGCGCAGGAACGATGAGATTGTTGAAGGCATTGGTGAACGCGTCGAAGGCCGGGTGCCGTTGGCTGACGTGGTGAATCCGGCAACTGGCGATGTCATCGTCAAGGAAGGCGAAGAGATTTCACCGTTTGCAGCGAAGGCCCTCGAAGAGGCTGGCATCGACGAGCTGGAAGTCCGTTCGGTGTTGACCTGCGAGTCAGAGGTCGGCGTCTGCATCAAGTGCTACGGCAAGAACCTCGCCAACGCCCGCACGGTGCAGGTGGGTGAGGCGGTCGGCGTCATCGCGGCCCAATCCATCGGTGAACCGGGAACGCAGTTGACCCTGCGGACCTTCCACGTCGGCGGTACGGCCTCAAAGATCTCGGATGAAAACAACATCACCGTGAAGTACGACGGGGTGGTCGAAATCGATGACCTGCGTTCGGTCCACCGCGTGAACCAAGAGGGTGAAAAGGAGACCATTGTGGTGTCCCGTTCAGCCGAGTTCAAGGTGGTGGATCCGCAAACCGAAGTGGTCTTGTCCACGACGGTGCTCCCGTATGGTTCGGTGTTGAAGATGTTCTCCGGAGACAAAATCGCGAAGAACGATTCCATCTGCACGTGGGACCCCTACAACAACGTCATTGTCAACGAGGAGGCCGGTACCATCAAGTTCGAGCACGTCGAGGAGGGCATGACCTACCGCGAGGAGCAAGACGAACAAACCGGCTTCCGTGAAATCGTCATCACGGAGACGAAGGATAAGAAGAAGAACCCGGCCATCCTCATCGTCAACAAGAAGGGCGAAACCCTGAAGACGTACTCCCTCCCGGTGGGGGCCCACCTGACGGTGAAGGAAGGCGGTTCAGCCAAGGTCGGTGAGATCCTGTGCAAGATCCCACGGGTGGCCGGTAAGTCCGGTGACATCACCGGGGGTCTGCCGCGGGTAACCGAGCTGTTCGAAGCGCGGAACCCATCGAACCCAGCAGTTGTGTCAGAAGTGGACGGCATCGTCAGCTACGGCAAAATCAAGCGGGGTAACCGCGAAATCGTCGTGACGCCACGGATGGGCGATCCCAAGAAGTACCTGGTGCCGCTTTCGAAGCACATTTTGGTCCAAGAAGGCGACTTCATCCGGGCCGGTATGCCGCTGTCAGACGGTGCCATCACGCCGATCGACATCCTCAACATCATGGGGCCGACGGCCGTTCAGGAATACATCGTGAACGAGATCCAGGACGTCTACCGGTTGCAGGGAGTGAAGATCAACGACAAGCACTTTGAAGTCATCGTTCGCCAAATGATGAAGAAGGTGGTCATCGACGACGCAGGCAACACGCGCTTCCTCGAGAAGCAGCTCGTCGAGAAGGCCGACTTCATGAAGGAGAACGACCGCATGTTTGGCTTGGTCTTCGTGACCGATCCCGGAGACAGCGACTTGCGTGAGGGCAGCTTGGTGAGCGCGCGGAAGATGCGCGACATCAACAGTTCGCTCAAGCGCCGCGACCAAAAGCTCGTGGAGTTCCACGACGCGCGTCCGGCCACGGCAAGCCCGCTTTTGCAGGGCATCACGCGCGCATCGTTGCAGACCAAGTCCTTCATCTCGGCCGCGTCCTTCCAGGAAACGACCAAGGTGCTGAACGAAGCTGCCGTGAGTGCCAAGCAAGATCACTTGAACGGATTGAAGGAGAACGTCATCGTGGGGCACTTGATTCCAGCTGGAACCGGTACCCGCGTGTTCTTGGACAACAAGGTCAAGCCCCTCGAAGCCCCAGCCGAAGAGGCCGAGGTGGTCGAGTGAGCTCTTGAATAGCTATGAAAAAAAGACCGGACTGAAAAGTCCGGTCTTTTTTTATGCCGACTAACGAGGGGGAGCGGCTTATTCCTCCTCTTCGCGGTCGATGGCGCGGGCGGCGGCCGCCGCAATGAGGTCCTTGTCGAGGGGCGCCTCGGGCGTCACCCCGCAGTAGCCAAAGAGGCACTTGTCTTTGATGATTTGGTCCACGAAGTCGGGCACCATCTTCTCCCAGCCGGCTTCGCCCTTGCGGATGCGGGTCAACGCCTCGCGGCTGAAGATGTTTAGGATTTCGGGGTCGTAATCTTCGATGTCAGCAATGCGCTTGTTGAAGATCAGGTACTCGTACAGCGGCTTCAATCGCGGGTGGATGGGCGTTGTAGTGCTCGTCCACAGGTCGCCCGTTTCCTCGTCCTTCCACGGGTACAGGTAGATCTTCAGGTCGCGAGAGAACAAAATGCCAAACGATTCCAAGATGCCGCCGTTCAAGTCGCGGTAGTACTTCTCGTTGAACACTTCCACGAGGGAGCCCGCACCGAGGATGAGGCCCATGCGCTTTTTCGTGTAACGCGAGAAGAACTCGATGAGCTTGTAGTACTTCTGGTAGTTGGAGATGAGCACGGTTTGGCCGATGCTGCAAAGGATGTCGGCGCGATCGAGGAAGTCCTGTTCGTCGATGTCGCCTTCCGATGACAGGTTGTTGAGGGTGATTTCAAACAGCACCTGCAGCGACTTGGGGTCAACCTTCGATTCCTGCTTGAACTTGCGTAACCCTTTGGCAATCATGTCGATATTCACCTTGGTTACCGGGCGGAAGGAGCCGCGGATGGCCAAAATGTTTTTCTTGTACAGCACGTCTGCCGCTTGCAGGTTGCGTCCGTCCGGGCTGAAGATGACGGCATCGGTCATCCCGTTTTTCACCAGTTGCAAGCTGAGCAATCGGTTGTCCACTCCCTCGAAGTCGGGCCCGTTCATTTGGATCATATCGATCTCCACCTGATCCCGGTCCAACTCGTCGTACAGCGACTGAAGCAGATCTTTCGGCCGCTTGTGCAAGAACAGCGAGCCATAGATCAAGTTGACCCCTAAAATCCCCACTGTTTGCTGCTGCAACAAGGCATCTTGCTCGTGCAGCCGCGCATGCAAAATGACCTCGCTCGGCTCGCGATCCGGTGCCGTTTGGAACTTCAACCCAAACCAACCGTGCCCCTGAATGGTCTTGTGGTAGTTGATGGTCGCCACGGTGTTGGCGAAGGCGAAGAAGTGCTTGGTCGGATGCTCCTGCCGCTCGAGGCGCGTGGTCATCAACCGGTATTCGTGCTGCAGCATCTTCACGAGGCGCGCTTCACACACATAGCGGCCCTTCGCCTCCTTGCCGTAGATGGCGTCGGAGAAGTCCTTGTCGTAGGCTGAGATGGCCTTCGCGATGGTACCTGAAGCGCCACCGGCTCGGAAGAAATGGCGCACCACTTCCTGACCGGCCCCGATTTCGGCAAACGTGCCGTAGAGGTCTTGATTCAGGTTGATGCGCAGGGCCTTTTGTTTGGCCGATAGGATAACGCGATTGGGGTCCAAGGCGCGAGAATTCAGGGTTTCAACATCCGTGGTCGAGGGTAAAGGTAAGGGCTTTCAGGCCAAATTTTCCTGCCTCCAAACGTACCTTCGTCCCATGCGCGTCGAACTCACCTTCACCGGCACCGGCACCTCCCAAGGCGTTCCCGTCATCGGTTGCAGCTGCCCGGTCTGCACCTCCACGGATCCGCATGACAAGCGGCTCCGTACCTCAGCGGTCGTCCGAGCCGGTGGCCGAACCGTGGCCATCGACGCGGGCCCGGACTTCCGGCAGCAGATGCTCACCCACCAGGTCGTGGACCTCGACGCCGTCGTGTTCACCCACGAACACAAGGACCACGTGGCCGGCCTCGACGACGTGCGCGCCTACAATTTCATCCAAGGCCGCGAAATGCCCGTCTACGCCACTGACCGCGTGGAGCGCGCCCTCCGCCGCGAATTCCATTACATCTTCGATGCCGATCCTTACCCCGGCATCCCGCGCATCGACCTGCACCGCATCGACGCATCGCCCTTTGCTTTGGGGGACGCCACGTGGTACCCGTTGCCCGTGATGCACGCCCGGATGCCCGTCCTTGGTTACCGCGTGGGGGGCGTGGCCTACATCACCGATGCGAACCGGCTGGAGCCCGCAACGTGGGAGCGCTTGCAAGGCGTGGACGTACTGGTGCTCAATGCCTTGCGCCACAAGGAGCACGTGAGCCACTTCACCTTGTCGGAGGCGTTGGCCGTCATCGAGGAGGTGAGGCCCCAGCGCGCTTTTTTGACGCATTTGTCCCACCAAATGGGGTGTGCCCGCGAACTGCCCGCCCAACTTCCGAAGCACGTGCACGTAGCGTACGATGGCTTACACATCGTGAGCGAAGGCGCCGAATGGTCCGCGGCATCATGAAGGGGGTGTACCGATTCTTGTTGTACCCGCTGAGCCGGTTGCCGTACGGGGTGCTGTATGCCGTTTCGTCGGGGCTCACCTTCGTGGCGATGCGCGTGGTGGGGTACCGGCGTCGGGTCATTCGGGGCAACCTTGACCGGTCTTTTCCCGATCGCACCGCCCGGGAACGGCGGCGGATTGAGCGGGCTTTTGGCCGCCATTTTGGGGACCTGGTCGTGGAGGCCATCAAGCACTTCAGTGTGGGGGAGGGGCAAGTCGCCCCGCGGATGCGCTACGAAGGCACCGCGCTGCTTGACGCGTTCGAGCAGGCTGGCCGCCACGTGGTGATTGCAGGAGGGCACCAGAACAACTGGGAGCTCTACGCGGTGACGGCGAATCGCCCGCTCCGGCACCAAGTCACCGCGATTTACAAGCGGCTTTCGGATCCGTTCATGGACGGGGCCATGCGGCGATCGCGTGAGCGATTTGGCCTGAACATGATCCCCACCTTGGAGGCGAAGGCCTGGGCCAAATCCCACCTCGCCCCCGACGCCACGCCCAAGCAAGCCGTCGTCTTCGGTTTCGATCAAAGCCCCGCCAACCCCCAAAAGTCCTGGTGGACCACCTTCCTCCACCAAGAAACCGCGTGGTACTGGGGCATGGAGCAATTCGCGCGAACGCACAACATGCCGGTGGTCTTCGGCCACATCACCAAGGAACGCCGGGGCCACTATTGCTGCCGCTACGAGGTCGTGACGGAGGATCCGCGGGCGCTTCCAGAGGGCGACATCTTGCGACGCTGCATCGACCTCCTCGAGGCCGACATCCAACGTGAACCGGAGCACTGGCTTTGGACCCACAAGCGCTGGAAGCACAAGCGGCCGGCCGACGCACCTTTGAACGCACGCACGCCATGATGCACGATTCGGAACAAACCCCGCTCGCGGAACGGATGCGGCCGCGGACGTTTGAAGACTATGTGGGCCAGGGACATTTGGTCGGGGAGGAGGCCCTGTTGCGGAGGGCCCTGAAGCAAGGGAGCTTGCCGTCCATGATTTTGTGGGGGCCGCCGGGGGTGGGGAAGACGACGTTGGCCCGCATCTTGGCGGAGCAATCCGGTCGGCCGTTCCACCAGCTGAGCGCCATCCACAGCGGGGTGAAGGAAGTCCGCGAAGTGATTGCCAGCGTGGAGCGGGCGGGCTTGTTCGCCGGTCGCGCCATCTTGTTCATCGACGAGATCCACCGATTCTCCAAATCGCAGCAGGACAGCTTGCTCGGGGCGGTCGAAAAAGGCCTGGTGACCCTCATTGGCGCCACCACGGAGAACCCCTCCTTCGAGGTGATTCCGGCCTTGCGGAGCCGCTGCCAAGTCTACGTGCTGCAGGCCTTCGATGCCGACGCCCTCAAGGCCCTGGTGCAGCGAGCGCTCGACGGCGATGCGTGGCTGCAGGAACGCGGGGCGCAAGTGACGGAGTGGGAAGCGCTGTTGCGGGCTTCGGGCGGCGATGGCCGCCGGCTGCTGAACGTGCTGGAGTTGGTGGTCGGGGGCTTGCCGGACCGCCCGGCCGTGGTGACGAATGCCGCCGTGGAGGCCGTCATCCAGGCGAACCCGGTGCAGTACGACAAGACGGGGGAGGCCCATTATGACATCGTTTCGGCCTTCATCAAGAGCATTCGAGGGAGCGACCCGAATGCGGCGGTGTATTATTTGGCCCGCATGATCGAAGGGGGGGAAGATGCCAAATTCATCGCCCGGCGCATGGTCATCTCCGCCTCTGAAGACATCGGCCTCGCGAACCCGACGGCCCTCGTCATCGCCACCACGACGTTCGAGGCCCTTGAACGCATCGGCATGCCCGAAGGCCGCATCGTCCTGAGCCAGTGCGCCATCTACCTTGCCACGAGTGCCA
>CBFHPD010000261.1:0-1305 GCA_965657495.1 uncultured Flavobacteriales bacterium
ATTGGAATGAGGGTCCCGGGAAAACACCCAGGTCTGTTCTGTGGATTGAGCCGGCGTGAATTGGTAGCCGCCGTCTGTGAATTGTTTCAGGTGTTCCGGATCGGTGATGCGATGTTTGACCAGGTGCCGCGCCATCATGCCGCGGGCCAATTTCGCATACGTCCCAACGATTTTCAGTTCGCCACGGACGAGGTCTTTGAATTGGATGTCAATGACGGGGCAAGGCAAAACGTCCCGCTGCACGGCCTTGCTGTATTCCTGGCTGGCCAGATTCACCACGGCCTTCGGGGCGTCATCGGCGAGCGATCGGGCGATGCGGTCGCCCCAGTAGGCATACAGGTTGGGCTTGGTGGGCGTGACGGCCCATTTGGTCCCCATCTCCAACCGGTAAGGTTGCATCAGGTCGAGCGGACGCAGCACGCCATACAAACCGCTCAGGATGCGCACGTGCCGTTGGGCGAATTCGAGGTCCGGCTCCTTGAACGTTTTCGCATCGAGGCCCCGGTAGACCTCGCCTTGGAAGCATTCGATGCACGGATTCGCATTGCCCGGGTGAAATGGCAGCGACCACTGGGCGTAGCGCTCAGCATTGAGTTGAGCCAAATCCGCACTGATGTGCATCATGTCCCCCAGCTTTTTCGCGGAAAGCTTCGCGAGCTTGTTCGCTAAGTACGCCGCTTCCTCCAAGAACACCGGCTGCGACGCAGAGGGCGCGTGTTCGTTTTCGGAACATTGGATGGTTTTAGCAGGAGAAAGCAGGACAAGCATAGGGGTTCGGTTTGAACGAAGCAAGTGGCGAATCTATGAACGCAAGGTGCACAATCCAATCCCGCACTATCTTACCCCCCTAAAAGTTTTGAAAAACATGTTAAGGAAGGGAATTGACGCCGCCGTTTTTTTGGCCATTTCAACCGCTGCGTGGGGCCAATGTCCTGCCGGCGAGTCCGCTGTCACCGTCACCACCGACACAGATGCGTGGGGGTATGAAGTGTATTGGGAAATCGTGGACGCGGGCGACCCTTGCGGCTCGTCTACGTGGGCTTTTGGCGGCAATTCCGAAGAGGTGGGATGCGATGGAAACGGGAATGGCGGTGGTTCCGAGACGTATGCCTCGAATGCCATCATCACAGAAGGGCCTTATTGTTTGCCGTCGGACAGCGCGTTCGATTTCATCCACGTAGATGTTTATGGCGACGGCGGCACCAACTTTGAAATCGCAGCGGACGGCGCACCGATTGCTGCTTACAACGGCACCGGGGATGGCAACGTGTGGACCTTCACGCCATCCGTTTCTGGCTTCGTCGA
>CBFHPD010000262.1:0-5530 GCA_965657495.1 uncultured Flavobacteriales bacterium
CCTTCGAAAGCGGGTGCAAATGTACTGCATGCCAAGCACTACTTTCGACGATTTCCACAAACTTTTTTCGCACTCGCCTCTATTCCTCGGGAAGTCAGCGGGTTGCGTCGAGGAGCAAGGCGATGTCGCCGATGAGTTGGTCGACTTCGGAGGTGGATGTGCCGTCGTACATGCCCCGGATGCGGCCCGATGGGTCGATGAGGGCCACGTTTTCCGTGTGGACGAAATCTTGCATCCCACCGTCGCCGTCTTCGAGGCACGAGAAGTAGCTCCGGCGCGAGAGGTGATAGATGTGGGCCTTGTCGCCCGTGAGGAACCACCAGCGGGAGGGATCGGCGGCGTAGCGGTCGGCATAGGCGGCCAGTACGGAGACGCTGTCAGCCGCGGGGGTGACGCTGTGGCTGAGGATGCGCAAGCGGGATTCGTCGGCGTAAGCGGCTTGGACCCGGGTGAGCTGTTGGGTCATGACGGGACAAATCGTGGGGCAGCGGGTGAAGAAGAAGTCGGCGACCAGGATTTGGCCTGCAACATCCGCCTCGGTCACCGTGTCCCCCAATTGATTCACCAGCTCGAAGGGCAAAATCCGATGCCGCTCCGCGTGCCGCAAGGACGCATCCACCAGCGCAGGGTTCAAATCGCTCGGCTGCAACACCGGCAGCGTGCGCTCGGGCATCAGCTCCAACGCCCCCCACGTCACGGCGAACGCAAAGACCACCCCCACCCCGATCAAGGCTCCGTACTGCTTCATGGCATGAATCGCTCTGCACGGTATAACCACTCTCCGGCCACCAAGGTTCCGAGCACCTCCGCCTCGCGCCCCTGTACCGGTGTGACCTGGAGCAAATCCCGGTCCACCAAGGTCAGGTCCGCCCACTTGCCCGCTTCGATGGATCCCAGGTCCGCCTCTTGGAAATTTGCGATGGCCGCCCACAAGGTCATGCCCTTGAGCGCTTGTTCGGCCGTCAACCCCTCCTCCGGCTGGAAGCCCCCCACGGGGTAACCTGCGGCGTCGGTGCGCGCCGTGGCCGCGAACCACGTGGCCCGCGGGTCGATGTCCTCGACCGGGAAATCCGTGCCCAAGGCCAGCATCCCGTTCGCTTCGAGCAGGGATTTGTACGCATACGCCCGCCGCACTCGGTTGCGCCCGAGCCGTTCACCCGCCCAATACATATCACTCGTCGCATGCGTCGGCTGGACACTCGGCAGCACATTATATGCCGCCATCGCTTCGAGGTTGTCCCGTCCGAGGACTTGCGCGTGCTCGATGCGCCAGCGCCGGTCGTTGGTCCCCCCGAGCACTTCCGCGTAGAGGTGCAAGGCCAAATCCATGGCCCGATCACCGATGGCGTGCGTCGCCGCTTGCACCCCCAGTTCGGCACACCGCTCGAGGCGTGCGCCAAATTCCGCCGAGTCCAACAGCACCAGCCCCTTCCAACCGGGCCGGTCTGCGTACGCCGCATTCAGGGCAGCTCCGCGGGAGCCGAGCGCTCCGTCGAGGTAGAACTTCACAGAGCGCGCCACCAAACGTTCCGTCACCAGCGGCCCCTCCTCCGAGAGCCACTTCCATGACGCCGGCTCATCGGCCGCCATGGCCACCACCCGCATCTTCAAGTCCCCCGCCTCGTGCATGGCGTTCATCAACCGGATGTCCTCCACGGAAAGGCCGGCGTCGACCACCGTGGTCAACCCGACCGCGGCCAACCGCTGCTCCGCTGCCTGCAAGGCCGCCACCTTCATGAGTGAGTCCGGTTCGGGCACGACGGCCAGCACGGCAGCGGCGGCCGCGTCGATCAGGACCCCGGTGGGACGCCCGGCCGCATCCAAAACGACCTCGCCCCCTTCGAACACCGCGTCCCCCGTGATGCCCGCAGCCGCAAGGGCGGCACCGTTCGCCACCAAGGCGTGTCCATCGATGCGCTGCAGCACCACCGGCCGATCCGGGTACCGGGCATCGAGCTCCTCCCGGGTGGGAAACTCCGGCTGCTCCCAGTCGTTTTGGTCCCACCCCCTGCCGATGAGCCACTCCCCCTCCCCGCTCGCCAAGCGCTCCAGCACCTCCGCCCAACTCGCCGTGCCGACCAAGTTCACCTCGCCCAGCCCTTGAGCATACCCCAAAAAATGCGCGTGCGCGTCCATCCAACCCGGGTAAATCGTCGCCTGCGCAGCATCCACCACCTCATCCGCTCGATACCTATTTAATATGGCACGCTCAGCCCCCACCTCCACCACGCGCCCGTCGCGGATCGCCACGGCTTGGCCCACCGTGCCCATCGGATCCATCGTGACCACCCGTGCATTGTGCACCACCAAATCCACCGTCTCCGACTGAAAGCCGCAGCCCGCCAGCACCACCCCCACCGCCGCGAGCCACCTCATTGCGCCGACCGGTTCAGGTGATACGCGCTGGCCTGTGCAGCCGGCATGATCCACACGTCCTGGATGCACACGTGCGGCGGCCGCGTGGCCATGTACCAAATCGCATCCGCCACATCCTCGGCGCGCAGCGGCTCAAACCCATCGTACACCGCATCCGCCGCCGCGTCGTCCCCCTTGAAGCGCACGTTACTGAACTCCGTCTCCACCGCCCCGGGCGCCACTTGCCCGACCTGTATGCCCCGCGGCAGCAAATCCATGCGCATCGCTTGCGTCAGGCCGTCCACCGCGAATTTCGAGGCGTTGTACACGGCGCCTCCTGGATATGCCTGGCGCCCAGCCACGCTCCCCACATTGATGACCCGTGCCCCAGCCTGCATGCGCGGCAGCCATTCGCGCGACACGTGCAGCAACCCCTTCACATTCGTGTCCACCATCCGGTCCCAATCCTCATACACCCCGGCGTCTACTGGCCCCAACCCCACCGCAAGCCCCGCATTGTTCACCAGCACCTCCGGCACCCACGCCGCGGGAACGCCCGCAATTGCAGCCGCTGTCGCCTCCCGATCCCGCACATCAAAGACCAACCCCGCTCCCCCGATCTCCTCCACGAGCGGCCACAACCGCTCTGCTCGGCGCCCCGTCACCACCACCGCCCAACCGGCCGCAGCCGCCATGCGGGCGGTGGCCGCCCCGATGCCCGAGGTCGCCCCCGTGATGAATGCAACCCGCCCCTGGGGGGCTCGGTCGAATCCGCGTGAAAATTTCTCCATGGTTTGGCGTTCAGCGTGTTTTCTCGGAATTTGCACGCGCAATTTACACCCACATTCCATGAAAGCATTTTCCAAGCAGGCCGTATTGGCCGCCGCGATGTTGACGACCGCTGCAGCGCACGCGCAGGTGACCCACTCGGTTTACGAGATCCAAGGTGAGCTCTTTGCTTCGCCGTTGGTAGGCCAAACCGTGACCACCTCCGGCATCATCGTCGCCAACAACGTCACCTCAACCACTTCCGGCGTCATCGGCTACTTCCTCCAAGACCCCGCGGGCGGTCCCTGGAGCGGTGTTTACGTTTACGACAACACCCAGCTCCCGAACATCGGGGACGAAGTCATCATGGAAGCTGAAGTCGCCGAGTACTTTGACAACACCGAACTCATCAACGTCACCTCCTTCACCGTGGTTTCCACCGGCAACGCGCTCCCGGCGTCCGCCGCCTTGTCCACGGCAGAAGTGGCCTCGGGTGAAGCCTACGAGGGCTGCCTCGTCACGGTCACGAACGCACAATGCACCACCCCCGATGCCGATTTTGGCGAAGCCCTCTTCGACGACGGCAGCGGCCCCTGCAAGACGAACGACTACATCTACATCCCCGAAACCGGCTGGGTGCAAGACGAGTACTACACGTTGACGGGCCCCTTGAACTACCACTACGAGGAGTACAAAATCGAAGTGCGCTCAGCGGACGATGTGCAAATTGGTTTGGGCGTCGACCAAGCCGCTCCCCTCGGTCTTCAGGTCTATCCGACGCCGACCCGCGAAAACGCAACCATCACATTGCCAGAGCCTTTAGAGCGATTGGAGGTCTATTCAGTGCAAGGCGCACACGTGATGAGTTTGCAACATGTGCGGGGAACCATCGTGTTGCCGTGCGCGGATTGGGCCGCGGGCAGCTACGTGCTGGTCGGTGCTTCCGATGCGCACGCCTACCGCCAACTGGTGGTGGTGGAGTGACCCGCTTCGACCGCATTTGAAAAGCCGGTCCCGATGGGGCCGGCTTTTTTTTTCACAAGCTGCCGAGCGGAAGGCCGGTCATGAACACCAGCGCTAACAAGGCCGCTCCGCCCACACTGACCAGCGTGCCGATCAGCACGTACTCGGTCAGCGCGCGGGATTGTGCGCGTTGGATGTCGCCGAATCGGAAGATGGACTTGGCGGTGAGGAGAAACCCGACGGCCTCCCACACTTGGAGCACCACGAACACCACGACGAGGAGCCGCTCGATGGTTCCGATTTGGAAGCCGGCTCCGGCGAGCCCTTCCTCTCCGGGCACCTCGCCGAAGCGCGCCAAATACATGCCCACAGCGTGACCAATTCCCGCGGTAGCAAACAGGACCAAGGCGACCCAAGCACTGCCCACAACCAAATCCGGAGCGGGCGCGGCCGGTGTCGTGGAGGCAAGGGCAAACGCGGTGAGGACGTGGAGCGTTTGGTCCAGCAAATACGCGCGCACCTTCCACGGCGAGCGCACCGGCAGCCGGGCGTCCACGACCACCTTTGCCCAATCCACCATCCCGTGAATGGCCGCCGTCAGGGCCCCGAGCAGCAGCGCCCGGCCTGGCGCCACGTCGGCCAGCAGCAGCGCGATCACAGCCAACACGCCATGCCCTGAGATGTGGCGCCAAAACCGCCCCGAGCGCAACCGCTTCGTGCGCTTCTCCGCAATGGACGCCGCGGTCTGAAAAACGTAATCGCCGATCGCGTGGGCGGCCAGCAAGACCGCAAAGGCACTCATGAAACGACCCGTTGTGCGAACAAGCGCAGCAGGGCCACGAACTCGTCGAAGCAGGCGCGCTTGAGGGTGGCAGAGACGGTGCTTTGGGATTTGGACAGCGCCTCTGCCCATTCGCCCTGCGTCCAATCGGGGTGGGCCAGCGCCACCTCCATGGCCAGCGCCTCGGCCTCCGTCCAATGGTCCGCGATGCGCATGGCGAACGCGAGCAGCACTTCCCAATCGGCATCCCACGTCGCGTTGCCGGTGGCCAGCTTCAGGGACTTGCGCTGCAAAGCATCGAAGGCCTCGCCAGACCGCTCGAACGCGTCGCCTTGGGATTGCGTCACCTCTGGGGCGCGCAAGGTGAGGGAGCCCAACCCCAGTCCCAAACGAACGTTGACGCCCCCGGATCCGATGAGGGCTGCCTTGATTTGGAGGGTGGCGAGCAAGGTTTGGCCCGCTGGAACGACCAGGGTAAAGCTGTCTCCTCGGTAAATCGCCCAATCGCGCGTCGCGGCGCCCCAATCCGCCAAACATTCGGTCAACACGGGCATCCAACGCTCCGCGTCCGCCTCGCGCGACCCCATGATGTCCCCGGTGATGACCCCAACAGCCGGCACCATCGCTTGTTCATTTCGCTTCATGGGGCGAAAATTACATGAT
>CBFHPD010000263.1:0-4484 GCA_965657495.1 uncultured Flavobacteriales bacterium
ATGCTGATATTCAACTACTTATTCCATCTGTCACCCCCAGTAACCGCCCAAGTGTGACAAATTGAATGCCTGCAAACGGACCGATTTCATGCGTTGCTTGGCTTCCGTCGGAGTGAAAATCAAAAAGGCAAGGTGAAATTTATGTTTCGGCGTGTTTTCGCCACCGGTTGCTTCGTTACTTTCGCCGCGAAATCCCACCCCATGAACGTCTGCTTCATCATGTACCCTTGGGAGGCGATCACCCCCGCTTCCGACAGCACCTTGCGGATGATCCACGAATGTGCGATCCGCGGCCACCGTTTGGCCTTGACCACGGCCTCGAACCTGACCATCCGCGACTCCACGACGATGGCATTTTGCCGGATGTTCGACCCCGCCGTCAAGCCTTCGAAGACCATCGAGACGTTCTACAAGCAGGCCAAATTCAAGGAGCAGATGCTGCCGCTCGCCGGCTTCGATGTCATCTTCATGCGGGCGAACCCGCCGCTCGACGCCACGGTCCTCAACTTCCTCGACTCCGTGAAGGACGACGTGCTGGTGGTGAACAACGTCCTCGGGCTGCGCGAAGCGAACAACAAGCTCTACACGGCGGCGATGAACGGCCCCGGCGCGGAAATCACGCCGCGGACGTGGGTCAGCAAGAACAAGGACTACCTCCTGCGGGTCATCCGCGAGAACACTTCGGAGAAGATGATCATGAAGCCGCTCAATGGATTTGGCGGCAGCGGGGTCATCGTGATCGAGAAAAACGCGATTCAGAACATCAATTCCCTGCTCGACTTCTACATCTCCGGCAAGGGAAACGAGTCGAATTACGTCATCATCCAGGACTATGTGGAAGGCGCGGAAGAAGGCGACGTGCGGGTGCTGATGCTCCACGGGGAGCCCATCGGCGCCATGAAGCGCGTGCCCGCCGAGGGGGAAGCACGATCCAACGTGCACGCAGGAGGCAAGGCGGTGAAGCACGTGCTGACGGCCGAAGAAAAGCGCGTGTGCCAGCTCATCGGCCCCAAACTCATCAAAGACGGCCTGTTCTTCGTCGGCATCGACCTCATCGGAGGCAAGCTCATCGAGGTCAACGTGTTGAGCCCCGGGGGCATCGTGAACATCAACCGCCTGAACAAGGTAAAGTTGCAACGCCGCATCATTGATTGGGCGGAGGACATGGTGCGCCAGCAATCGTGGAGCCGTGAGCGGCGGGTGGCCTTGAGACGAACCGTGGACGAAGCGTGAGCAAGCCGTTGCAACTGACCAGCGCTGAGATCATCGAGAAGATCCGCGCCGGTCGCGATTTTGAAGCGGAGGCCACCGATACGGGGCTGCGCATCCGCATCACCGATTACGTGCCGTTTGTGTGCACCGCCATCCACGCGGGAGGCCGGATGCGCCATGAACTGCAGCTGAAATGCGCGCTCGATGAATTCGACCGGTGGCAGGAGGAGGACCCGGATACGGACACCTTCATCACCCCCATGCCCATCACCGTCATGGGCCTCGATTCGCGGTATGCGTACGACCTGAACCGGGCGCCGAGCGCAGCCATCTTTGACGAAGCGTGGGGGCGCAAGGTCTGGAACCGCCCGTTGAACCGCGAGGAGCGCCAGCGGTCGTTGGCCCGTCATCGCCGGTTTTACGAAGTGCTCGGGGCGCTGGTGGCCGAGATTGAACGCCGGTTTGGCGGGTGCGTGGTGTACGACATCCACAGCTACAATTGGAAGCGGTGGGAGCGGCCGGTGCCGACGTTCAACATTGGCAGCGAGCGGTTGCAGGCCAAATGGCACAGCGAAGTCACCGCCTTCGCCGACCTGCTTTCCTCCCAAGAACTCCCCCACGACATCGACACAGCCTGTGGCATCAACGATGTCTTCATGGGACGGGGCTACAATTTGGCCTACCTCTCCGAACGGTTCGAGCACACGCTCGTCCTCGCCACGGAAGTGAAAAAAGTGTACTGCGACGAAGAAACGGGCGAGCGGTACCCCGCCATCACCCGGAGCCTGCAACAGGTGTTCAAGCAAGCCATCATCGACCACGCCTGGGCCTTTGCCAAGCGGCACACCCGCTACTCCAGTCCGGAAGCGGTGGGCATGCTGCCGTCGGAGCCCACCCCGGAATTGCTGACGGTGGATGCCGAGCTCTATCAACTCGTCAAGGGATTTGAGGTGCTCAACCACGTCAACCCCACCAATGTGGAGCGCGAGCGCCGGGCCTTTTTCGCCTCCAAAGGCGCGTCCAATCCGCAGTTCACCTACCGGCCGCTCCAGCTCGACCCGTTCGAACAGAAGCGGCAACTCCTGCGCATTCCGGTGGAACGCATCGAGGACGACAGCATCCGGTACCTCTACGAGGCCACCATCAGCGCCTACCTCGACAAGGTGGACCTGCTCGCCACCCTCGGCACCCCCAACTTCCTCTACAACTCCCTGCGCTACTACGGTGCGCCTTCCGACCAGGATTTGCGGAACGCCCACTACCTGCTCCACCTCCCCGAGGTCGAAGAGGAGGCGCGGCCGGAGAAGCGGGTCGGCACCGACGAGGCGCGCCAAGCCTTCCTCGACGGCATGGCGGCCTACGGTTTCAAAGGCAAGGTGCAGGTCACCTCGCGCATCGTAGCGGACGCCATGGTGAACAACGCTGAAAGGAAGGTGTTGCTGAAGAAGGGGGCGACGTTTCGGCCAAAGGAATTGCGGTATTTGGTTCACCACGAAATCGGGGTGCACATGGTCACGACGATGAATGCCGCCGCGCAACCGTTGAAGCTGCTCGGCATCGGGACCCGTGTGTCGACCCGCACGCAGGAAGGACTCGCCGTGCTGGCCGAATACCTCAGCGGAAACACGACCTTGCGCCGGTTGAAGGAGCTCGCCTACCGCGTCATCGCTGTGAACCACATGGTTTTGGGCGCGGATTTCGTGGAGACCTACCGCCACCTGACGCACGAGCTCGACCTCGAGGCGCATGCGGCGTATAAGCTGACCACCCGGGTTTACCGCGGCGGCGGCCTGACGAAGGACTACCTGTACCTGCAAGGGCTGCGGGAGGTTTTCGAACTCTGGCGACGCGAGGAGGATTTGAGCCCGCTGCTCCTCGGCAAGTGCTCCATGGAATTCTACGACACCTTGCAAGAAATGACGCAGCGCGGCCTGTTGCATCCACCGAAGTATATGCCGCTGCCCTTCACCCATCCGAGCCCGGAACGCAACAACCCGCTCTTCGACTACATCGTCACCGGGATCCGTTGAGGCGGCGGTGATCAAGCCAAATCCCGCCAGCAATCACCGCCCATTCCACCGCCACCACCTCCATGCGCACCCCGCCCGGCAGGTAGTGGGCGTAGCTCAGCGCGACCACACCGGCCGCGAGCAACGGCCACCGCCAAGGTGTGAACAGGCTGAGCGGCACGAGGTACAGGGCGTACCACGGGTGCACGGTGGTGGCCGCGGTCAGCCAAAGCGCCCACCCCGCTGTCCACCGCTGCGCCAGCGTCCACCGGCTCCGCGTGGCCGCCCACAGCACCGCCACGCCGCCCAGCGCGGTCATCACCGGACCCAACCACCGGATGGGGTTATACGGCGTCCCCTGCATGATGAGGCCCCTCACAAAAAAGTACGGCCCCGCGTTGAACTCAAAGCGGTCGATGAACAACCGCATGCTCGCCCACGCCATCCAAGCAAAGGCTCCCGCCGCCGCCGCCCAAACGACCCAAACCCACCCCTCGCGCCGCCAGTGCGCCCGGCGGCTCCACGCCCACGCCGGCAACCCCAAAACCGGCATCCACTTGAAGGCAATCATGGCGAGGGCGCCGAGCGCCGCTGCCCGCGGGCGATGCGGCCACGCCAACGCCACCCCCACGCCCACCGCCACCACAACCACTTCGAGGTGCCCGTTTCCTACCCCCTCGAACAGCACGAGCGGGTGGAACGCGTACCAGGCCGCCCCGCGGACCGAGCGGCCCGAGCGGCGCAACAGGCGGATGAGGCCCCAGACCGCCAGGCCGTCGAGCAAGGCAAGCAGGCCTTGGAATGCGCGCCACCACGCGTGGGGCGAGGGCGCACCGAGGCGCCACGGCAGGGCGAACAGGACTTGCGCTGCAGGCGGATAGACCCCCGGGTATTGCGGGCTGTTCATTTGGCCCAGCATCCACTCCGCGTTGGCATCCCAGGCCAAATCCCGTTGCGCCTCCTCCGGCACCACCCCCACCGGCCACACCCCCTCATTCAGCGCCCACCCGTCCCACGCATAACGCACCCAATCCTCGCTCAGCTGCGGCGTCTCCGGCACCGCCCACGCCACCAACCGGAGCGCCACCGCGGCCACCAGCACGGCCCGGCCATCTGCCGGCCCCCACCGGTGCCACCCCGCCGCAAGCAGCGCCAACAGCGCCCCCACGCCCCACACCACCGCCAACTCCGAACGCGGCACCGCGAGCGCCCACGCCAGGGCCGCTCCTG
Source organism: uncultured Flavobacteriales bacterium (assembly GCA_965657495.1). GTDB lineage: Bacteria > Bacteroidota > Bacteroidia > Flavobacteriales_D > Sanyastnellaceae > JALQTD01. The sequence goes on from CBFHPD010000263.1 coordinate 4,452, forward strand.
CCCCGACCACCGCTGCCGCCCAGCCCGCCTTCA